>NZ_JAAQWX010000017.1:0-99784 GCF_012985745.1 Pseudomonas sp. WS 5078 | reverse complement strand
CCAGGGTCAACGATGCAACACATACTGGCCGCTGAAGCGGACGGCGTCTTCTTCGCCGTCTGTATTGATGACCCGGGTTTGCAGTGTCAGGCGCGCGCGGCTATGGCGTGTGTACATGCTCAAAAACTTGTTCCATGCCGCCTCGTCCGGCGCATCGCACAGCACAATCGCGTCCTGCGTGACCGGCAGCGGGTAGCTGATATGGCCCTCCTGAATCACGATGTGCCCGTCTTCAATGCCTGCTTCACGTAGCCTCAAATGCAACCAGCCCCAGCCCGCCAATACCGCGCCGCAGTACAGGCTGCCGCCAAACATGGTGCTCTTGTGGTTGATGTTGGCACTCAGCGGCAACTGCAGGCGCAGCTGCCGGTCATGCCAGCCGAGGACTTTGAGGCCCATTTCGCGGGTCAGCGGGATGTCGTGGTGGAGGATGGATTCCAGGTAACGACTGTCGCGGTTCATGCAGGCCTCTTTGGTCAAATCACTCAAGTTCATCGGGGTTGGCGTGGCTGCCGCTTTCAAAGTGCAGGCCGTACTTGCGCAGCTTGTCGTGCAAGGTTTTGCGCGGCACGCCCAACGCTTCGGCCAGGCTGCGCATGGAGCTGTGGGAGCGTTCGAGTTCGGCCATGATCAGGCTTTTCTCGAAATGCTCGACCTGCTCGCTCAATTTGCCTGAACCTTCAAGGCTAGACGATGGCGGGGCATCGGCAGACTCATTGTCCAGCGCCAGCTCAAGCCCCAATGCAAAACGCTCGGCGACGTTTTGCAGTTCGCGTACGTTGCCCGGCCAGGCGTGTCGCAGCAGCAAGCTGCGTTGTGCAGGTTGCAACACGTTGTGGGTCAGGCCGTGGCGGGCACTGGCTTCGTCTGCAAAGTACTTGAAGAGCATCAGTACATCGTCGCCACGCTCGCGCAACGGGGCGATGCGCAATGGGGCAACGTTGAGCCGGTAATACAAGTCGGCGCGGAAGCGGCCCTGATCGGCGGCCTGACGCAGGTCTTCCTTGGTGGCAGCAATCACGCGGATGTCCAGCGGGATCAACTGGTTCCCCCCCAGGCGTTCGACGACGCGCTCTTGCAGCAGACGCAGTAACTTGACCTGCACGTCCAGGCTCATGCTTTCGATTTCGTCGAGGAACAGCGTGCCGCCATTGGCAAATTCGAACTTGCCGATCCGGCGCTTTTGCGCGCCCGTGAAGGCGCCCGGCTCGTGGCCGAACAACTCGCTTTCTACGACGGATTCGGCCAGCGCCCCAGCGTTGATTGCCACAAACGGGCCGTCGCGGCGGCTCGACAAGTCGTGCAACGCCCGGGCGACCACTTCTTTGCCGGAGCCGGTCTCACCCAGAATCAGCACGTCGGCCTTGGTGGCAGCCAGTGCGCCGATTTGCTCGCGCAGGCGCAACATCGGGGGCGAGAGGCCGACCAGTCGCGTACTCAGTTGCTGGCGGTCACTCAGGGCCATGCGCAGGCTGCGGTTGTCCAGCACCAGCGCGCGTAAGGCCAGGGCGCGGCGCACACCCTCCAGCAAAGCGTCGCTGGCAAAGGGTTTTTCCAGAAAGTCGTAGGCCCCGGAGCGCATGGCTTGTACCGCGAGGGGCACGTCGCCATGGCCGGTAATCAGCAACACCGGCAGTTCGGGGTCCTGGGCGTGAAGTTCGGCCAGCAGTTCAAGTCCGTCCATGCCGGGCATGCGGATGTCACTGACCACCACACCCGGCCAGTTGCGCTCGATGCGCCCGGCAAGGCCGGTGGCTTCGGCCAGCGGCAGGACGTTCAGGCCTGCGAGGTCGAGGGTTTGATACAGCGCTTGACGCAGGTGCGGGTCGTCATCGATCAGGATGACCTGGACCTTCTCGTCGATGGGTTGGCTCATGACCTGGAATCCTCTGAAGCTTGCAGGCTGACGCCCGGCGCGCCTGCGCGCAGTCGTAGGGTGATTAAGGCGCCGCCTTCCTTATGGTTGGCAAACAGCAATTCGCCGCCAAAGGCTCGAATCAGGGTGTCGCAAATGGCAAGGCCCAGGCCTAGCCCCTGGGTTCGGGTTTTGGTTGTGTAAAACGGCTCGCCAGCGCGGCCAAGCGCCTCCATGCAGAAACCCGGCCCGTTGTCGCGGATGCACACGGTGACGCCCTCCGGGGTGGATTCGGCACTCAACCACAACCGCCTCGGCGGACCTTTTTCGGTCAGCGCGTCGAGGGCATTGGCCAACAGGTTGCCCAGCACTTGGCGCAGGCGTGTTTCTCCGGCTTCAACCCAGAGCGTGGCGGCAGGCAAGTCGCGAATCAACTCGACTTCCATGCTGCGCCGACGTTTGGCCAGTAAGGCCAGCGCGTCATCCAGCGCAGGTTGCAAGGCGACGCTTTCCGGGGCATGGCGATCGCGCCGCGCAAAGGCCCGCAGGTGAGCAATGATCGACGCCATGCGCCCGGTCAGCTCGTTAATCAGCTTGAGATTGCCGCGTGCGTCGTCGATGCGTTGGTGGTCCAGCAAGACCTCGGCATTTTCGGCGTAGCTGCGGATGGCGGCCAGCGGCTGATTCAACTCGTGGCTGATGCTCGCTGACATGGTGCCTAGCGCAGACAGCTTGCCGGCCTGCACCAGATCGTCCTGCGCACGTACCAGTTCTTGTTGCGCATGTTCGCGCTCCAGCACTTCTTCGCGCAGGCGCCGGTTCAGCCCTTCAAGGTCGCTGGTGCGCTCTGCCACGCGCATTTCCAGTTCGCGGCGGGCCTTGGCTTCAAAGGCGATGCGCTCCATGTAGTGACGACGACGCTGCATCATCAAACCAATTAGCAACATCACCACCAGCAGCGTGGCGCCACCGATGGCCAGCACAGTGCGTACCGGGCGGTCGATCAAGGTGCGCGGGGCGAGGATGTTGACGCTCCAGCCGGTTTCGTCGATGCCCTGGGTTTGTACCAACCAATTGCTGAGGTTCAGGTTCAGCGGCTTCGGGTCGCGGGTCGGGTAGGGCAGGATGGCAAAGATCGACTGCTGCTCTTGCGGTGTCAGTTCGCGGGTGGCCCTGAAGCGCCACTCCGGGCGCGAGGTCAGAATGACCACGCCATTGGGGTCGGTGACCATCAGCTGTTCCGGCGTTTGCCCCCACAGGCGCTCGGTGTGGTCGAGGTCAACCTTGACCACCAGCACGCCGATTTTCTTGTCACCCTCGACGACGGGCGCGGCAAAGAAATAACCGCGTTTGCCGGAGGTGGTGCCCAGCCCGAAGAAGCGCCCCAGTTTGCCGTCCATCGCTTCACTGAAGTAAGGGCGAAAGGCGAAGTTGCGGCCGATAAAGCTGTCTTGCTTGTCCCAGTTAGAGGCGGCCAGTGTATCGCCGTGGGCATCCATCAGGTACATGACCTCGGCCCCTGTCTGGGTGCTGATTTCATTGAGTAACTGGTTGGCGTGGCTGAGAATTTGCGGGTTTTCCGGGTCTGCCAGCAGGGCGCGCAGGGTAGGCAGTTCACCAAGGATTTGCGGCAGCACTTCATAGCGATGCAGCGTGCCCAGCAGGTTGGCGACGTAGAGATCGAGGGTCTGGCGATTTTGCCCGGCCAGTTCACTGCGGTAATAACGCTCGGCCAGATGCTGCAACGGCCACAACAACGGCGCCAGACACAAGGCCAGTAATGCGAGGCTGCGCCAGCGAGGTCTGCGAGGCACGGGAGGGGTTTTGATCATGTTGAAACTACGCCGCAAGAGTACGGCGCAGTATACCTGCGGTTTTTAGCTATCCGCGTCCGATGTTTAGCCTTGCTCGGCCATGCACTCGCGCAGCGCCGTGTGCCAGTCGGGCTGCGTAACGCCCCAGTCAGCCGCCAGCCGACTGCAATCAAGTCGTGAATTAAGCGGACGTTTGGCAGGCGTTGGATAGGCGCTTGAAGGGATGGCTTCGAGCACGGCGCATGGCTTGTCCAGCGCCAGCAACTGTTCACCGATGGCCTGGGCAAAGCCGAACCATGAGGTTTGGCCATGGGCCGTGAGGTGGTAAACGCCCCAAGTGCCAGGGTTGCCTGCTTGCCAGCGCTCAATCAAGGCCCGCGTGCTGTTGGCAATGGTGCCCGCCCACGTAGGCGCGCCGATCTGGTCCGCTACGATGCGCAGTTCCGGTTTTTCTTGCAGCATGCGCTGCATGGTCAGCAGGAAGTTTTTACCGTGCGAGGAGTAGACCCAACTGGTGCGCAGTGTCAGGTGCTGACACCCTGTCGCGGCAATGGCTTTTTCACCCAGCAACTTGCTGTGGCCATAGACGCTCAACGGGTTGGTTGGGTCGTCTTCGGTATAGGGCGATTCTTTACTGCCATCAAACACGTAATCGGTGGAGTAATGAATCAGCGGGATGCCCAGTGCCTTGGCTTCCTCAGCGAAAATACCGGGCGCTGTGGCGTTGATCGCATTCGCGGCGTCGACGTCGCTTTCGGCCTGGTCCACGGCCGTGTAGGCGGCTGCGTTGATGATCAGATCAGGCGCATGTGCCCGCACCTGCGCACGGATTTGCTCAGGCTGACTCAGGTCCAGTTGATCGCGACCCAGCACGATCAACTCGCCCAAATCGGCCAGACGTTTTTGCAGCTCCATGGCCACTTGGCCGGTTTTACCGCTGATGAGAATTTTCAATTCAGGCGAGCCCATGGTCATGCAATCAGGTCTTTGGGTTCTGTAGAGCCTAGACGCTCGCCCTGATAGCTACCGTCCTGAACGCGTTGGCACCATTCAAGGTTGTCCAGGTACCACTGCACAGTTTTGCGCAAACCGGTTTCGAAGGTTTCTTCCGGCACCCAGCCTAGCTCGCGCTCGATTTTGCTGGCGTCAATGGCGTAGCGCTGGTCGTGGCCCGGACGGTCCTTGACGAAGGTGATGAGGTCTGCGAAGTGTGCCACCCCAGCCGGGTGCTGAGGTGCCAGCTCTTCAAGCAGGGTGCAGATGCCACGCACCACGTCGATGTTCTTCTGCTCGTTATGGCCGCCGATGTTGTAGGTCTCGCCCACCACGCCTTCGGTCACGACTTTCAACAGGGCGCGGGCATGGTCTTCCACATACAACCAGTCACGTACTTGCAGGCCATTGCCGTAGACCGGCAGCGGTTTGCCCGCCAGTGCATTGAGGATCACCAGCGGGATCAGTTTTTCCGGGAAATGGAATGGCCCGTAGTTGTTCGAGCAGTTGGTCAGCAACACCGGCAAGCCGTAGGTGCGGTTCCAGGCGCGGACCAAGTGGTCCGAAGCGGCCTTGCTGGCCGAGTACGGCGAGCTTGGCGCATACGGAGTGGTTTCAGTGAACAGGTCATCCACGCCATGCAGGTCGCCATACACTTCGTCAGTGGAAATGTGGTGGAAACGGAACGCACTTTTCGCCGGTTCTTCAAGCGTGAGCCAATAAGCGCGCGTGGCTTCCAGCAGGCTGTAGGTGCCAACGATGTTGGTCTGGATGAAGTCCGACGGGCCGTCGATGGAACGGTCAACGTGGGATTCGGCCGCCAGGTGCATGATCGCCTCCGGCTGGAAGCGCTCAATTACAGCGCTGACGGTGGCCTGGTCGACGATATCGGCCTGCACGAACTCGTAGCGGGTGTTGGTGGCAATGCTGTGCAGCGATTCGAGGTTGCCGGCGTAGGTCAGTTTGTCGAGGTTGAGGACCTCGTGCCCGGTGTTCTGGATCAGGTGACGGATCAGAGCTGAACCAATAAAACCGGCGCCGCCGGTAACTAAAATGCGCATGTGGATATCCCTTATTCCCTGACGGTGTACAAACAATTGGCGCATAGCTTGTGGGGATGCGCGGAGCGGTGCAAGTGCTACTGAGCAGGTGAGGGAATGAATGAGGCAAAGGGTTAAGGCATTTATCCTGAATTTATCGATATATATCGACCTAAAAACCAATTTAAACGTACCGATCCTCTGAAAACGTTTTAAAAGTAGATATTTGTCGGCTATAAGAGGGCTGCGTGTTGACGTCCGCCCCACCGGACGTCCACTGTTCTGTGATGGCGGGCCGTGCGCTGGCTCAACCCAACCTCGACGGATTTTTGGAGCCCTGATTTCAATGACCACTCTTTTGCACAGTTCGCCCCGCGCAGACGGTTTTTACATGCCGGCCGAATGGGCGCCGCACACCCAAACCTGGATGATCTGGCCCGAGCGCCCGGACAACTGGCGTTTGGGTGGCAAGCCCGCTCAGGCCGCGCACGCCGCTGTGGCCAAGGCCATTGCGCGCTTTGAGCCGGTGACGGTCTGTGTGTCGGCCGGTCAGTACGAAAATGCCCGTGCCCGCTTGGATGTGCCGAATATTCGTGTGGTCGAGATGTCCAGCGATGACGCCTGGGTGCGTGATAGCGGCCCGACCTTCGTCATTAACGACAGCGGCGAAGTGCGCGGCGTGAACTGGGATTTCAACGCATGGGGCGGTTTTGAAGGCGGTCTGTATGCGCCGTGGAACCGCGACCAGCAGGTGGGCAGCAAGGTGCTGGAAATCGAGCGGTGCCCGCGTTATTACACCGAGCGTTTCGTGCTCGAGGGCGGCTCGATTCATGTCGATGGCGAAGGCACGCTGATTACCACGGCCGAGTGCCTGCTCAATCGCAACCGCAACCCGCATTTGTCACGCGAAGAAATCGAAGACGTGCTGCGCGCCAATTTGGCAGTGAGCAAAATCATCTGGCTGCCGGACGGTCTGTTCAACGACGAAACCGACGGCCATGTGGATAACTTCTGCTGTTACGTGCGCCCCGGTGAAGTGTTGCTGGCCTGGACCGACGACGAGCGCGATCCGAACTATGTGCGCTGCCACGCGGCGATGAATGTGCTGTTGACCAGCACCGACGCTAAAGGCCGCCCATTCGTGGTGCATAAAATGCCGATTCCGGGGCCACTGTATGCCACCCAGGAAGAGTGCGATGGCGTCGACAAAGTGGTGGGCAGCCAGGACCGCCACCCGTCGCAGCGACTGGCCGGTTCTTATGTGAACTTTTTGATCGTCAACGGCGGCATCATTGCGCCAAGCTTCGATGACCCGATGGACGCCCAGGCCAAGGCCATCCTGCAAGACCTCTTCCCGCAACACGAAGTGGTGATGGTGCCGGGTCGCGAGTTGTTGTTGGGTGGCGGCAATATTCACTGCCTGACGCAACAACAGCCAGCGCCCCACAAGGCCTGACCCAGACGCCTTGTAGCTTTGTTGAATGAATAAAAAGCCCGCCGTTTGTAATAACGGCGGGTTTTTTGTTTCAGGTCAAAAAATGAGTCCGTAATTACGCGTATAAATTCTGTAAAAGAGTTTGTTAAAAATCTTGAAAGGGAGCCATGCCGGGCATGTCGCGCTACTCGCGGCGATGTTCTGTCACACACCTTGAGTACATTTGCCGCTCAAGTACCTGGAGAGCGCTGTCATGAACGTATTTTGCGAGCGAGGTTCGCGACCACAACCTGTGAGTCACGAGTCGCTTGTCGTTCTGGCCAATTGGTTTAAACGCAAAGGACCCTGCAACCAGCCAGGCCAGTCTACCTATCAACTTCTTCGCGAACGCTACCCGGCCGGGTTGTTCAGCGAGGCAGAACTGGAGGCCCTGTCGGGTGTGTTGATGAGTTGAAACGTTGACTGTCGCCGCTGGCGAGGCACGAGACCGCGAAGGCGGTGCCCCAGGCAACCCCGCGTTACTCGCCACGGTTACAGGTTCAACGTTTAGAAGCTGTATTTGCCAGTCACCACCAAGCTGCGGGGTTCGCCGGGCATGATTTGCGAACCGCTGGTGGCGGACGCGTAATAGTCGCGGTCAGTGAGGTTGGTCAACGCGCCGCTGACCTCCCACTCTTTTTCCCGATATCCCGCCAATGCATCCCAACGGCCATAACCCGGTAGCACTACAGTGTTCTGGTTATCGGCATAGCGCTGCCCCACCAGCGTCAGACCTGTTTCAGCGTACCAGCCCATTTCCGGTTTCCAGGTCAGGAACAGACTGCCGTTGCGCTTGGCCACACCATTGATGCGCTTGCCTTCAAAGCCGTTGTTGTCCTTGACCACGGTGGCGTCCTGCACGCCGACACCCCCGCGCATGTACCAGTTGCCGCCCAATTTGCCGCTGGCCGTCAGCTCGATGCCCCGCGAACGCTGCAAGCCTGACAGCAACGTGATTTCCGGGTTTTCCGGGTCTTTGGTGCGGCGGTTGTAAAGCGCCAGTTCGTAGACCGCCAGCGTGGTACTCAGCCGCTCGTTCAGCCAGTCACTTTTCACGCCGATTTCTTTTTGCTTGGTCAGCTCGGGGCTCAGGTCGTTGGTGTTGCCCGATGCTCCCGGCGTGATGCCGATCAAACCGCCGCCCACCGGGGAGAAGGTTTTAGTCCACGAGGCATAGAACGTGTGGTTTTCCAGCGGCGTCCAGACCACCCCAAGGCGCGGGCTGGTGCCGTGACTGTTACGGGTTTGCGAAATGCTTTTCAGGTTGCTGGTGGTGTCGACTTCAAACCGGTCATGGCGCAAACCGGCCAGTACCTGCCATTGGTCGTTGAGGCGGACCTGGTCCTGTACATACAGGCCCTGACTTTCGACTTCAGTGTGGTTGTCACTGGACAGCGCCATCGGGCCTGTCGGGCGAAGGCGGCGATCCGGGTTGTACAGGTCCACGCCGGGCACGCCCTTGGCACTGTAAAGCTTGGGGTCACGGCGCTGACTGCCCAGCTCCAGACCGGTCAGGAGGCGGTGTTCCAACCCGAACGTATCAAACACACCTTCCAATTCGAGGTTGTTGAAGACGTTGCGGGTGGTCATGTCTTGCTGCCAGCTCTGGCGGCTCACCTTGCGGGTCTTGGCGTCGTAGCCGGTCAGGTAGGTGTTCTCGAACTGGCTGTCGAGCGTGAAAATGCCCAGGGTGTGGCGCAGTTGCCAGTTCCCGTTCAATTCATAGGTGAGCCGTGAACGCAGGTTTTGGGTCTTGTCGTCGATGAAGTCGTTCTGCCCGCCATACGAAGTACCCCGGCTGACATCGGCAGGCCGTCCGTCAACACTCGGGATCCCGCGATCCGGGGTGCGGTTGTAGCGACTGTATTCGTACTGCACCAACCAATTGAGGTCCGGGGTGATTTGCCAGCTCATCGACGGCGCAAACAGTTGGCGGTTGCCGCTGACATGATCGCGGAAGCTGTTTTTGTCTTCGTTGCCCATGTTCAAGCGCAGGCTGAGGGTGTCGCTCGGGTCGGCGCTGAGGTCGGCGTACAGGCTGCGAAAATCGTCTGTGCCTCCTTGCGCCTGAATGCTGGACGGGCGCCCGTATTGAGGCATTTTGCTGATGCGGTTGACGATCCCGCCCTGACTGCCGCGGCCATACAGCACGGCGGCCGGACCTTTGAGCACTTCGATGCGTTCAATGTTGTGCAAGTCGCGCACGTACTGGCTGTCGTCGCGAATGCCATCGAGGTAAAAGTCGTTACTGGCGTCAAAGCCGCGAATGCGCAAGCTGTCGAAGCGGGTGTCCGCCGTGCTGCTGACGTTGGGAATGCCGCTCAAGGCCTGGCCCAGCGTGTTGATGCCGTAATCCATCAGGTTGCTGGTTTTGACCGAATCAATGGCTTGCGGCACATACCGCGGGGGTGTTGAGGTACGGGTCGCGGTCGTGACCTCTTTGACCCGCGGGTCATCGAGGTCGGTTTCGGTGGCATTGACCGAGGTTTCGGGAAGGGTGGTGGCAGCGCTACTGAATCCGACGTACAGGCATGCACACAGCCCCAATTTAAAGGGCGTAAAGCGGCAGAGGGAACGCATGGTTGAGAAACTTCCGTGAAGGTTAAAGCGAGTATTATTTTTTAGGTCGCGGATGATAATGGTTCTTGTTGGTATCTGTTTATCATTACCAGTTGCTTCAGCGGAAAGTTTGTGTCTGAATGTTGCTGTATCGATTAACCCGTAGTAAACACTGGATCTGAACGATTCACGAAATACACTAAGCACCCTTTCAGCGTTTTTTCAGGGCACGTCTCGGCGCTAGGCTTGCCACCTGATGTTTACCTCGCTTGAGACTGTTCATGACCGCTGCTACGACCTTGCACTACATCTACGACCCCCTGTGCGGATGGTGCTACGGCGCCAAGCCATTGATTGACGCTGCCCGTGCCATTTTGCCGGTGGTCGCCCACAGCGGCGGAATGATGATCGACAGTCATCGGCGTCCGGTGTCCGCGCAGTTGCGTGACTATGTAATGCCCCATGACAAACGCATTGCCGAACACACCGGGCAGGTGTTTGGCGACGCCTACTTCGATGGCTTGTTGCGCGACACCAGCGCGGTCTTCGATTCGGCGCCGCCCACCACGGCTGTCTTGGCCGCCGAGCAATTGGCCGGGCGCGGTCTTGACCTGCTGGGGCGTTTGCAGATTGCTCACTATGTCGAAGGGCGCCGGATTGCAGATGAAGACGTGCTGATGGCCGTGGCGGCGCAAATGGGCCTGGATGTGCATGCGTTTCTCGCGGCGTATGACGCGTGCAACGGCGAGGTCACGCGCGCGCACTTCAAGGCCAGTCGCAGGTTACTGGCCGATGTGGGCGGCCAAGGGTTTCCGACATTGGTGCTTGAGCGTGAGAGGCTGTATCAGGTTGTGGATATAAGCCCTTGGCTGGGCAACCCGCAGGCCTTCGCCCAATGGCTGCGACAACTGGCCGCTACTGGTGCCCATAAGCCTTCCAACTCGGCGCCAGCCTGCGGTCTGGATGGGTGTGCGGAGTAATACCGGGCGTGGTGGCAATGGATCGCCTGACATTCAAAGGCGATGGAAGTTTCATCAAATTGACACCCGGATGTAACGGCGGATAGGATTCCTGCCAACGCCTGTGGCTATAAGCCATACACCAACTCTTCGAAAGGCCAGCATTGTGTCTTTGTGCCGGCCTTTTTTGTTTATGTGAAGCAACCACCACTCAATGTTTCAGCTTGAAACCCACAGCGCGCCTTTATCCAGCAATAAGGAAAATAATATGTTGAACAAACGGATAGGTCTTCTCGCGTTGGGCGTACTCAGTGCTACCCAGGCCATGGCTAACGATCAAGCTGACGCAAAAGGTTTTGTAGAAGACAGCCATCTGAATGTGCTGGCGCGCAACGCCTACATTAGCCGCGACTACAAAAACGGCGTAGACCGCAAAGCCGAGTGGGGTCAAGGCTTCCTGGGCACCTTCACCTCCGGCTTCACCCAAGGCACCGTGGGTGTGGGTGTGGACGCTTTCGGCATTTACGCACTGCGTCTGGGCAGCGAGGGTAACCTCAGTGGCGCTGGCGGTATCGATTTCTTCAAGGTTGGCGATAGCGGCAAAGCGGCCAAAGACATTGCCAAGGCCGGCGCTGCGGTGAAGTTCCGCGTCTCCAACACCGTACTCAAGTACGGCGACCAGATGCCTGCCTTGCCGGTGCTGATGTACGACAACTCGCGTCTGATGCCAGAAAGCTTCACCGGTACGTTGTTGACCTCCAAAGAAATCGACGGCCTGGAACTCAACGTCGGTCGCTTCACCGCCGAGTCGCGTAAAAGCGCCGACGCCCGTGACAGCGGCGACCTGAAAAGCATCAACGTGTTCGGCGGTAGCTACAAGTTCACCGATAACTTCTCCGCCTCGTTGTACGCCTCCGACATGGAAGACGTGCTGCGCAAGCAATACCTGGGCATGACCTACGTGCTGCCGCTGCAAGACAAACAGTCGCTGACGTTTGACTTCAACGGCTACCGCACCCACGTCAACTCCGATTACGCGCGCGATGTGCTGGAAGTCGACGGTCAGGACAACAAAATCTGGAGCCTGGCGACCACCTACGCGTTCGGCGCTCACTCGTTGATCCTGGCGTACCAGCAAAGCACCGGCGAAATCGGCTACCCCTACGGCGGCTACCGCAACGCAGGCGGCGTGGGCGACGGCGGCAACACCATCTTGCTGGCCAACTCCTACTGGTCCGACTTCAACGCCAAAGACGAGCGTTCGTGGCAGTTGGGTTATGGCTTCGACTTCGGCGCTGTGGGCATTCCGGGTCTGACCTACAACATCGCTTACGTGCGCGGCAGCAACATCGACGACGGTTCCGACCGTGGCCGTGGCACCGAGCGCGAAATCTACAACCAGGCCAAGTACGTCGTGCAAAGCGGCCCGGTCAAAGACCTGAGCGTGCGTGTACGCGGCTCATGGTTGCGCGTGTCGAACAACGCCGACCAGTACAACAAAGAAGGTAACGAGCTGCGCATCTTCGTTGATTACCCGATCAACGTATTCTGATGCCGCCGGCCTGCGCTGCAGGCCGAACCGCTGAACGAAAAACGCCCCGAGCCGGATCACCGGTCGGGGCGTTTTGGTTTTCAGGGCTGACAGAGAATCGGTTGATCGCGCCACTGGCGCCAGGCCTGTTCCAGACCGCTGCCGTGGCTGGCACCGGGCACCACAACCGATTGCAGGCAGCGTGCAGCGCCCAGTGCGTGACGGTAGCGAACGAGTAGCCCGGGCGGCACGATTCGATCATCGCTGCCCACAAAATGCCGCTGGACGATCCGGGTCAAACGCTGGCGCCTGTCCAGTGGCTCAAGCGATCCGGTCAGCGGGCTGAGCTGTTGCAGCGCCACCCACTGACGCGGGCTGAGGTTCCCGGCCAGCGTCTGCACCTGCGCCACATCCTCGCGTTGGCTGGCCAGCAGCAACGCTAACGCAGCGCCGCCCGAATACCCCACCAACTCAAAGTCCTGATTGCCCAGCCGTGCCTTGATCTGATCCAGTGCCTGATCGAGGCTCGACAACACCTCAGGGCTGAAACGCCGATCCGTCCACATCAGCGGGGTGCATGCGCGGGCGCTGACAAACTGACACGGACGCGCCAGGTACACACTCGGCACGGGATCGCTGAATGCAAGGCGTGCCATCATCAAGTCGTGAGGGCTGGGGTCCAGGCTTGGCTGACGGGGCGTCGCCCACGCATGGCCGTCGCCTTCCAGGTACACGCGAATGCGCGACGAAACGGGCGCTGGCGAGGGCAGGGCCAGCATCAAGGGAAAATTCGGGGTGTGGATAACATCAAGCCGTTGCTGCTGGCGTGATGCCTGTTCCTGCAACGCCTGAAGTGGCGTCTGACAACCGCCGAGCAGGGCGCTAAACAACAACGCCATGCCCAACGGCCAGACACCCACCCGCGAGCGCGGGTTGGGGCCTGAAGGCTTCATCAGAAGTCGTAACGCACTTTGGCCGAGAAGGTATCGGCGTCGAAACCTGATTTGCCGACATAGTCGTAACTCAGGCCCAGCGTCACGGCACCCAGGCGGTAATCGGCGCCGACACCGGCTTCATAGCTGTTGCGCACGGCGTTGGCACCGCTGGTCACGAACGGCGTATTACCGAGGGTGAAGGTCGAGGTGCTGCTGGCTTCATCCGCGGCAAAATCGTGGAACGCCATCAACTTGGCTTGCGGCGTCAGTGTGCCCTGGCCCAGCGGGTAGCTGGCTGCTACGCGAAAGCCTGCGCCCAGCTCTGCCACTTCGTAGCGTTGATCCTTGACCTTCAATGCAGCCGACGAGCCTTTTTCGCGGTAGCCGTCGATATCTACCAGGCTGTAGCGCGCAGCGATGCGTGGCTCGATCAGCAGGTCGGGCGTGATGTGGTAGGTGTAACCGCCCACCAGGTTCACGCCGAACAGGTTGCTGTCGTAGTCGGCTTTGGCCTTGGTGTTACCGATGCTGCGCTGGCTGTCGTTGTCGTTCATGCCGTAGGTCAGCGCCGCGTCAACGAAGTAATTGCCTTGCTCAAAACCGCCGTACAGGGTGAATGCATGGCTGTCGACTTCGGTTTTGCTGCCCGCTTTGCCGTTCACATCGGTGTTCAAGTAGCTGTACGCCAGACCCAGCGTCAGCTGATCGTTGAGCTTGCCGTCTGCGCCGACCGCGATCCCGCGGCTGTACGCATTAAACCCGGCCACGCCATCGCGCATGTCCTGATTGGCATCGCTGTACAGGGTTTGCACCCATACGCCGGTCTCTTTGAGCGTGTCGCCAGACGACAGGCCGCGTCCGCCGCCGGTACGGTTGCCCGTCACGTTACTGATCAAGGTTTGGCTGGTGGTCGCCGCCTGGGTGGCGCCGCCGTTCACATCTGGCGCCAGTTGTTCTGCCAGTTTTTTCAGCGCTTCAGGGTTGTTGGAAGCGTTGACGTAGTGCTGAAACAGCGGGTCTTGCGGGCTGAGCTGTGCCAATTGGCGGGTGACTTCGGTGAACGCCGCGCCAGCCTGTTGTGCGTTATGCGAGCCGCCGATGTCAGCGATCACATTGCCGACTTCAGCCGCGCCTTTGGCAGTGACCTTGCTTACGATCTGATTGTTCTCAACCACGTAGCTGTCGACATTCAGCAGCGACGAGCTGCTGGTGACGCTCAGCCCGTTGTCTTGCAGCTCGTTGGCTTGCACCAATGTGTAAGTGGTGCCCTCTGTGCGGAAGTCGTTGCCTTTGGCGGCCAGCTGAATCTGCGAACCTTTGCCGAATTCGGCTGTGCCGCTGACGGCCAGCACAGGGCGGCGGGCATCGGTGGCAGCGCTCAGGTTCAGCCCCAGCGACGAATTACCGGCCACGTACAGGTTGCCATCCAGCGTGGTGTGGGGCAGGCCGAGGTCCAGGTGCGCGGGCGACGACGTGCTGCCGACATCCACCCAGCCATTATTTTTCATACGGATGTTGGCGCCGTCTGCCGTGGTGTCGGTGCCTGTGAACGCAGCGTTACCGGTCACTTCGATCATGCTCAGGTCGATCAGGTTACCGGTGGTCTTGCTGCCGTCGCCCAGTGTCAGGTAAACACGGCCGTCGCTTTCCGAGGCATCTACCGCTTCGTCTTGAGACAAGAGGGTGCCGTTGTTGACCACGTTCAGCGCGCCGCCCTGATTGACGCCATCGATATCAAAACCGCCGATTACAATGGCGGCATCTTGTGCCTGAATCACGCCGTTGTTGACGATGTGGGCTTGCTCGCTGGCGAAACTGACACCGTCGGCACGGATGCCTTCAGCATCTTCGCCGGTGGCGATGATAGTGCCGTTGTTCTCGATGCCGCGCACATCAGCGCGGTCATTGATGTTACTCACGCCGTTCCAGCGTTCGGAACTGGTCACATCGATGGCAGTGCTGCCTTCGCCGGTGACGTGAATCAGCCCGTTGTTGATAAGACGGCCATCCAGTTGCCCGCCTTCCATCTGAAAGGCTTTGGCGCCCGTGCCTTCGGCGATGATCTTGCCCGAGGCGGTGTTTTTGAAATCACCGTTGATATGCGTCGAGCCAGAAATATACGCAGCCCGTGAGACGTCACGGTCGTCCTCGCCCACATCCGGTTCGCCTTTAGCGCTCAACAACCCTTCGTTGATGACATCACCGCCCACCACGGCCGGATCAATCAACCACGCGGTTGCGCCATTGCCTTGGGAGCTGACACTGCCTTTATTGATCAGGTTGCCGCCGATCGTATTGTTGGCCCACATCACGTCACCGTTCGACGGGTTGGGGTTGTACCAACTGTCCATGTCGATGCCGCCACCCGAGCTATGGGTTGAGGTAATGGTGGCGTTGAAGACCAGGTCTTTGGCGAAGTCGGAACCCAGGATATGAAGCGCCTCGACGCCCTCTTGAGAGTGGTTCATCGACCCGGTGATTTCGACGTTTTCGCTGAACTGCTGGCGTTCAAGGGTCATGCCAGCATCGGTCAGTTGCAGCGTTTGCGCTTGAACAGGCACGGCACAGGCAGTGATGGCGAGGGCAAGCAGGCTTTTACGGAATAGAACAGAGGACACAAATTCTTCCTTAAACATCGGCTGATAATCCAGGCGCTTCCGTGCATGTGCTTTTTCAAAGCGAATGATGGCTAAGCGCCATGCACGCAAAAGCGCGGCGATATTAAAGGAGATGATGGCTAATTAACACTAGTGGATGATGTCGACCCTTCACTGCGTCACTGCAGGTGATGCAACCGATATCGTCATAGGAGGCCGGTGAATGGCACCTTCAAGTTACTTGCCAGGCCATACCAAGGGGTTTGGCCATGCTGACGATTTTTGGATGGGCATCAATGGCGCGTAGTCGGGTTTTAAGTTTTTGTTTCAGGTCGGCCAAGTCTACCCGTGGCTGGTGAGCAGTCGGTTGTTCAATGTGAACAATGACGTGAAGCCTCTGGCATTTCAGTACGGACATACTTAACTTTTGTTCTTCAACGGGTGTGTTGATATGCAGTCGGGCTGGCAGTAGCGCTGCCAACGTACATAAAACTTTGTTGACTATGGTTTCTGCCAACGCTGAAGGCTTGACTGCTTGAGGGTGGCGATAGTCTTTAACTTCCACCATAAAAGCGACTTGTTGGGGGGAAATCGCCAGAATATCGACGGCTTGCAGGTTATTGCGCAGTGTGAGGAAGTGGTGCCTGTAAAAGGACCACTCATCAAACTTGCTGGCTTGCCAGGTAGCAGGGAAGGTGAATATCAGTCCATCGACATCCAGTATCGGCATGTTCAATCCTCCAGAGCCAAGTAGCGATCGGACTGCTGAAGGCTCTCTTCTAGCGCGGTGATATCGCCAATGTCGTAAAGGCTAGCGCCTTGTTGTACGGAAATGCCATGTGCACCGGCATGCAGGCCAAAGAAGGACGTGTCGAGCTGTTTTTCAGCAAGCAGTATTTCTAGTTCCCGCAGCAGGAACAAACTGTGTGTGGCGATGAATACCTGAATACCGCTATTGCTGAGTTCGACAATCGTTCTGGCCACTTGCTTGATCAGGCTCGGGTTAAGGTTGGCTTCTGGTTCATCCCAAAACAAGTAACCCTGATCCAGTAGTGCACCTGTACTGATCAGGCGGGCTAACATTCCAAGTTTTCGCAAACCTTCAGCAACCAATGGCATTTCCATAAGACCGTTGGCGTTACGCAAGTAAAAACGTCCACTTTTATCCAGCTCAATACTTCCCTGCATGGCTGTTTCTAGCGGTGCAAGCAACTCGCGAATGCGCTTTTCCTTTGGTCCTTTACGCATGAGTCCGCCGAGCAAACGGCAGGTATCTCGCCACGTTTCCTCAAATTCAAGGTAGTGGTTTTCATACACTGCCAAGAAATTCGGGTAAATGGTGAGCAGTTCGCGAGTGGGTAGATAAGTCGGCGCTGTTTGCAGCCATTGGTCAGGGAGCAATTCTATGCCTACTTCAGTTTTACTATTGGTAGCAAAGCCGAACGCGAGGTCATGCTTGGAGTCAGTAAAGGAGAGTTTTACGTCGCAACGGCCGCGACCGGGTTTACGCCGAACAAGGCGCCCCAGCGTTTCAGGGCGAAACACGCCGATTAATTTGTCCGCGAGGCTTTTTTGCAAAATGGTCTTGGTTGGGGCTGAAGGTGCAAGGTGTGGCTTATTTCCTTCCTCCCAGCAGGTAGCGAGACCTGCGTAAGCCAGCTTCAACAGATGCGTTTTGCCTGCACCGTTTTCACCGATAATCACGTTGAGTTGTTTGCCGAAGCGTAAGTTCGCTTCTTCAAATACCGTGAACTCTTTGATGTCGAGCTGCTTAAGCATAATGTCCCCGAGATAGAAACTTGCGCTACATCACGTTGGAGCTCAGATATAAGCCGTGCTGACAAACATAGCCGTTGCCAATCAGGACTTAAACCCCAAAAACAAAAAAGGCCCACCTTGCGGTGAGCCTCTTTCGGTGTTTCGTATGGTGCCGGCACCAAGAGTCGAACTCGGGACCTACTGATTACAAGTCAGTTGCTCTACCAACTGAGCTATACCGGCGTTATGGGCGACGAGTATACCGGGATGTTTTGGCTTGTAAACCCCTGATATCAGACTATTTTCACGGTATCTGCTGCAACGCTGGCGCCATCGGGGTTGCGAGTGTTTTTAAAGCGCTCGCATGGCCCCAAAAGATCAGCAAATTTGGGCATTACGCGTTGGTAAATCCCAACTCAAATAACGTCCCGCTGTCGTCGCTGCTGACCCGGACTTCGCCGTCGTGCAAGCGCATGATCGAGCGCACGATCGCCAGCCCCAAACCACCCGAGTCCCCCGGTTCTGCTCGCGACGGGTCGATCCGGTAGAAACGGTCGAATAATTTGTTCAAGTGCTGCGGTTCGATGGTCGGCCCGGTGTTGTGTACGCCGATCCAGCAATAACCCGGTTCATCCCGTCGCAGCAAGCTGACGGTTGAACCCGGCTCGGCATGGCGCACGGCATTGGCCATCAGATTGCTCAAGGCCCGTTGTAGCAAGTGCAGATCCGCCGTCAGCATCCCGTGGAGCTGGTTGTCCAGGCGCAGTTGACGGTCCTCGGCCAGGGCATCGAAGTAATCGCACAGCTCTTCGCCCACGTCCCGCAGATTCAGCGGGTGAAGGTGCAACGGACGTTGCCCGTGTTCGGCGCGGGCGAGGAACATCAGGTTTTCGGCCATGCGGTTCAGGCGTTCGTACTCTTCGATGTTCGAGGCCAGCACTTCCTGATATTCCGCCGGGCTGCGCGACTGGTTCAGCGCCAGGCTGTTACTGCCCAGCAGGTTGTGCAGCGGGGTGCGGATCTCATGGGCCAGATCAGCCGAGAACTGGGACAGTCGCTCAAAGCTGTCTTCCAGTCGCGCCAGCATGGCATTGAGCGCCTGCACGGGTTCTTTGAGTTCGGTGGGTACGTTATCCACAGCCATGCGCTGGTCTAGGCTGCGCGGGTTGATGCCGCGCATGGCCTGCGCCAGTGTGTGCAACGGTTTCAGGCCTCGGCGCAACAGCATGCCGCCCAGAGCAAAGGCCAGCAACGTGCCCAGCCCGATGGCGACGTACAAGTTCAGGCGATAGCGGGCGAGGATGTGCTCGCGCTCTTCCAGGCGTTTACCCACCATCACGCTCAAGGTTTCGCCCGCAGGCCCTTGCGCCATGCCCGCCAACAGCACGGTGGCATCCAGGGTCTGGATGTCGGCCCGCTGTGGCGCACGGTCTTTGGCGATGGGCGGCAGCGTGGGCAGGGCTTGTTGATGCGGGTTGATGGCGATGACTTGCCCGCCATCCTGACGTTTTACCAGCAGCACGCTGTCCTGATTGCCCAGCATGTTCTGGTACAGGCGCGGGCGTGCTTGCAGGGCTTCGAGGCTGTCACTGTCGTGGAGCAAGGCGCGCATCTGCTCGAGTCGCCCGAGCAAGGCCTGATCGTCCCGTAGCGCCAGTTCCGACGCCAGCGAGCGATACAGAAACACCCCGATCACACTCAGCACCAGCGCACAGGTCAATGCAATCGCCAGCGCCAGTCGCCAGGCGATGGATTTACTCATCGGGCGCTTCCAGTTGATAACCGACGCCGCGCACGGTGTGGATAAGTTTTGGCATGTAGGGATCGTCGACCTTGGAGCGCAATCGGCGCACAGCGACTTCGACCATGTTGGTGTCGCTGTCGAAGTTGAGGTTCCAGACCTGCGAAGCGATCAGGGTCCGTGACAGCACTTCGCCCTGACGGCTGGCCAGTAAATGCAACAGCGCGAATTCTTTGTTGGTCAGGCTGATGCGCTGGCCGCCCCGGCTGACGCGACGGCGCAATACGTCGATTTCAAGGTCAGCGATGGTATAGGACTCGGCTTCACGCATCGGACCACGGCGCAACAGGGTGCGCACCCGTGCCAGCAGTTCAGCGAAGGCGAAGGGCTTGAGCAGATAGTCGTCGGCGCCCAGCTCAAGACCGCGCACGCGATCCTCGATGGCGTCTTTGGCCGTCAGGAACAACACCGGTGTGGCGCCACGCTGGCGGATCAATTGCAGCAACTGCCAGCCATTGAGCCCCGGCAACATCACATCAAGAATCACCAGGTCGTATTCCTGCTGCTCGATAAAGTAACGCCCGTCCAGCCCGTTCAACGCCACATCCACTGCAAAGCCAGATTCTTTCAGGCCCTTGGCCAGAAAATCCGCAGTCTTGGCTTCGTCTTCCACCACTAACAAACGCATCGCACACCTCGATCAATCGTCTGCACAGGCTAGGCGCCTTCGCGAGTGTTGCCTATTACAAACTTGTAATCCAACTGACGGGGTTCTGACGAACAGCGCCGGGTAAGGTGGTGTCATTCATTCAGGAGCAAGCCCAATGATGCTGAAAACCCTGCTGTCAGGCGCTGCCATGGTCGTCGCCCTCAACGCTCAGGCCGCCCCTGCATTGCCGCGGCATGCGGAGCTGGATCTGACCACGGCGCGGCAATTGGCCGATGCCACCCTCGCGCACTGCACCGGCGCTTTCAGCGTGCTGGACCGGGGTGGTAACGCACTGGTGACCATGCGACCTGAAAGTGTCGGGCCGCACAACTTATTGGCCAGCCAGCGCAAAGCCTACACCGCGCTGTCCACCAAAACCCCGACCCGGCTGTTTGCCGAGCGGGCACGCACCAACCCCGAAGCCTCTAACCTCAATTCCATCCCGGAGTTGCTGCTGTTGGGCGGCGGTGTCCCGCTGTTTGCCGGCAATGAACTGGTAGGAGCGTTGGGCGTGGCCGGTGCCGGTGGGGCCGAGCAGGACGAGGCATGTGCAATCAAAGCCGCTCACGCCGTTGGCCTGACGATTGAGCGTTAATTGTTATTAATTGGAGGATGACCGATGAAATCTTTACGTATGACGATGGCCGCTTTGAGCCTCAGCGCAGTGTCCAGCCTGGCACTGGCCGCAGGCAACCCTTTGAGCGTGCATGTGTTGAACCTCGAAAACGGCTTGCCGTCGCCGGGTGTCAACGTGACGCTGGAGCAGCACGTTGGTGAAAGCTGGAAGCCGCTGGCGCAAGGCGTGACCAACGAACAAGGGCGTATCAGCGAGCTGTTCCCGGCCAAAAAAGCCATGGAAACCGGCGAGTACCGCGTCGTGTTCAAGACCGGCGACTACTTCAAAAAAGCCGGACGTGACACCTTCTTCCCTGAGATTCCGGTGATTTTCGACGTGAAAAACGTCGATCAGCACTACCACATCCCGCTGCTGCTGAGCCCGTACGGCTTCTCGACTTACCGCGGCTCCTAGGCCTTGTAGCCCTAAAGGCAGGCCCCATGCTGGCGTCAGTTATCCACAGCGCTGCGCCAGCAGCATCAGGTTACGCGGGGTGAGGTGGCTGTCGCAGAATGCGCCCAGTTGCACGTCATAGCCGCGCTCACTCAAGAACAACGCCCGGTCCAGCACCAGCCACAACTCCAGCGGGCGCCTAAATAAGCCGCGCACCAATTCCAGGTTGCGTACCTGTGCCAGCCGCTGCCATCCCGCCTTTTCCAGTGCAGTCCAGTCTTCGACGCCGGTTGTGGATAAGTTTTTCAGCGCCGCCAACGCCTCGCAATACACAGAAAATGGCTTGCTCAGCCACGTGCTCGGCAATGACGGTGTGGATAAGTACTCGTCACATTGCCGCGCCTGACGCTGCCACAAATCAAACCCCAAACGCCGCGCCATCGACTCATCACGCTGGCGGCGTACGCGGCTGCCTGCGGTAACGGTCTCGCTCAGGGGCAGGCTCAAGTCTTCCCGGGACAGCAACAGGCTCGAAGCGCGGGCGGCTGTGGATAACGGTTGATAGCTGGGGGTGCTGATGCGGTTGTAACAGCAGGGTGAAAGCGCCAGTTGTCCACAGCCTGCGGCGCTCGCCAGTTGCAACAGTCGCACATGCAGGTCGCCACAGGCATGCAGCGCCACCGGGGTCATGTCGGCCGTCAACTGTGCGGCGGCCTCGGCCGTGAGCACGTCTTGTTGCACGTGGCGGGCATCGAGGTGGTGACGCTGGCTGAGCAAGTGCCCGGACTCAATCAGCGCCGGGTCGTATTCCAGGCACGTCAATTGCTGCCCTGAGCTGAGCAGACGGCGGCCCAAATGGCCTTTACCTGCGCACCAGTCCAGCCAATGAGTGGGGGCGTTTTGAAACGTCAGGCACTGGGCGAAGGCGTCGATTTGCTGCCATTTACGCCCTGGCACGTCGACCTGCAAACGCGGCAATGCTGGCCTGAACGCCTGCGTCGGCAAGGACGTGACGGCGCTCAAGGCGTGCGACATCGCAGCCAGCATCGGGAACGGCGCGGGGGCGGGCAACGCGTGAGGTTGGTTGTGGCTGTCTTCGGCGTCCTGTAACGAACGCTGGCGCAGCCACTGCGCCAGTTCGGGGTGTTGCGCTTCCCACGGCAGATTCAGTTGCGTGAATGGACGCGGGCGCCACAGGTGTTGATGTTGGCTGAGGAAGGTGTCCAGTGCGCGGAAGCGGGCGAGCAACGACTCACCCCGCAACACGTCCGGCTTAACGGCCCTGGCAGGCATCGACGCGCAACCAGCGCTCCAGCAGTTTGAAACCCTGAATCAGCACAAACGACATCACCAGATAGATCACACCGGCAATCAGGAACATGTCCACCGTCTGGTACGTGCGAGCAATGATGGTGCGGGTCATGCCGGTCAGTTCCAGCAGGGTCACGGTACTCGCCAGCGAACTGGCCTTGAGCATCAGGATCACTTCGTTGCTGTAGGCAGGCAGGCCGATGCGTGCGGCGCGGGGCAGGACAATGTGGATCAGGGTCTTGAAACGCGACATGCCCAACGCACGGGCAGCTTCGATTTCACCCGGCGGGATGGCCTGAATCGCGCCCCGCAGGATCTCGGCAATGTACGCCGCCGTGTGCAGGGTCATGGTGATGATCGCGCACCAGAACGGGCTGCGCAGGTATGGCCACAACACACTGTCGCGCACGGCTTCAAACTGCCCGAGGCCGTAATACACCAGAAACAGCTGGATCAGCAGCGGCGTGCCCCGGAAGAAAAAGATGTACGCGTAAGGCAGCGAGCGCACGTACCACAGCTTGGACGAACGGGCGATGCCCAGCGGGATGGCGACGATCAGCCCGGCGATGACCGACAGCGCGGTCAATTCGAGGGTCAGGGTCGCGCCCTGAATCAGCTTGGGCAGCCACTTGATGAAGAGTTCCCAGACCATTACGTTCTCCTCACAAAGCCGCGCGCTGCGCGTTTTTCAAGCACATGCATCGTACCCATGGCCAGAACCGTCAGGCCCAGGTACATCACGGCAGCCACCATGTAGAAGGTGAACGGGTGTTTGGCGAAGGTCACGGCGTTTTGGGCCTGACGCATGATTTCTTCCAGGCCAATCACCGACACCAGCGCAGTGTCTTTCATCAGGATCATGAACAGGTTGCCCAGTCCGGGCAGGGCGATACGCCACATTTGCGGCAAGACCAGCCGGGTGAAAATCCGTGGTTTGGTCAAACCCAGCGCCAGACCCGCCTCGCGGTGGCCTTTAGGGATGGCCAGAATGGCGCCGCGAAACACTTCAGTGGCATACGCGCCGAAGCACAGGCCCAACGCGATGACACCTGCCGCGAAGGCGCTGAGGGTCAGGTCGGGCATGCCGATGAACTCGCCCAGCGCGCGCACGGCATTCACGCTGCCGAAATAAATCAGCAGCACCCACAATAGTTCTGGCACGCCGCGTACCAGCGTCGAATATGTGCCGCCCAGCCAGCGAACAGGCTTGTATGGGGAGGTTTTGGCCAATGCGCCGAGCAAACCCAGCACCAGGCCCAGACACAGCGCCGTCAGTGCCAGTTTGACGGTCATCAGCGCGCCAGCGGCAAGCGCCGGGCCGAATCCGTATAAGTCGATAGTCATAAATAGGCAGGCTTTGCTAGGGACCGGCGCAGCCTTGCGGAGCGCCGGTCAGGCAGGTCATTCAATGCTGAATGGGAAATACTTGTCGTTGATCTTCTTGTAGGTGCCGTCTTCTTTGATTTCTTTGAGGGCAAGGTTCAACTTGGTGCGCAGGTCGGTTTCGCCTTTGCGCAGCGCAATGCCGACTTTGTCGTCTTCGTTGATCGGCTCGCCTTTGAACTCGTAGTCTTTGCCTGCCGGGTCATCTTTCAACCAGCCATAAATCGCGTACTTATCGGCCAGCAGCCCATCTACCCGGCCAGAGGACAGGTCGAGGTAAGCGTTTTCCTGTGTGTCATAGAGCGAGATGTCGCCGCCGATGTTGTCTTCCAGCCAGGTCGCGGCCTGGGTCGAACGCTGGGTACCGAGTTTTTTAGTTTTGAGCGAGTCGATGTCTGTTTTGAAGTCGACCCCTTTTTTGGCCACGAACTGCTGCTTGTTGGAGTAGTACGGGTCGGTGAAATCCACAGCGTTTTTGCGTTCGTCGGTGATCGACAGCGACGAAACGATGAAGTCGTACTTCTTGGCATTCAGGGAGGGGATGATGCCGTCCCAGTCCGAGGTCACCACCTCGCACTCGGCCTTCATTTTGGCGCACAGGGCCATGGCGATGTCGTAGTCGAAACCGACGACCTCGCCGCTGGCGTTCTTGTTATTGAACGGAGGGTAAGCCCCCTCAATGCCGACTTTGTACTTATCCACAGCCAAAGCGTTCGCACTGAACACCAGCGTGGCGGCAGCGGCCAGAAGAAACTTTTTATAGTTCTGCATGCGTGTTGCTCCGTTAGCGGTTGCTGGACATGAATTGTTTGCAGCGCGCTGAAACCGGGTTATCAAAAACCTGTTCAGGCGACCCTTGCTCTTCGATCAGACCCTGGTGCAAAAACACGACTTCGGTGGACACCTGACGGGCAAACCCCATCTCGTGGGTGACCAGCAGCATCGTGCGGCCTTCTTCAGCGAGTGCGCGGATCACACTTAGTACTTCCTGGACCATTTCCGGGTCAAGTGCCGATGTCGGTTCGTCGAACAGAATCACCTTGGGCTGCATGGCCAGCGTGCGCGCAATCGCGGCACGTTGTTGCTGGCCGCCGGACAGCTCGGAGGGGTAGGCGTGGCGTTTATCAGCGATGCCGACCTTGGCCAGCAACGCTTCTGCCACTTCAATGGCCTCGGCTTTGCTTTGCCCCAGTACCCGGCGTGGCGCCTCGATGATGTTGTCGAGGATGCTCATGTGCGGCCACAGGTTGAAGTTTTGAAACACAAAACCCAGTTCGCTGCGCATGCGGTTGATTTGCTTGCCATCGGCAGCAACCAGTTCGCCATTCTTGGCCTTTTTAAGCGTGAGCTCTTCACCGGCCACGATGATCTGGCCTTCGTGAGGGTTTTCCAACAGGTTGATACAGCGCAGCAGCGTGGACTTGCCGGAACCGGAAGAACCCAGGATCGAGATCACGTCGCCGTCGCGTGCGGTCAGCGAGATACCTTTGAGTACCTCAAGCTCGCCGTAGCGTTTGTGCAAATTGCGGATTTCAAGCGCGGGCGTGGCCAAAGCCATGTGCGGTCCTCATTGTGTTCGGGTGCGATCCTGCTGTTGGGCGGCCGTCCTGGCGATGGCCAAGCTAGCATAGGGCTATAAGCGCCACCAACTGCTACACGGGCACAAAAAAGCATACCGGTGGCCGTTGGTCGCATTGCGACAGCAGACTGTCGCGTTGACAACAACCGAGCCGGTGTTTTGCCCTTGAACCAGACAGGTATCGCGTAAAAAAGGTCGCGATGGTGCCAGTTTTGGCCACTCGTTGGAAGCACGAACCTACTAAAGGTCGAAGATGCGCACCGGATTTGGGCTCATGGGGCGCAAATGGGTAATGTTGGTGCGTTTGGGTGGGATGTAACTGAGTGTTACGGTAACAATGACATCCAAAGCCTTGCGCTAAAGCGACTGCGATTTTTTCGAAGTGCCTTTGCAGCCCGCAGAAAACGGCACTTTGTCACATTTTGGCTCACTTATTGCGTCAAGGATTCTAAACGCCTGTGTTTGTTACTTTTTACGAAAGTCAACGCAGGTGCTCGGAATGGCTTCAATCAAAGGTAGTCGCAATGAGCAATACGCAATCCTCTAACCATCTGGAACAAGGGCTCAAGCCACGGCATGTGACCATGCTGTCGATTGCCGGCGTCATCGGCGCCGGCCTGTTTGTGGGCTCCGGTCACGCCATTGCGCAGGCTGGCCCTGCCGTGCTGCTGGCCTACGCCGCCGCCGGTACGCTGGTTGTGCTGGTGATGCGCATGCTGGCCGAAATGGCTGTGGCCTCACCCGATACCGGCTCGTTCTCCACCTACGCCGACCGTGCCATTGGTCACTGGGCCGGTTTCACCATCGGTTGGTTGTACTGGTGGTTCTGGGTCTTGGTGATTCCGCTGGAGGCCAACGCGGCCGCCACCATTCTCCACGCGTGGTTCCCGGACACGGCGATCTGGGTGTTTACCCTGGTCATCACCTTATTGCTGACCGCCACCAACCTGTTCAGCGTGAAGAACTACGGCGAGTTCGAGTTCTGGTTCGCGCTGGTTAAAGTGCTGGCGATCATTGGCTTCATTATTTTGGGTGTATTGGCGATCTTTGGCCTTTTACCCAACAGCCAAGTCAGCGGCGTTTCCCATCTGGTCGACACCGTTGGCTTCATGCCCAACGGCATGGGCGCGGTACTGGCCGCCATGCTGACCACCATGTTCTCGTTCATGGGCACTGAAATCGTCACCATCGCTGCGGCGGAATCCAAAGACCCGAGCAAGCAAATCACCAAGGCCACCAACTCGGTGATCTGGCGCATTGGCCTGTTCTACCTCGTGTCGATCTTTCTGGTTGTAGCGCTGGTGCCGTGGAACGACCCGAGCCTGGCGCAGGTTGGTTCGTACCAGACCGTACTGGATCGCATGGGCATCCCGAACGCCAAGCTGATCGTCGATATCGTGGTGCTAATTGCCGTGACCAGTTGCCTGAACTCGGCGCTCTACACCTCGTCGCGCATGTTGTTCTCGCTGAGCAACCGCGGTGACGCCCCGGCTGTGGCCAAGCGTACCAATACCAGCGGTACGCCTTACTGGGCTGTGATGATGTCCACTGGTGCTGCGTTTCTGGCGGTGTTCGCCAACTATGTGGCGCCGTCGGCGGTGTTCGAATTCCTGCTCGCCAGCTCCGGCGCTATCGCCTTGTTGGTGTACTTGGTGATTGCTGTTTCGCAACTGCGCATGCGTCAGAAGCGCACCGCTCAGGGCGAAAAAATTGCGTTCAAGATGTGGCTGTTTCCGGGCCTGACGTGGGCGGTGATTGTGTTCATCGTGGCAATTTTGACCGTCATGCTGTTTCAAGAAGCGCATCAGGTCGAGATCATCGCCACCGGCTTGCTGAGCCTCTTTGTGGTCACGGCGGGCCTGCTGGTCGCCCGTCGTCGTCGAATTGAAAGAATGGGGGCACCGGTACTCAACTGACGCCAGGACGGCTCAAGCGGTTGAGTTCCACCCGGACCGCCATCGAAACGGATGGCGGTCTTTTTTTGCCTTCAATAACGCCCTCCGCCACGACCGTTGATCACTATCTGCGGGGTATTTCTCACTCTGTGGGAATGCTATTTCAGCTAATGGGAAACTCCGTGCACCATGCGATCAAGAGCATGGGGCCGACAATGAACAACAACACGCCAACAGATCGCTTGCTGCACATCCTCGTCACGCTGGGGCAATCCGGCGAGGCCATCTCTGCCCGCGAGCTGTCTGCGCAACTGGGTCAGCCACTGAGTAGCACCTACCGCCACCTCAAAACCTTGCTGCGTTGGGGGCTGGCCGAAGAAAACGGACAGGGCCGCTACCTGCCGGGCCCGGCCTGTTTGCAGTTGGCAAAAAAATTCGACCGCGAGGCGGTACTGGTCACGCTGGCCAAGCCCGAACTCAAACGGCTGGCCGACCTGAGCCAGGAAAGCGTGGCGCTGATGGTGCCCAGCAACGGTCAGGCGATCTGCATCGAATTGGTCGACAGCCCGCAACCTTTGCGCTGCTGCTACCAAAAAGGCCTCGCCCAGCCGCTGTTGGTGGGCGCTTCGGCACGTGTGCTGTTGGCACACATGGACCCGGCTCACAGCCTGGCCTTACTGCACGGCCAGGGCGTCGACGAGGCGGCGTGCGCAGATTACCGGCGCAGCTTTGAGCAGATCCGCGCTCAGGGTTACGCCGTGAGCCTCAGTGAAATCGACGACGGCATCTGGGGCGTCAGCGCCCCATTGATCGACAGCCGCGAGCGCCTGCAAGGCGCCATCAGCCTCATGGCCCCCGCCTTTCGTGCCCAGCAACGCAGTGAGCGCCTGATCCGTTGGACGCAGGACGTCGCGCTGCGCTTAAGCGCTCGCCTGGATTGAATGTAATGGGAGTTTTCGCATGACCGTTGTACCTGACATGTCCCTGTGGACAGGCCGTATTGACGCCGCCGAAGGGCAGGGCGCCCTGCGCTGGCATCAATGGATCAAGCCGCTGTTGCCGAATGTGCCTGCGGGCGCGGCGCTCATTGGTCTGGCCAGTGATGAGGGCGTCAAACGCAATCAAGGCCGCACAGGCGCGCGTCTGGGGCCACCGGCCTTGCGTTCGGCGCTGGCCAATCTGGCGTGGCACGGCAGCGCGCCGTTGTATGACGCCGGGGACGTAGCCTGTGTGGGCAGCGACCTCGAAGGCGCACAACACGCTTACGCGGCGCAGGTCAGTGAGCTGCTGGCCCAAGGGCATTTGCCACTGGGACTGGGGGGTGGGCATGAAATCGCCTTCGCCAGTTTCAGCGGGCTGGCCGATTACCTGCGCATGCAAACCCCCGCACCGCGCATTGGCATTCTCAATTTTGATGCGCACTTTGACTTGCGCCACGCCGAGCAAAGCAGCTCCGGCACACCCTTCCGGCAAATCGCCGAGTACTGCCAGCGCGCCAATATGCCGTTTGCGTATTGCTGCCTGGGCGTCAGCCAGTTGAACAACACCCAGGCCCTGTTCGAACAGGCCGAACGGCTGAACGTGCGTTACCGCCTCGACCGGCACATGAACAGTTGGGACATGCCCGCACTGGAAACCGCGCTGGATGACTTTCTGGAGGGTGTGGATCACCTCTACATGACGATTTGCCTGGACGTGTTGCCTGCCAGCCAGGCGCCGGGCGTGAGCGCCCCGTCGGCGCACGGCGTCGACCTGAACATCGTCGAGCACCTGGTGCGGCGCGCCAAGGCCAGCGGCAAAGTGCGCATGGCCGACATTGCTGAGCTCAACCCCGGCCTCGACATCGACCACCGAACCGCCCGCATCGGCGCGCGGCTGCTGGCCAGCCTGATTAATTAAGTTTTCCCCTCGTTCCTGAACCCGCTTGTTGAATCATAAAAAAAAGAGAAATTCGCCATGCTGACATTCCAACTGGATGCGCTGAGCACCCTCGCTCTCGCGTTGCTCCTGCTGGGCCTGGGTGCCCAACTGAAAAAACACAGTTACTGGCTGCGCCAACTCTGCGTCCCCGCGCCGGTGATCGGGGGCTTCGGCTTTGCCTTGCTGATTTGGCTGTTGCGCGATCGGCAACTGCTCGACCTGACCCTCGACACCAGCCTGCAAACCCCCTTGATGGTCGCGTTCTTTACCACCGTCGGGTTGGGCGGCAGCCTGGGCTTGTTACGCAAGGGCGGCAAGCTGCTGTTCATCTACCTCGGTGCGTGCTGGGGGTTGGCGCTGGTGCAAAACGTGGTCGGCGTGAGCGTGGCCAAGGCGCTGGGCATCGATCCGTTGCTGGGCATCATGGCGGGCGCGGTTTCGCTGGAAGGCGGGTTTGGCGCGGCAGCGGCCTTTGGCCCGATTGCCGAAAACCTGGGTGCCGTGGGGGCGACCACCGCAGCACTCGCGGCGGCTACCTTCGGCATGGTGGCGGGCGGCTTGCTCGGCAGCCCGTTGGCGCGCTGGTTGATCGAGCGCAACAAACTGAGTGTCAAAGCGGAAGACGCGGGCTCGCTTAAGGCGTTTGAAGGTGCGGTCCACACACCGCCTGCGGCGCTGGACGCAGCTACGCTACTGCGCCTGCTGACCTGCATCGTGGTGATCATGGTGGTGGGCTTCTGGCTGGGCGGTAGCTTGCAGCAACACTTGGGCATTGTGTTGCCGAGCTACGTGGGCGCCATGTTTGTCGCGATCGTGCTGCGCAACCTCAACGACCGTACCCAGGCGGTAGAACTGCCCGACCATGCGGTCAGCACCATCGGTGATGTCAGCCTGGGCATGTTCCTGACCATGGCCATGATGAGTCTCAAATTCTGGGAGCTGGAACAGCTCGGTATGCCGTTGCTGGTGATTCTGGTGGTGCAAGTGGTGATCATGTTGCTGCTGTGCATCTTTGTGCTGTTTCGCCTGTTTGGCGGCAACTACGACGCCGCTGTGTTGTGCGCAGGTTTCATGGGGCACGGGCTGGGTGCCACGCCCAATGCCGTGGCCAACATGGGCGCAATCTGCGATCACTACAAAGTGTTTTCGTACAAAGCGTTCATCATCGTGCCGTTGTGTGGCGCGGTCTTGATCGACATCGTGGCGATCCCGATGATCACCTGGTTCATCAACGCGTTTGCCTGAGCCGGTCAATAGGCTGGCGAGGTACGAGGCGGCCGATCGCGTCGCAATCGATCACAGCCCCGGACCCCGGCAGCGATTGCCGCAGTGATGCCAACCCGTAGCCGGGGCGTTGTCAGGCGAGTTTCGGCACGGTAAAGCGAAACTCGCTGCCTTCGCCCGGCTTGCTCTCGGCCAGCAACTGGCCGCCGTGGGCCTTGATGATGCCTTGGGAGATGTAGAGCCCCAACCCCGTGCCGGCGGCATTGCCCTCTTTGGCCGTCCAGTAGCGCTCGAAAATGTGCGGCAACTGCTCAGGTGCAATGCCTTTGCCGGAGTCGCGCACGCTGAACACGATTTCATCGCCATTGGACATGGCCGCTACGCCGATCTTGCCATCTGCCGGGGTGAACTTGATCGCATTGCCGATCAGGTTCGAGAGCACCTGGAACAGGCGTTCCGGGTCGGCGTGGATCTTCAGGTCGGGCTCAGCGTTGAAGGTCAGTTCTACCGACTTGTCCAGCGCCAAGGGTGCCAGCAACGAGAACGCTTCCTCAAAAATCTGGGTCACGTCCAGCGGCTGCGGGTTGATGGTGTAGCGCCCGGCTTCGATCTTGGAAGTGTCCAGCAAGTCTTCCAGTAACACGTTCATGCGGCTGCTGGCTTGTTGCATGGTGTCGATGGCCGAGGTGATGCGGCGTGAGGTGTGCGGGCCGTCGCTGCTGAAGGCTTTTTGCATCATGCCGCAGAGCATCGAGATGATGGTCATGGGGCTGCGCAAGTCGTGGGAGACCACCGCCACCAGTTCATCGCGGGCACGCACCGCCTGTTGTTCACGTAGTACTTGGCGGGCGAGATCGTTCTCCAGGGCCGAACGGCGCAGGTCGTTGGCCGCGAACAGGTCGCCGTGGCTCCATTTGCTGGAGATACCGTCCATCTCGACTTTCCACAGCTCGAATGAGGTGCGCGGGCTCAGGCGCAGGCCGGTGGCGCTGGCCTCAAGGTTGAGGGGTTTATTCGGGTCGCCGCTCCACGGGATGCTTTCCTTCACCTCTTTGCGAAACCACAGCACGGCATTGTCGACCGGCTTGGGCAGGGTCATGGCCAGCAGGCCGCTGGCGATGTCTTTGTAGTCCGCGGCGGGCGGGTAAAGCGTGGACAAGCTGTGGCTGGAGAGCACCGAATCGCCTGACGCCTTGAACCATTGGTACAGCGCACGGATTTCATCAGGTTGCGGGCACTCGCCGTAACGGTGCAGCACCTTGTCTTCCATAATCGCTACGCCGCTGGCGCCCGTGAGTGACATCAGCAATTGAGGGGTTGCGGCCAGGCCGTCAAAGACATTCTCCTGACTGTTGACCATGGCAGTGTTGAGCTGCACCAGCGCGTCCATTTTGGCTTCGCGCTGGCGGCTGATTTCCAGGGTTTGCAGCGCACTGATTTGCAGCGACAGCACTTGGCCGATGGTCTGGCAGGCCATGCGCAGTTCGTGGGGCACGTGCAGCGGCTGGCGATGGCCGCAACTGATCAGGCCCCACAACCGCTCGCCGTCCATCAGCGAGATGCTCATTGACGACAGCACGCCCATGTTTTTCATGTACTGGCAGTGAATAGGCGACACGCTGCGCAGCACGGCGCCGCTCAGGTCCAGCGCTTCGCCGGTGTCGGGGCGCAGGCGTGGCACCAGTTCGACCGGCTGGTAGTCGGCGTTCGGAATGATCCGCAGCCAATGCGTGCGATACAGCTCGCGGGCTTGCTCCGGGATATCGGAGGCCGGGAAGAACATGCCGTTAAACAGCTCCATCGACGCTGCTGACGCTTCTGCGATAACTTGGCCGTGGCCTTCCTCCTGAAAACGGTAGATCAGCACGCGGTCGTAGCCGGTGAGGGCCTGGATTTCCTGGACGCAAATTTCGTACAGAGCGGGCAAGGTTTTGGCCGCTTGCAAGCGTTGCAGCATGCGGCTCAGGTTGCGCACTTTGTCCATCGTGCTTTGGATCTGTACCGCGTCGGGCTTCAATTCCAGCTCAAGCACCAACACGCCGCCTTCGCGGTGCAACAGGCCTTCGTACTGAATGCCCTGCAGTTCCAGCTCCAGCGGCGGCACGTCCACTTGGGCGGCAAACACGGCCGCATTCTTGACGGCGCTAGCCGCTTCGGGGCCCGTCAGCATGGCCAGCGGCTCGCCCAGTAGCGCCTGAGCGCTCAGGCCAAACAAGCGCTGTACGTTGTCGCTGATTTGCTGGATGTGCAGGTCAGGCTCAGACAACGTCAGCAGCAAGCCGTGGGGCTGAATGGCGCCCGGGTAGCGGATAGGTTCATCGGCGCAATTGACCAGCAGGGCTTCAAACGCCTCAGTGTCGAGTGGATTCATAGCAAAACCTCCTGGCGTTCGAGCCACTGCTCGAAACAGCTAAACGTTGAACAGGCAGCCTGTGCGGCTTCGCTTCGCCCTGTGGCATCGAGCGGCACACTGCCCAAAAATTCCAGAAATGCTTTCCAGTGCTGGCCGGTGTCTTCGCCATACACAAACAGGAAAGCGCCGCCGGTATCGGCATCTAGGCCCAACTGCTCAGCCACCCTCTTACGCAGCACATTGCCACCCAGGGTGGCGCCTTCGAGCACATACAAAACGCCCAACGTGGCGGCTTCACTGCGCAAGTCAGGCAGGTGCGGGCAGCGGGGCAGGGCTTGGGTGTCAATGCCCAGTGCTGACAGGTCCTGCGCCAAGGCAGGGGTCTTGAGTCGCGCATGCAGGTCAAAGCCTGCCGGGATGAACGCACTGCGCATCAGCCGGTCTTCCAGCGCCTCATAAAACCCGAAATACGCACCCAGCAAGCGTGTGTAACGTTCGAGGTCGAGCGTGTCTGAAAAAAACGGTAAACGCTGCTCCAGCGCAACGTGCAGGGTGTGCGTACCGGCGCGCAGATCATTCAGGACGCTGGGCGCAGCAGGGGAAGGTTGGACTGGTGGCATGCCGTGTAACAGGGCTCTCTGCGTGCGCAATAAATAAACGTTCATGACTTTTTGAAGCCATGGCGTGAAAAAAGTGCAATTAATCTGTCAGGTCGTGAAGGAAAAGTCTGGCAGATTGATAGCACTTTGTGCGAGCCCAAGGGCTCAACACTGGATCGACGGTACGATCGAACACGTCAATTTATGGCCCCCGTGACTGCGAGGATTCACCATGCTCGAACTGCGCCCCAATTGTGAATGCTGTGATTGCGATTTGCCGCCGGATGCGTCACATGCACGTATCTGTTCATTCGAGTGCACCTTCTGCGCCGCGTGCTCAGAACAAAAACTGGGCGGGCTGTGCCCCAACTGCGGCGGCGAACTGCTGGCCCGTCCGCGTCGCCCGGCCAGTAAGCTCACCGATAACCCGGCCTCCACGGTGCGGGTGAACACGCCTGAAGGCTGTTAATTAAACGCTGTAGCGAGGAAAACGTTTGATGTGGGTAGCAAGTGCGATTTTCGTCTTCACGATTGTGTTGGTCATCTGGCAGCCCCGCGGTTTGGGTGTGGGCTGGAGCGCGTCGATGGGGGCGGTGTTGGCGCTGATCTTTGGCGTGGTGCACGTGAGCGACATCCCTTTGGTGTGGTCAATTATCTGGAACGCCACCGGCACGTTTGTGGCGCTGATTATTATCAGCCTGTTGCTGGATGAAGCGGGGTTCTTTGCCTGGGCGGCGTTGCATGTGGCGCGGTGGGGGCAGGGCAGTGGCAAACGGCTATTCGCCTTCATGGTATTGCTCGGCGCGCTGGTCTCGGCGCTGTTTGCCAATGATGGTGCGGCGCTGATCCTGACCCCGATTGTGGTTGCCATGCTGCTGGCGCTGCGCTTCTCGCCAGCGGCGACCCTGGCGTTTGTAATGGGCGCGGGGTTCATCGCAGACACCGCCAGTTTGCCCCTGGTGGTGTCGAACCTGGTGAACATCGTGTCGGCCGACTTCTTCAAAATCGGCTTCAACCAATACGCAGCGGTCATGGTGCCGGTCAACCTGGTGAGCGTGGCGGCGACGCTGGGCATGCTGCTGTGGTTCTTTCGCCGCGATATTCCGGCGCGCTATGACCCCGCCGAACTGGATTCCCCGGCCAGCGCTATTCACGACCGCGCCACGTTTATCGCCGGTTGGTGGGTGCTGGCTATTCTGCTGGCAGGGTGTTTTGCGCTGGAGCCGTTGGGCATCCCCATCAGTGCCATCTCGGCGTTATGCGCGGCGTTACTGCTGTTGATCGCGGCTCGCGGGCACAAGATTTCAACCCGCAAAGTGCTCAAGGAAGCACCTTGGCAGATTGTGATTTTTTCCCTGGGCATGTACCTGGTGGTTTATGGCTTGCGCAATGCCGGGCTGACCAACGTACTGGCCGGCTGGCTCGATGCATTCGCCGCGCATGGCGTGTGGGGCGCCACACTCGGCACGGGGCTGCTGACGGCGCTGCTGTCGTCGATCATGAACAACTTGCCGACCGTACTGATCGGCGCGCTGTCTATCGACGCCAGCAGCGCCACGGGCGTGATCAAGGAGGCCATGGTGTACGCCAACGTCATCGGCAGCGATTTGGGCCCCAAAATCACCCCGATTGGCAGCCTGGCCACGTTGTTGTGGTTGCACGTGCTGGCGCGCAAGGGGATCCGCATCACGTGGGGGTATTACTTCAGGGTCGGCATTGTGCTGACCGTGCCCGTGTTGCTGATTACCTTGGCAGCGCTTGCTGTTCGGTTGGGTGGCTGAGGGCGGTTAGTGCGCGTTACGGGCGCTATGTTCGGCCAGCAGGCGCGAGGCTTCAACGTAGGCGGTCTGGAAGGCCGGGGTTTCGACCCATGCAAAGGCGGCGTCTTCGTCGTCACCGTGCACGGTCATGCGGAAGGCAATCAACAGACCCATCAGAAAATCGGTGGCGTCTTCTTCCTCTTCCTCTGAAATCACCAGCTCCAGCACCGGGTATTGCAGGAACACGCTGCACATGGCTTGCAGCCCGCTGGTTTCGGCGGCTTTCATGGCCTGGAACAGGTCGTCGAAATCTGAAGGTTCGAAGCCGTTTTCCTTGATGTCCTGGAAGTCGAAGGTGCTGAGGTCGATCTTCACGTCATCGAACGGATGATCGATCTGGGCAGAAGCCGAAGCTTTCGCTGGCTTGCCCATACGATTCTGTTTGGCTTTGGACTTGGCCCGCTGCGCGTGCTTGTGCTGTTTCTTTGGCGTTGCCATGAACGTGTGTCCTGTGGAGGCTGAGGAGAGGATTGAACTCCATCTCTTCGCAATCGCCAAGCGAAGTGGCTGGTTATCCTTGTTCTATCTCCCCTTCACCCGTGTAAAGCGCGGTCAGAAACGGGCCAGATGCCCCAAAACCTTCCGACCAAATCGGTAGGCCTGATAGACGACTTTTTATAACTTTTGAGAGTTTTCCTACAGATAAGCCAAACATTGTGAAGTAGCGTCCTGTCGCACTTAGGCGGCGAACACGGACCGTCAATTTGCGCAGGGGATGTTATGGCGGTTAAGAATATCTTCCCGAATACCCTGGGATGTAATGGGATAGATGGCAACAGGCGACATGCCGAGGCGACAGAGGCCGCACAGGCAGCTTGGGACAGAACACTGGCGGCGAATGCACGGAACGAGCGGGCAGCTGACGCACGTAGGCGTTCGATCAAGACGCCGGATGAAGTGGCCTCACGCGGATGCGTCTTTGCCAAGAGTTGCACGCTGCCATACGGGACCATCAACTACATCAGTTCAGGCGGAGCCATCCCCACCGATCCGGTTAGCCAATATGGTGAGTTTGCCTTACTGGGCGGCCGTGAAACGGATGCACAAGGAAACATTCCTCTTAAGAAAATCAGCGGCTCCGTACCCTCGTCACTGGGAACACTTCTCTTAGGGGGCGTTGCTACTGGCACCGCAGGCGGTGTGTCTTGTGGTGGTTTGTGTACGGCTGGTGCTGTGGCGTCCGGGACCACCACGGGTGTTGCTGCTGGTACTTTGGCGGGCGTTGTTGCATTGCTGTGGCCATCCAGCTTGGGCGACAGCAGCCTATATACCGAAGAACAGCTCCAGACGCTTAAAGAGGGACGCACACGTATTCGCCTGCACGTTGAGCAGCAGGCCGATGGCACCTTGAAAGGTTACGGGTACAACACCCAGAAGCGCCGCGACTGGGAAATGATTCCCGTGGTGCAGTTCGTTGCCCAAGGCTCCCGGCAAGTGGCTGACTTGGGCGATGGCGTAACCCTGATATGGACACCCGCCGCTGACCCGTCCAACACCTTAGGTATTCCAGCGTTAGAAAGCGCTCCAAAGGCGCCACAGATTTGGATTTATCCGCCCACCGAACAGGCGGATAACATTATCGTCAGTCCGATTTACCCGGATGCTTACAACGATTTCATTCTGGTGTTCCCGGCTGATTCTGGTGTGCAGCCGTTGTACATCGTAGTGAGTGCTCGCCACTCAACAGGCGCTGTCACTGGCCAAGGACAAGACGTGTCCGGCATCTGGCTTGCTGGCGCTGGCGCAGGACTTGGCTCACCGATACCAACGAGAATTGCCGATCAGTTACGGGGACAGACATTTAAGCATTTTGATGATTTCAGGGCTGCACTCTGGACTGCCATAGGCAATGATCCCGAACTACTGAGTCAGTTCAACGCCACTAACCAAGGCTGGCTAGCGAAAGGCAATTCACCGTTTGCACCGAAAGCAGAACGCAACGGCGGGAACGGTCGTTACGAGATACACCACATCGAACACATTCAACATGGTGGCGCTATTTACGATATTGATAACCTCTGCGTAGCCACGCCAAAGCGTCACGTTGAAATTCATAAGGAAGACAGGCAGGCATCATGAAAAACACATTCAGCGAATACACAGAAAGCGAATTCGAAGCCCTGCTACAGCGCATCATTAACCACGATGGCACGGAGCTGGAAGTAGACAAGATGGTGTTTCTGTTCGAAGAAGTGAGCGAGCATCCTGCCGGGTCCGACCTGATTTTCTACCCAGAAGACGGCGCTGATGATTCGGCATCAGGCATCACTCAGGCGGTGAAAGAGTGGCGGGCGACTCAGGGCTTGCCGGGATTCAAGGACAATTGATTTCCCTTCGCCAGCCTCATTGTTGTGCATAGCTGTGATGCCCGGTGAGAGAGTGTGAACATCGCTTACCGTCAACGGTGAAATGACATTCAGACGTCCACTGAATACGCCGTTGCTGCTCGGGGAAGCGCGGGCGTTGAAGCTTGCGGATTAAGAATTCTCAAGGAATCCGGTTGAGGAGTCGTAACGGGTTTAGCAAGCCTTTTCCAAACCACTGGTGACGCTGCTCGTGTATTGGCGGGCGTGGTTGCATTGCTGTGGCCATCCAGCTTGGGCGACAGCCGCCTATATACAGAAGAACAGCTCTAGACGCTTAAAGAGAGACGTAAAAGTGTTCGCGTACACGTTGAGCAGCAGGCCGATGGCACCTTGAAGGGGTACGGTTACAACACCCAGAAGCGTCGCGACTGGGAAATGATTCCCGTGGTGCAGTTCGTTGCCCAAGGTTCCCGGCAAGTGGCTGACTTGGGTGATGGCGTAACCAAGCAAGCCGAAGCAGTCGAAAACGATGATCGTACTGACTTGCACTTGCTGCACTGCCAGAAGGTAAGCGAGCACCCGGCAGGGCCAGACTTGATCTGCTCCCCGGAGCTGGGGGCGGATAATGGCCCATGGTTTCGCATCTCGCGCACCACGTGACGTGTAATCGTGCGGACTGAAAGGCGATCGGGAGGGTTCAGAGGCCCTGTGGCGTGGCAAGGGGAGCGAACGGGCTGCGTTGGGGCGGACTGTATGGCCGACGCCTCAGCTTGTCTGAGGGAGGCGCTCAAGCTGAAAACTTAATTCAGATTAAAACTATTCAGTTCAGGGGCTGATACCGAAAGTCAGTTGGACGGCTTTCAATCCCACGCCTAAAGCGCCTTGGTCCAGAAATGGTCCAGCAACCATAAAATCGCAGGCAATAAAAAACCCCCAAGGACACATGGTTCCTTGGGGGTTTCTCGGTATTTTGGTGCCCAGAGACGGAATCGAACCGCCGACACGGGGATTTTCAATCCCCTGCTCTACCGACTGAGCTATCTGGGCAACGGGGCGCATTAGAAGCTTTTTTCGATAATCCGTCAAACACTTTTTTGAAAAATATTTAATTATTACCGTCGCTTACAGACCAAACCCTTTAAAACCGGGGTTTACTCGCTCGGCGGGACATAGCCTTCTGCTTTTGCGTATTCTTCGCCGCTGAAGAACTTGTCCATCTCGCCTTGCAGATATTTACGGTCTTCGGCGTTCATCATGTTCAAACGCTTTTCGTTGATCAGCAGGGTTTGGTGTTTTTGCCAGTCGGCCCAGGCCTTGGCCGAGACGTGGTCGAAAATGTCCTGACCCTTGGCGCCCGGAAAGGGGGCGCGTTCCAGCGCGGGCAATTCTTCTTTGTACTTGCGGCACATGATGGTGCGGGTCATGACGACTCTCCTGCGTTCAATAGGTCGGCTGCATGTTTGAGCAGTTTTTTGACCGGGGCCGCCAGGCCCAGGCGCGGCGGGGTGGCGAGGTTATACCAGAGCCAGTCAGCCTCGGCCACGTGATGGCCGGACTCCTTGACGTGGATCAGCCACGGCTCGATGGCCAGCTGGAAATGGCTGAACGTGTGCGTCAGGCCGGGCATGGGGTGTTGCGTGCCTACCTTGAGCGCGTGTTGCAGCGCCAGATGCTCGATGTCCTTGAGGTCGTCGAGTTCAGGCAGGCTCCACAAGCCGCCCCACAGTCCCGTTGAAGGACGACGATAGAGCAAAATTGCACCTTCGCCATTGGCCAGCATCGGCATCAATGTGCGTTTTTGCGGCAGCGCTTTGCGTGGCTTGGGGATCGGGTAGCGTGTCTCAAGGCCCAGCATGTGAGCTTCACAACTGGTTTCAAGCGGGCACAGCAGGCAGCTCGGCTTGCTGCGCGTGCAGAGCGTGGCGCCCATGTCCATCATCGCTTGGGTGTAGGCGTTGACGCGGTCGTGAGGGGTGAAGCGTTCGGCGGTGGCCCACAGCTGTTTGGCCACTTTGGGCTCGCCCGGATACCCTTCTTGTGCGGTGTAGCGGGCCAGCACGCGTTTGACGTTGCCGTCGAGGATCGGTGCGCGCAGGCCCATGCTGATACTGGCGATCGCCCCCGCAGTGGATAACCCGATGCCGGGCAGCTCCACCAGTTTCTCGACGTCCCGGGGGAACTCGCCGCCGTATTGTTCGACGACGATCTTTGCGGTCTTTTGCAGGTTGCGGGCGCGGGTGTAGTAGCCCAGCCCTGTCCACAGGTGCAGCACTTCATCTTCGGGAGCGGCGGCCAGCGCTTCGACCGTCGGCAATGACGCCATGAACCGGTCGAAGTAGTTCAGCACGGTGCTGACCTGGGTTTGCTGCAACATGATTTCCGAGACCCACACCCGGTAAGGGGTGATGCCCTGTTGCCAGGGCAGGTCATGGCGGCCGTGGCGGTCGAACCACTCGAGCACCACGGTTGCGAACTGCTCATCTCTCATCGCTTGAACAGCCCCTTGAGGGCTTCTTTGAGTTCCGGGCTGACTTTGTCGCCGAGTTTCTCTTCAAGCTTTTCGCTGATTTTATTGCCCGCCACTTTGGCTGCGACTTTACCCAAGCCTTCCTTGTCCAGGCGGCAGGCCTTGGCGCCTAGCTCCAGCGGGCCACGGCAGCGCAAAGGCAGCTCGACACCGACGAAGTTTTTACCGACCTGGCACGCCGGGTCAGGCATGGCGCCCTTGTCACCCTCAATGGTGATGCCGATGCGGTAATCCATGCCCAGTACGCGCAGGTCAATGTCGCCATCGCCTTTGACGCTCATGCCGGGGATACGCACGATCATGTCCGGGTTGCTGGCCACGCCGTTTCGGAACACCAGGCTGCCTTTGAGCTCCTTGAACGGCGTGTCTTTGCCGCGTGGCGCGCCGCTCAGGGTTTTGCGATTGAGGATGGCGATGCCCTGGCACAGTTGCTGCTCAAGGTTGGCGTTAAGCAGCACGCCATCGTTGAGCACGAAATTGGCGGTACCGTTGAGGCTTTCAATCAGTGCGTTCTGGCTGTTGCCGCTGCCAGTGACGTTGCTGTTGAGGGTTAACAGGCCGTTGATTGGCGGTTTTTGACCCTGGCTTTGCAGGATTTTTTCCACCGGCACGTTGTTGATTTGGGTTTGCAGGTTCACCAGCGGCAGCATCGGCCGCACATCAAGGCTGCCGTTGGCAGCAAAGTTGCCTTTGTACAGATCGCCACGCAGGGTTTCGAGGGTCAGCAGGCCGTCTTTACTGTTGGCTTTAAGGGCTGCGCGCTGGATCGGCAATTGACTCACAGTCAGTTGACCGAAGCTGATGTCGGCAGTCAGGTCCAGCACCTTGAGGCGAGTGATCGGGATCAGCTTGGCAGTGCTCCAGCCGCTTTTGGTCGGCGCGGCAGGCAATGGCGTGTCGCCCGAAGCGGCCAGTGCGCCAGCCTCGCTCGATTGCACTTCGGCCTGGCGTGCGGCTGTGGCGCTGGCGGCTTCTGCAGTTTTTGGCGACAGGTAGCGATCAGCGTCAAACGTGTCGCCTTTGAGCTGGATGCGCAGGGCCTGTTTGGCGAAGTCGTCGACGGCGATGCGACCGGTGAAGGTGCTGTCGTCGACTTTCAGGTTCAGCTCATCGAAGGTCACGCTGGTGGGCGTGCCGGACAGGCGGCTGACCATTTCGACTTTGCTCAGGCTGCCCGGCGCCATAGGCGGTAACGGGTGGCCGATGCTGTCGAGGAACTTGGCCAGGTCAAGTTGGGCAACCGACAGGCCGCCGCTGATCTGCGGGGTGGTGTCCAGGCTGTGGGCCTTGAGTTCACCCAGCGCACGCAGCTGGTTGGCGGAAATCTTCAAACTGCTCCATTCAGCGACGTTCGCAGCCAGATCGACCAATAATTGGCCTTGCGCGGCGTAAGTCACGGTTTTGCCTTGCAGTGGCTCGCCCGAGGCTTCGCCCGTGACTCTCATGTCTTCGAACTGGTAGCGCTTGAGGACGCGGTCAAAGCGCAGCTTGCCGTCGACCTCGGTCTTGACCCGCATAACGGGCTGGTTGGTGCCCAGAAACGCGGTCAATTTGACCGGGGTGCTGGTGGCTTCATGAATCGGGCCGGTGCTCAGCTGGATGCTTTCTGCGCTGAACTGCTTGCCGTTTTGCTCGTCGTTGTACTCAACCCGCGCGTTGTTCACGGTCAAGCTGTCGATGTCGAGCTTGATCGGCTGGCTGGCGGTGTCGGATTTGGCAGTCGGCGCGGGCTCTGCAGGCTGTGCCGGGGTTTGGGCGCTGGCGGTGGCCGGTGCGGGCTGGCCGATGTCTTGCCAGTTGCCGTGACCGGCTTTGTCGCGGGTCAGGCGCAGGTTCAGGCCTTCAACACGTACGTCGCTCATTTGCACTTCTTTGCGCAGCAGCGGCAGCACGCGAACGGACAGGCCAAGCATTTGCAGGTCAGCGAACGGTTTGTTCGGTGCGGCGAGGGTGGCCACGCTGGCGTCATGCAGTTCAAGGCCGAGCCAGGGGAAGAGGCTCCAGCCAATGTCGCCATTGAGAGTCAGCTCAATGTGGGCTTTGTCACGGGCTATCTGGCGGATCTCGTCTTTGTAGTCATTGGGATCAAACAAATGGCTCAAGGCAAAGCCAAGAGCCACGATGATCAGCAACAATCCGAGAAGCACCAGACCCAGGATTTTGCCGAACGCTTTCATGGGCAGGTCCTTGTAAGTCTGTGTGAAGGTCAGTTTTAAATTTAGCCGCAGAGTATAGCGCCACGCGTCGGCTGCCTGTGGCCAGATGCGACTTGTGTCGGATGCAGAGGCGGGAAACCGGTGAGGTACGGTTTAGACACCTGTTGAGTTTTGAATCGGAATAATAAGATCAGTTTTGGCGTAAAAGACCGCATCAGTTTGATCTTTCTCCTACGCCTCAATGGTAATCTCCGCCTGTTTTTCAGGCCTTCTGCGGCGCATTGTCGCGCCTCGAACTTACGCCAATAACAAGACTGTGCGCTCAAGGGCGCCAAAGTCAGGGCATGAGTGTGTCTGGGGAACCTTCTACTTCATGGGGGAAACATCAATGAGCACCAGCATTGCTGCGGGCAGCCTTGCCTCACAGCCGGCGTTCCTGTCCAAGGAACGCATCATCGCAAAACCCGGTTTCAATCGTTGGCTGGTTCCACCTGCCGCTCTGGCCATCCATTTGTGCATTGGCATGGCCTATGGCTTTTCGGTGTTCTGGCTGCCGCTGTCCAAGGCGCTGGGGGTTACGGCTCCCGTTGCCTGTGCACCGGACATGAGCTTTATCGCGCAGGTGTTTTCGTCGCAATGCGACTGGCCGATTTCGATGCTCGGCTGGATCTACACCTTGTTCTTTATCTTTCTGGGATGTTCGGCTGCCGTGTGGGGTGGCTGGCTTGAGCATGCCGGGCCGCGCAAGGCAGGCGTGGTCTCAGCACTGTGCTGGTGTGGCGGTTTGCTGATTTCGGCGCTGGGCATTTACACCCACCAGATCTGGCTGATGTGGCTGGGCTCCGGGGTGATTGGCGGTATCGGTCTCGGGCTGGGTTACATCTCGCCGGTATCGACCTTGATCAAGTGGTTCCCGGACAAGCGCGGCATGGCTACCGGCATGGCGATCATGGGCTTTGGCGGGGGTGCCATGGTAGGTGCGCCTCTGGCGGCTGCGTTGATGGGCCACTTTGCGACGCCGGACAGCGTGGGCGTGTGGCAGAGCTTCCTGGTGATGGCGGCGATTTACTTCGTGTTCATGATCGGCGGTGCGCTGGCTTATCGTGTACCGCCGACCGGCTGGAAACCTGAAGGCTGGACGCCACCGGCGAAAAAAGCCGCAAACGCAATGATCACCCAGCGTCATGTTCACGTCAGTGTGGCCTGGAAAACCCCGCAATTTGCGCTGGTGTGGCTGGTGCTGTGCCTCAACGTATCGGCCGGTATCGGCATTCTGGGCATGGCTTCGCCGTTGTTGCAGGAAGTGTTCGCCGGTAAGTTGCTCGGCAACGACCTGTCATTCAGCCAACTGGACACAGCACAACTGGCGCAGATCGCGGCAATTGCGGCGGGCTTCACGGGGTTGTTGAGCCTGTTCAATATTGGCGGACGCTTTTTCTGGGCATCGTTCTCCGATTACCTGGGGCGTAAAAACACCTATTTCGTGTTCTTCGCGCTGGGTTTTGCGCTGTACGCGCTGGTGCCCAACCTGGGGCATCTGGGTAATGTGTCGCTGTTCGTGGCAGCGTTTTGCATCATCTTGTCGATGTATGGCGGTGGTTTTGCCACGGTTCCGGCTTACTTGGCGGACCTGTTCGGAACGCAAATGGTGGGGGCGATCCACGGTCGTCTGCTGACAGCCTGGGCGGCGGCAGGCGTGCTGGGGCCGGTGTTGGTCAACTACCTGCGTGAATACCAGCTGAGCATCGGCGTCGAGCGTGCTGCGGCGTACGACATCACGCTGTACATTTTGGCGGGCTTACTGGTGCTGGGCTTCATCTGCAACTTGCTGGTGCGCCCGGTGGCCGACAAGTACTTCATGACCGATGCGCAGTTGGCGGCCGAGCAGGCGCTGGGCCATGACAAGGGCGCTGATGCCAACACATCGCTGGAGTGGAAAGCCGCGCCGGGCAGCCTGCCGTTGACCGTGGCAGCATGGCTGGCGGTGGGGATTCCGCTGTTGTGGGGCGTGTGGGTCACCGTGCAGAAAACGGCGGTGTTGTTCCAGTAACCGCAAGGGCGCCGCATTCAATGCGGCGCCTTCTCGCGGCCTTTGGCAGCGGCCACACCTGAGGTGCGAAACCGCGCTCTGTCAGTCTTATCCCCTTGCGTGTTTCTGTTTGCCGGACCCGTGCCTATAATGGCCACCTTTTTCGCCCAATGATTTTGCGGAGCTGGTGATGGCCGAACGTAAGGCGTCAGTCGAGCGCGATACTCTGGAAACCCAGATCAAAGCCTCGATCAACTTGGATGGTACCGGTAAGGCCCGATTCGATATCGGTGTTCCTTTTCTTGAGCACATGCTCGACCAGATCGCCCGACATGGGCTGATCGACCTGGACATCGAGTGCAAAGGCGACCTGCATATCGACGATCACCATACCGTCGAAGACGTCGGCATTACCCTCGGTAAAGCCTTCAGCCAGGCGGTTGGCGACAAAAAAGGCATGACCCGCTACGGCCACGCTTATGTCCCGCTGGATGAAGCGCTGTCGCGTGTGGTCATCGATTTTTCCGGCCGTCCGGGCCTGCAAATGCACATTCCTTATACCCGCGCCACCGTCGGCGGCTTTGACGTTGACCTGTTTCAGGAGTTCTTTCAGGGCTTCGTGAACCACGCCAACGTAACGCTGCACATCGATAACCTGCGTGGCACCAATACGCACCACCAGATCGAAACCGTGTTCAAGGCCTTCGGCCGCGCATTGCGCATGGCGATAACGCTCGATGAGCGCATGGCCGGGCAAATGCCTTCAACCAAGGGCGTGCTCTGATGCAGACAGTGGCGGTCATCGATTACGGCATGGGTAACCTGCACTCGGTCGCCAAAGCGCTGGAGCACGTCGGCGCCGGTCGCGTGCTGATTACCAGCGATGCGGATGTGATCCGTGAAGCCGACCGCGTGGTGTTTCCCGGTGTGGGCGCGATTCGCGACTGCATGGCGGAAATCCGTCGCCTGGGCTTCGATTCGCTGGTGCGCGAGGTCAGCCAGGACCGTCCGTTTCTCGGCATTTGTGTCGGCATGCAAGCCTTGCTCGACAGCAGTGAAGAGAACGGCGGGGTCGACTGCATTGGCCTGTTCCCCGGTCAGGTGAAGTTTTTCGGCAAAGACCTGCACGAAAACGGCGAGCACCTCAAAGTGCCGCACATGGGCTGGAACGAAGTGCAGCAGAAGGTCGATCACCCGTTGTGGCACGGCATCCCGGACCTGGCGCGTTTCTACTTTGTTCACAGCTACTACATCGCAGCGGGCAATCCCCGGCAGGTAGTGGGTGGCGGGCATTACGGCGTCGATTTTGCGGCCGCGCTGGCTGAAGGCTCGCGCTTCGCGGTGCAATTCCACCCCGAAAAGAGCCATACCCACGGCTTGCAGTTGCTGGAAAACTTCGTGGCCTGGGATGGCCGCTGGTAATGGCGCGTAAGCCAAAGCCACCGATTCTCACGCTCACCCCTGAGCAAGAGAACGAAGCCAACAGCAAGATCAAACGCTTTATGGAAGACCGTTTCGAACTGGACCTCGGTTCGTTCGAAGCGGCTGAAATCCTTGAGCTGTTCACCCGCGAAATCGCGCCGCATTACTACAATCGCGCGATTTTCGATGTGCAGGCGCACCTCAAAGAGAGGTTCGAGAGCATCGAAAGCGATCTGTGGGCACTCGAAAAGAACTGATTTCCGAGTCACTGACTCCCGAATTTAAAGGTTTGCCAGATGCTGATTATCCCCGCTATCGATCTTAAAGACGGTGCCTGTGTACGTCTGCGCCAGGGCCGCATGGAAGATTCCACGGTGTTCTCCGATGACCCGGTGAGCATGGCCGCCAAATGGGTAGACGGCGGATGCCGCCGCTTGCACCTGGTGGATTTGAACGGTGCTTTTGAAGGCCAGCCGGTCAATGGCGAAGTGGTCACGGCCATTGCCAAGCGTTACCCGCATTTGCCGATCCAGATCGGTGGCGGGATTCGCTCGCTGGAAACCATCGAACACTACGTCAAGGCGGGTGTGAGTTACGTGATTCTGGGCACCAAAGCGGTGAAAAACCCAGAGTTCGTGGCTCAAGCCTGCCGTGCATTCCCCGGCAAAATCATCGTGGGGATGGACGCTAAAGACGGCTTCGTGGCCACTGATGGCTGGGCAGAAGTCAGCACTGTAGAAGTGATCGATCTGGCCAAGCGGTTTGAAGCGGACGGCGTGTCGGCCATCGTTTATACCGACATCGCCAAAGACGGCATGATGCAGGGCTGCAACGTCAGCTACACCGCCAAATTGGCGGCCGCGACCAGCATCCCGGTAATCGCCTCGGGCGGCATCCACAACCTGGGCGATATCAAGGCCCTGATGGACGCCAAGGCGCCGGGCATCGTGGGTGCCATCACCGGCCGTGCGATTTACGAAGGCACTCTGGATGTGGCCGAGGCCCAAGCCTTCTGCGACAGCTACAAGGCCTGAGGAGAACGTCATGGCGCTAGCCAAACGCATCATCCCTTGTCTGGACGTGGATAACGGCCGGGTCGTCAAGGGCGTCAAGTTCGAGAACATCCGTGATGCGGGCGACCCGGTGGAAATCGCCCGTCGCTACGATGAGCAGGGTGCCGACGAAATTACCTTTCTCGACATCACGGCCAGCGTCGATGGCCGCGACACCACGCTGCACACCGTGGAGCGCATGGCCAGCCAGGTGTTCATCCCGCTGACCGTGGGTGGCGGCGTGCGCTGCATTCAGGACATCCGCAACTTGCTGAATGCGGGCGCGGACAAAGTCTCGATCAATACCGCCGCGGTGTTTAACCCTGAGTTTGTGGGCGAGGCAGCGCAGCATTTCGGTTCGCAGTGCATCGTGGTGGCAATTGACGCCAAGAAGGTTTCACTGCCGGGCGAAACCCCGCGCTGGGAAATCTTCACCCACGGCGGGCGCAAGCCAACCGGCCTCGATGCCGTTGAGTGGGCGATGAAGATGGAAGGGCTGGGCGCCGGTGAAATTCTGTTGACCAGCATGGATCAGGACGGCATGAAAAGCGGTTTTGATCTGGGCGTGACGCGCGCCATCAGCGATGCGTTGGGCATTCCGGTGATTGCGTCGGGCGGCGTCGGCAACCTGCAACATTTGGCCGATGGCATCCTTGAAGGCCACGCCAGTGCAGTGTTGGCGGCGAGTATTTTCCACTTTGGCGAATACACCGTACCCGAGGCCAAAGCCTACATGGCCGAGCGCGGGATCGTGGTGCGCTAACCCGAAAGGCTACTGGACAGCATGGCGAGCCCACGGCACTCTTGGGCACGCCATGGATTTAGGTCGCCAGTATGTTGAAACGAATATTGCCTGTTGTCGCCAGTGCCACGCTGTGGCTGGCCAGCACCGTTTTTGCTGCGGAGGTTTCGCGAACGCCGCTGGTGTTGCTGACTGAAAATTTCCCGCCCTACAACATGGCGAAAAACGGCAAAAACTTCGCGCAAGACCAGAACCTCGAAGGCATCGCCGTCGATGTGTTGCGTGCCACCTTCGCCCGGGCGGGCATCCCCTACAGCATGACCCTGCGTTTCCCCTGGGAGCGTATCTACAACCTTGCCCTTGAAAAACCCGGCTTTGGCGTCTTCGTCACCGCCCGCGTGCCTGAGCGCGAAGCCTTGTTCAAATGGGTCGGGCCTATCGGACCGGATGACTGGGTGTTACTAGCGCGTTGCGACAGCCCGATCAGCCTGACCTCGCTGGAACAGGCCAGCGCCTACCGGATTGGCGCCTACAAAGAAGATGTGATTGCGCTCGCCCTTCAGAAGCAAGGCTTGAAGCCCGTGATCGTGTTGCGCGATCAGGACAACGCGAGACGGCTGCAAGCCGGGAAGATCGACTTGTGGGCCACGGGTGATCCGGCTGGCCGTTTTCTGGCGCAACAAGCCGGTATTTCAGGGTTCAAAACGGTGTTGCGATTCCATCAGGCCGAGCTGTATCTGGCACTGAACAAAGAAGTGCCTGACGCTGTGGTGGCCAAATTGCAGAGCGCGCTGGATCAACTGCGGGCCGAAGGCGTGGTTGAGAAAATACGCGCGAAGTATTTGTAACCGTTAGCGGTAAACCCCGTCCTTGCCGTGCCCGGCCATCGCTTTGTTGCTGCGCACACCGATCATTTGCCGAATATCAATCCAGTCAATGCCCTGAGCCTTGAGCTTGGGTAACTCGCGCTCCAGTACCGCCAGCGTTTGCGGATACGGGTGGCCGATCATCACCGCCGAGCCTTGTTTGCGTGCCAGTTTGATAGCGGTTTCAAGCTGAGTGGTGATGGCTTGCTCGGTGCGCACGTCGTCCAGGAACACATCTCGCGACACGCTGGCCAGGCCGATTTTTTGTGCTTCGGCCGCCGCGACAGTCTGTGCGCTGGTGCGGCTGTCGACGAAAAATTTGTGCCGCCGCTGCAAGTCGCTCATCAACCAGGCCATGGCCTGCGGTTGGGAGGTCATGCGGCTGCCCATGTGATTGTTGATGCCGCTGGTGTACGGCACGGCCTTGAACGCAGCGTTCAGGCGCTTTTCCAGTTCATCGAGGGGCAAGTCGGGGTGCCATGCAAACGGGCCGGTGGCCGGGTCCATGGGCATGTGCAAGATGACGATCTTGCCCGCCTTGTAGGCTTCGCGGGCAAACTCGGCGGCGTGGGGTGTGTCGGGCATGACCGCCGTGGTGACCGGGCCGGGCAGGCCCAGCACGCGGCGGTCGCGTGGCAGGTTTTGCCCCAGGTCATCGATGATCAGGCTCAGGTAAGCCTTGTGCGGGGCGGCGGGATGGCTGGCCGGCGCCGCGTGGGCGGCACCGGTCAGGCAGCAGAGCAGACTGAGGACGAGCGAAAAACGCATCTCAATTGCCGCGCGTAATGCTCAGCCCTTTGAGCAGGCTTAGCGCCTGACTCAACTGGAAGTCATCATCTTGTGGCATCGGCTTGGCTTTCACGCCAGAACCTGTCGGCTTGTCGGCGCCGCCGTTGCCATTGCCAAGGTGACCTTGCAGGTCGGCTTCCTTGAAGTACTCGGTGTCTTGCTCGCGGGTGATTTTGGCGCGGTTGACTTCGATGTCCGGCACGATGCCCTGGGCCTGAATCGAGCGCCCGTTCGGGGTGAAATACAGCGCGGTGGTGATTTTCAGCGCACGGTCGTTGTTCAGTGGCAGCACGGTTTGCACCGAGCCTTTGCCGAAGCTGGTAGTGCCCATGACCACGCCGCGTTTTTGATCTTGCAGGGCACCCGCGACGATTTCCGAGGCCGAGGCGCTGCCGCCGTTGATCAGCACCACCAGCGGTACGTTTTCGCTGAGGTCTTTGCCAGTGGCCGAGAAACGCAGTTCGGAGTTGGCGATCCGCCCTTTGGTGTAAACGATCAGGCCCTTGGTGATGAAGTGATCCACCACTTCGACTGCCGATTGCAGGACGCCGCCGGGGTTGTTGCGCAGGTCGAGAATGATGCCCTTGAGCTTTTTATTACCATTGTCACGGCGCAACTTGGCGAGGGCTGCGGCGACTTCTTCGCCGGTCTTGACCTGGAACTGGGTGATGCGAATGTAGCCATAGCCATCTTCCAGCAATTGCGCCTTCACGCTTTTGACCTGAATGTTGGCGCGGGTCAGGGTCACGTCAAACGGCGTGCCGCCATCGCGTACGAGGGTCAGGGTGATTTTTTGCCCGACCTTGCCGCGCATCTTGTCCACAGCTTCGGTCATGGTCAGGCCGCGGGTCGGCTGGCCATTGATCTTGACGATAAAATCGCCTGCCTGAATCCCGGCCTTGCTGGCAGGGGTGTCGTCGATGGGCGAAACGATTTTGATATTGCCGTCTTCGGTGCCGACTTCGATCCCAAGCCCGCCGAATTCACCGCTGGTGCTTTCTTGCAGTTCGGCAAAATCCTCAGGCCCAAGGTACGCAGAGTGCGGATCAAGATTGCTGAGCATGCCTTTGATGGCGTTTTCAAGCAGGGTCTTGTCGTCCACAGGCTCAACGTACGCAGCTTTGATCCGGTCCATGACTTCGGCAAAGGTGCGCAGCTCATCCAGCGGCAGCGGGGCCTTGGCGCTGGCGGCAGTGGCGGCGGGCTGGGCAGTCTGCCCGGCCGCCAAGGCCAGAGGCGAAGCAATCACCAGGGCGATTGTCAGGGCCAGCGAGTTGAGGCGGGACAAGTGCGGCATGTTGAGCGAACTCCTACGTATTAAAGGTGATGGGCTCATCCTTGAGCGCGGCACCATTGTGCGGGGTCGCTGGGGCGGCCCTGCTGACGAATAGCAAAATACAGCGCCGGAGTGGCCTGGCCACCGCTGTTACCCACGGTGGAAATCACTTCCCCGGCTTTTACGATGTCTCCGGCAGACTTGAGCAGCGTCTGGTTGTGGCCATACAAGCTCAAGTAGCCATTACCGTGGTCCAGAATGACCAGTTGGCCCGCGCCGCGCAGCCAGTCGGCGAACACCACGCGTCCACCGTGCACGGCGTGCACCTGAGTGCCAGCGCCTGCGCTGATCATCACCCCGTCCCACTTGGTGCGGGCATCATCGCCACGGCTTTCACCGAAACGCGCTAGCAATCGACCATCAACGGGCCACGGAAGTTTGCCGCGTGCCTGAGAAAAAGGTCCGCCATACGAAACCCCGGCGCTGGAGACCAGTGCGCCGGGTGTAGGTTTGACCGGTTTACGCGGGGCGTCGGTCACAACCGATTCAGCCTCGCGCTGGCGTTTGCGTTCTGCTTCTTGCTGGGCCAGCAAGGCTTTCTGGCGGGCGGCTTCGGCTTCGCGTGCCTGACGCGCCAGGGTTTCCTCGATGGTCTTGAGGACTTTAGCCAGATCTGCCTGATCCTGCTCGCGGGCTTGCAACTTTTGGTCGCGGTCTTTGACATCTTTGTTGAGCTTGGCCAGCACTTGCTGGCGCTCGGCTTTGACGTTGTCGAGCTCGGCGCGCTGGCTGTCGAGTGCGCTTTTTTGCGTCAGCAGTTGCGCCTGTTGCAGGTTGATATCGGCTTCGACGTTGGCCAATTGGCGCAGGGTTTCATTGAACCCTTTCAGCTGTTCCAGGCGGGCCTGGCTCAGGTAATCGTAATAGGTGAGGGTGCGGGCAAATTTCTCGGGGTGTTGTTGGTTGAGCAGCATTTTCAGGTATTCCTGACGCCCGCCCTGGTAGGCAGCACGGGCCTGAATGGCGATCAGGCGTTGCTGTTCAACTTTTGCGCTGTTGAGTTTTTTTTTCTCACTATCAAGGCGCAGCAGCTCGCCTTCACTCTTTTTTAGTTCTTTTTGCAGTTCCTCCACCTGTTTTTCCAGCTTGCCGATGTCAGTCTCGGTGCTGCGCAGGTCTTTCTGCACGCCGGATTTTTCTTCCTGGAGTTTGCCGAGCAGTTTTTTCAGCTCGCCGATGTCCTGGCGGGTGGCTTCAAGCTGTTGTTGGGTTTGCGCACGCTCATCGGCAAAGGCCGGTTGCAGCATGCACGTGAGAGTCAGGGCTATAAGGGCGCGGAGCATGGGGCGGGCGACACCTGGGGAATGGGACGGCCTAGTATGCCCGCCCTCGTTAAGTATGAGAAATCCGTGAGATGAAATACCCGTAGTCGCTGCCGCAGGCTGCGCAGGGCGGTGCATACGCCGGTTTGCTTGAGCGTTGCACCGTCCTTTTAGGCAGCCTGTGCCAGCGGTCACAGGTTTACATTAGTCGACCAGGATCGATTTGCCGGTCATTTCTTCTGGCTGTGGCAGCCCCAGCAACTTGAGCATGGTCGGTGCCACATCGGCCAGCACGCCACCCTCACGTACTTTGAGATTGCGTTTGCCAACATAAATAAACGGTACCGGTTCGCAGGTGTGAGCCGTGTGCGCCTGACCGGTGCATTCGTCAGACATCTGCTCGACGTTGCCGTGGTCGGCCGTAATCAGAGCTTCGCCGCCGACTTTTTCCAGCGCTTCGACAATCCGGCCCACGCAGGCGTCCAGGCATTCCACTGCTTTGACCGCTGCATCGAACACGCCGCTGTGGCCCACCATGTCGCCGTTGGCGTAGTTGACCACGATCACGTCGTAACGCTGGTGCTCAATGGCATCGACGATCTTGTCAGTGACTTCGGGCGCGCTCATTTCTGGCTGCAAGTCGTAGGTCGCGACTTTCGGCGATGGTACGAGGATGCGTTCTTCGCCCGGGAAAGGCTCTTCGCGGCCGCCGGAGAAGAAAAAGGTCACGTGGGCGTATTTTTCGGTCTCGGCAATGCGCAGCTGAGTTTTACCGTTTTTCGCCAGGTAATCGCCCAGTACGTTTTCCAGGCTGCCCGGCGCAAAGGCGCTCGGTGCCGCAATGCTGGCCGCGTATTGGGTCAGCATCACAAAGCTGGCCAGTTTTGGCTGACGGGCACGTGCGAATGCTTTGAAATCGTCTTCGACGAATACGCGGCTCAGCTCGCGGGCGCGGTCGGCGCGGAAGTTCATGAAGACCACGGCATCGCCGTCTTCCACTTTGACCGGCTCGCCGATGGTCGTGGCTTTGACGAATTCGTCGCTTTCGTTTCGGTCGTACGCTGCTTGCAGGCCTGCTTGGGCGGTGGGGGCGTTGAACTCGCCTTTGCCGTCAACAATCAGGTTGTACGCTTGCTCGACGCGGTCCCAGCGGTTATCGCGGTCCATGGCGAAGTAGCGGCCGATCAGGCTGGCAATACGGCCTTTGCCGAGGGCTTTGAATGCTTCGTCCAGTAATTCAATCGAAGACGCCGCGCTTTTTGGCGGGGTGTCACGCCCATCCAGGAACGCGTGCAGGTAGATCTTTTCGGCGCCGCGTTTGAAAGCCAGTTCTGCCATGGCCACCAGGTGATCTTGATGGCTATGTACGCCGCCGTCGGACAGCAGGCCCATGATGTGCACGGCCTTGCCGTTGGCAACAGCCTTGTCGACCGCCGCGCAGAGGGTCGGGTTCTCGAAGAACTCGCCGTCGCGGATCGACTTGGTGATACGGGTGAAGTCTTGATACACCACGCGGCCAGCGCCCAGGTTCATGTGGCCAACCTCGGAGTTGCCCATTTGCCCGTCCGGCAGGCCGACATCCATGCCTGAACCTGAGATCAGGCCGTTTGGCATGCTTGCGCAGAGATGATCGAGCACCGGTTTCTTGGCCGAATAAACGGCGTTGTGTTCGTGGCTTTCACTGTGACCGAAGCCATCCAGGATGATCAGGACCAAAGGTTTAGGCGTGGTAGTCATAGATCCCACTCGTGGCTGGTTTAGAAGAAGGGTTGCAGAGGACGGGCAGTTTAAAGCGAAGTTCATGTGGCGTCACCGCCGGGCGGGGTTTGGCCGACCAAGGCGGCTGTGTATACTGGCCCACATTTTACGACCCTGGAACCTTCTGATGGTTGATCACCTGATTGCATTTGCCACTTCCCACTACCTGTTGGTGGGCGCGTTTGTCATCCTGCTGGCGTTGTTGATTGCCCACGAAATGAGCCGTGGCGGACGTAGCATCAGCACCGGCGAACTGACCGGCCTGGTCAATCGCGACGAAGGTGTGGTGATTGATATTCGCCCGGCCAAGGACTTCGCCGCCGGCCACATCGTGGGTGCGCTGAACATTCCGCAAGACAAACTGATGGCGCGCATTGCCGAGCTGGACAAGCACAAGGGCAAAACCCTGATTCTGGTTGACGCTCAAGGTCAGCACTCCGGTTCCCACGCTCGCGAACTGCTGAAAGCCGGTTACAACGCCGCCAAATTGTCCGGTGGCATTGCCAGCTGGCGTGCCGATAACCTGCCTGTGGTGAAGTAAGCATGTCCAAGGTCATCGTTTATTCCAGCGACTATTGCCCTTATTGCATGCGGGCCAAAGGCCTGCTTGAAAAGAAAGGCGTCGCCTTTGAAGAAATCAAGGTCGATGGCAAGCCACAAGTGCGCGCCGACATGGCTCAGAAAGCAGGCCGGACCTCGGTGCCGCAAATCTGGATCAACGGCAAACACGTGGGCGGCTGCGATGACCTGTTCGCGCTTGAGCGCGCCGGTAAACTGGACGCGCTGCTGAACGTCTGACTCTCATTCTCTATAAGCCCCAAGATCAACAAGGATCTGTGATGACTGACCAACAGAACACCGCTGCGACTGAAGACGATACTTCCCCACAATTCTCGTTGCAGCGCATCTACGTGCGTGACCTGTCGTTTGAAGCGCCGAAAAGCCCGGCGATCTTCCGTCAGCAGTGGGAACCGACAGTTGCGCTGGATCTGAACACCCGTCAGAAGCCGCTGGAAGGTGATTTCTACGAAGTCGTACTGACCCTGTCGGTCACGGTCAAAAACGCTGAAGAAGTGGCGTTCATTGCTGAAGTGCAACAGGCTGGCATCTTCCTGATCAAAAACCTTGATGCAGGCTCGATGAACCACACCCTGGGCGCGTTCTGCCCGAACATCCTGTTCCCTTACGCCCGTGAAACCCTGGACAGCCTGGTGACCCGTGGTTCGTTCCCGGCCCTGATGCTGTCTCCGGTGAACTTCGATGCCCTGTACGCGCAAGAGCTGCAGCGCATGCAGGAAGAAGGCACACCGACTGTTCAGTAAGCAGCCGATGTGACAAAAAAGCGCCGTAAAGGCGCTTTTTTTATGGGGCCATGGCCGGGTTACTTGAAACCCTGCTGGCGCCAGGCTTCATACACCGCGACGGCTACGGTGTTGGACAGGTTCAGGCTGCGGCAGCCTTCGCGCATCGGCAGGCGCAAGCGGTGCTCGCCGTCCAGCGCGTCCAGCACTTCAGGCGGTAGGCCACGGCTTTCAGGCCCGAAGATAAAGGCATCGCCCTCGGCAAACTGCACGTCATGAAACGGCTTTGAGCCTTTGGTGGTGAAGGCAAACAGGCGCGGGTGCCCCAGACTTTCAAGGCAACTGGCCAGATCGGCATGACGCTTGAGCGGCGCATACTCGTGGTAATCGAGCCCGGCGCGGCGCAAGCGCTTGTCATCGAGTTCAAAGCCGATGGGCTCAATCAAATGCAGGTGGCAGCCGCTGTTGGCGCACAGCCTGATAATGTTGCCGGTATTCGGCGGAATTTCTGGTTGAAAAAGGATGACGTGAAACATGCACGGCTCCGAATTAAAAGATGGGCAGGATTCTACTCTCGAAGAGGACCCGCGACCTAAACTCTGGCCGCGTGTTTTAGGTTCTTTGGCGATTGTAGGTTTTATGGTGGGGATGATGATCGGCCGTTTAACCACGCCCGAGCCCGTTCAATTGCAACAGGTCGAGGTGTTACCGGGCGCCTTGGTGGTGTGGTTCAGCGATGAACCCAAGCTGCATGGTGAAATGATCGATGGCACGGTTGGTCTGTTGTTCGATGCCCAAGGCAAGGCGCAGAACGGTCAGTTCAAGCTCAACGATAAAGAAGCGAACTGGCGGGTGCGACGCACCGACTCAGGCTTGTTGCTAACCGTGGTGGCGGCCCGCGCCCTGCTGGGCGAATGGGCCGGCGCGCCGCAGGACGGGCGCTGGCGTTTGCAGGTCAACGTGCGTGAGCAATAAAAGAGGGAAGTCCGGCCTGCCTGTACCGGGTTCCCCAAACCGGGGTGCGCCTTGATGCCAAGAGCATCCAGGTCGCGGGTGTAAAAGTGGGGAGTCCTGGCCTGCCTGTACCAGGGTCCCCTAAAGCGTTATCCGGGTTATTGCAGGGCGCGTGCCAGTTTTCGCGGATTGGCTCATAAAAAATGAACAAAAACGCAAAAGCCCCGGAATCCGGGGCTTTTTTGTCAGGTGACGGTTTTTGACAAGAAGCTCGTCTCAAACCATTGTGCTAGAGCGGTGCACGCTAATGGTGCGTGCTGCCAGCCAAGGGTGCGAAGCCTCCCTTTTCAGCGGTGAATCAGGTGTCGTCGCCGTCGTCCTCGTCGCCATCAATCTTCATCCCCAACTCTTTGATTTTCCGGGTCAGGGTGTTGCGACCCCAGCCCAGCAGTACAGCGGCGTCGCGGCGGCGCCCGGCTGTGTGCTTGAGCGCGGTTTCGATCATGATGCGTTCAAAGGTCGGCACGGCGCTGTCCAGCAAGTTGGACTGGCCACGGGCCAACGCCTGATCGGCCCACTGGCGCAGGGCTTGCTCCCAGTTGGTGACAGGCGATGCATCGTTTTGAAGGTTCAGCAGCTCGGGTGGCAAGTCGCTGATATGTACCTCGCGGCCAGACGCCATCACGGTGATCCAGCGGCAGGTGTTCTCCAGTTGGCGCACGTTGCCGGGCCACGGCAGGTTTTTCAGGTATTGCTCGGTCTCGGCTTTGAGCAGCTTGGGCTCGACCGACAGTTCTTGAGCCGCGCTACTGAGGAAGTGGCGGGCCAGGGTCGGGATGTCTTCGCGGCGGTCCGACAGGCGCGGGATGTGGATACGGATAACGTTCAGGCGGTGGAACAAGTCTTCGCGGAACTTGCCGGCCTGCACCAGGGTTTCCAGGTTCTGGTGGGTGGCGGCGATGATGCGCACGTCGACCTTGACCGGCGTGTGCCCACCGACACGGTAGAACTCGCCATCGGCCAGTACCCGCAACAGGCGGGTTTGGGTGTCGGCAGGCATGTCACCGATTTCATCCAGAAACAGGGTACCGCCGTCCGCTTGCTCAAAGCGCCCGCGACGCAAGTTGGCAGCGCCGGTAAACGCGCCTTTCTCGTGGCCGAACAGCTCGGACTCCATCAAGTCTTTGGGGATGGCGGCCATGTTCAGCGCAATAAATGGCGAAGCAGCACGCGGGCTGTGTCGATGCAGCGCGTGGGCCACCAGCTCTTTGCCGGTGCCCGACTCGCCATTGATCAGCACCGTGATGTTGGAGTGGCTCAAGCGCCCGATGGCGCGAAACACTTCTTGCATCGCCGGGGCCTCACCGATGATCTCCGGGGTGCGGGCCAGCGCGGGCGCCACGGACAGACCTTGCTGCTCTTGGGCGTGCTGATTGGCACGCTTGACCAGCGACACGGCTTCATCCACGTCAAACGGCTTGGGCAGGTATTCAAAGGCCCCGCCCTGATAGGACGCGACTGCGCTGTCCAGATCCGAGTGGGCGGTCATGATAATCACGGGCAGGCGAGGGTGGTGTTCGCGAATCCTGGCCAGCAGATCAAGCCCGCTGGCGCCCGGCATACGGATGTCGGAAATGATGACGTCCGGTTGCTGGCGAGCCAGACGACTCATGACACCATCGGCGCTGTCGAAGCTTTGTGTGGTCATGCCTTCTTGTTGCAACGCTTTTTCCAGGACCCAGCGGATTGAACGGTCGTCGTCGACGATCCACACGGTTTCACTTCGGCTCATGTCGATGCGGCTCCTTGTTCCAGTGGCAGAAAGATCGAGAAGAGCGTGTGGCCGGGGTGGCTTTCACACTCGATCAACCCTTGATGCTGACTGATGATGTTCTGGGTGATGGCCAGCCCGAGTCCGGTACCGTCCGGGCGCCCGCTGACCATCGGGAAGAAGAGGGTGTCCTGCAACTCGCCCGGGATGCCCGGGCCGTTGTCGATGATTTCGATTTTGGTGACCAGCCGATGGCGAATGTGGCCAATGGTGAACTGGCGCATGGCGCGGGTGCGCAGGGTGATACGCCCCAGCCGCAGTTCGTTTTGGCCGCCGATGGCCTGCATCGCATTGCGCACGATATTGAGCACAGCCTGAATCATTTGTTCACGGTCGATCAGCAGGTCGGGCAGGCTGGGGTCGTAATCGCGCACCAGGGTGATGCTGCCCTGGGTCTCGGCTTCGACCAGGTTGCAGACCCGTTCAAGGACTTCATGCACATTGGTCATGGCCAGCAGCGGCAGTTTGTTGGAGCCCAGCATGCGGTCCACCAGGTTACGCAGACGGTCGGCTTCTTCAATGATGACGTTGGTGTAGTCGCGCAAGCCTTCGTCCGGCAACTGGCGGGCCAACAACTGGGCGGCCCCGCGGATACCGCCCAGAGGGTTCTTGATCTCATGGGCCAGCCCGCGCACCAGCATTTTGCTGGTCTCTTGCTTGGACAGCTGGGCCTCTTCTTTGGTGATGCGCAGCAAGCGGTCGCGTGGATGCACTTCGAGCAGCAGTAACGTGGTGCCCGCGCTCAGAATCGGCGTAACGGCGTAGTCCACGGTGAGGGTTTGACCGGTGAGCGAGGTCACCATGGCCTCACGCTTGGTAAAAGGGTGGGCCTGTTCAACAGCTTGACGCAGTGAATGCAGGGCTTCCGTGGATTCGGTAAACAGTTCGCTGATGAATTGCCCATGGCTGCGTTGACCGCTGATGGCCAACAGCATCTCGGCGGCGGGGTTCATGTACTCAAGGCGCAAATCGGCATTGAGCAGCAAGGTCGCTGTGGTCAGGTTGTCGAGTAGCAGTCGGTGCAAGGCATCACTGATGGTCATGGGCCGATCCCGGATTACGTGCGCGGGTTACACGCTGAGACTAAGAAAATGCAAAAACCAAACCAAGGCTCCGAAAAGAAGCGTGAATAGTCCGAAATAAGGGGTTACAGGTCTTTTAGAGGATGCCGGGGGAGGCTCGACGCAGCGCTTCGAACCAAATTGGGTTGCGTAGTCTGAGAATTCGCCATTCATGCACCAATATAGTGCAAATTGTGAGGCTGCTTTCAATATGGCTGCAAGGTGCTGTGCAGAGAGGGGCGTGGCCCTAGCGCACACGCACGCGTTGCAGATCAAACATCACGCCCGTGCTGCGTTGCACCACCGTGTTGCGTCCCAGGACATTCACGGCGAGGCGATGCTCTCCCCGGTCAATATTGACCAGTTCGAACTCGCCCGAGCGGCTGGGTATACCGTAGGGCTTACCATCGAGTACCAGTTGAATACGGTGCTCTTCACGAAGGGCTGGCTCGATATGTACCTGAACGCTGAATGTCCCGTTGTTGGCCCTCAGCGCTTGACCTTCTGGTAAGCCGCGGACCTCCAACGCGCTGTACTTGAAAACCACCGGGTGGCTTTCACGCTCGGGTAACACAGCCAGCGGATCGGCCTCTGGGTTTATCGCCCGTGCGGGGAGTCGATTAAGGGGGGGGAGCACCACCGGCTCGCTAAGCACATTGCGCCCAGGCATGTCGGTGTAGTGGATTGTGCCGGCTTCATCGGTGTAGGTGTAAGGCTGCGCAGCGCCGGGCACAGCGATCAGCGCAAGGGGCAGTAGCACAAGGCTTCGCATGGAGGGCTCAGTCGGGTTTGGACAGCGGCAGGTCTGTGGTGCCCGCATAAAAGACGATCAGCTCAACGGGAGTGTTTGCGCTGGTACCGCGATGAGCCACGTTCACCACTTCGGGCAGCACCTGACCGGGCGTCAGCCGGGTTTGTTTGCCCTCGCGGGTTTCTACGAGCAGTTCGCCGGAAACCACATAGGCCACATTGGGCATCGGGTGGGTGTGCCAGTTGAGGGTGGTTTTGGCGGAGATGGTAATTTTCAAAACACTTAATTCAGGCCGTCCCTGAGGGTACGCGTCGTAGCGTGTACCTTCCCAGGCGTGCGTGGTCTTGAGGAGCTGTTGAGTCTGCACGCCGGTTGAGGTCTGTGCACAACCCGCGAAGCTCAGGCAGGCAGTAATGAGCAGAAATGAGGGGATAAGGCGTGAGAGCACCATTGGCGAGTCCTGGCGTGGTTTGAAGGCAGTGGTTGAGTGGACTCAAGCTACGCAGGACGGCGAAGAGTGGCTGTCGGTCAGGGTTGATGTACCGTGCAAGCCAAGGCTGGAATAGGTGTAAGACCGAGCAAAAAAAACCTCCCGAAGGAGGTTTTTTTATTCACGCGGCCAGCGCCGGTGTCACGGGATTAGCAGCTGTAGTACAGCTCGTATTCCAGTGGGTGTACGAAGGTACGTACTTTGATTTCTTCTTCGCTTTTCAGGGCGATGTAAGCGTCGATGAAGTCGTCGCTGAACACGCCGCCTTTGGTCAGGAACGCACGGCCCTTGTCCAGCTCTTCCAGGGCTTCTTTCAGGCTGCCACACACCTGCGGGATTTCTTTCGCCTCTTCAGGCGGCAGGTCGTACAGGTTTTTGTCGGCGGCGTCGCCTGGGTGGATCTTGTTCTGGATGCCGTCCAGACCCGCCATCATCAGGGCTGCGAAGCACAGGTACGGGTTGGCTGCCGGGTCCGGGAAACGTGCTTCGATACGGCGAGCCTTAGGGCTGGACACGTAAGGGATACGGATCGAGGCAGAACGGTTGCGTGCCGAGTAGGCCAGCATGACCGGCGCTTCGAAACCTGGCACCAGACGCTTGTAGGAGTTGGTCGACGGGTTGGTGAAGCCGTTCAGGGCCTTACCGTGCTTGATGATGCCGCCGATGAAGTACAGGGCAGTGTCGGACAGACCGGCATAGCCTTCGCCCGCGAAGGTGTTTTTACCTTCTTTGGAGATGGACATGTGCACGTGCATGCCTGAACCGTTGTCGCCGTACAGAGGCTTTGGCATGAAGGTCGCGGTACGGCCGTAGGCGTCTGCCACGTTGTGTACGCAGTACTTCAGGGTCTGAACTTCGTCAGCCTTTTTCACCAGGGTGTTGAACTGCACGCCAATTTCGTTCTGGCCAGCAGTTGCCACTTCGTGGTGATGAACTTCGATAACCAGGCCCATTTCTTCCATGGCGTTGCACATGGAGGTACGGATTTCGTGGTCGTGGTCGAACGGTGGCACCGGGAAGTAGCCGCCCTTGATGCCTGGACGGTGACCACGGTTGCCGCCTTCAACGTCCTGGTCGGACATCCACGAACCTTGTTCGGAGTAGATCTTGAACATGGAACCGGAGATGTCGGACTTGAATTTCACTTCGTCGAAGATGAAGAACTCAGGCTCCGGGCCAACGAATACGGTGTCGCCGATACCGGTGGACTTCAGGTACTCCTCGGCACGGTTAGCGATGGCACGCGGGTCGCGGTCATAGCCTTGCATGGTCGAAGGCTCGATGATGTCGCACACCAGGATCAGCGTAGGCTGCTCGGTGAACGGGTCCAGGACCGCTGTGCTGTCGTCTGGCAGCAGGATCATGTCGGAGGCTTCGATGCCTTTCCAGCCAGCGATGGAGGAGCCGTCGAACATCTTGCCGTCGGTGAAGAAGTTTTCATCGAGCGCATCACGGGCCGGCATGGTCACGTGGTGCTGAGTACCTTTGGTGTCCGTGAAGCGCAGATCAATCCACTTGACGTCATGATCTTTGATGAGTTGAACCGACTTCGACATATGTCCTCCGGGGTGGCTTCGGGCGGGTTAAGTAGTGGTGCGCCCTTAGTAATGTGCTTGATGCCGGCGCGAATACTCTGCCAAGGCAACCTGCCTCACAAGGGAGCAAATTGCATGCCAGTGCCCTGACTTGGGTGTAATGCGCCAAACTCAGGCAGGTAAGCGGTGCAGCCTACCGATTCATGCCTTTAATCGCACTCAAATGAAGCGAAAACTTGCCTTTTTGCTCTATTTTGGTGCGGCCAAAACCGTTTGTACGATAACTGGTTAAACCTTGAGCAATTTCCGCTATAATCCGCGCCCCCCTTTTTTGGCAGGCTGCTCGCGCGCTGTTTTCATGAAACTAATCGTTAAAGTCTTCCCCGAGATCACTATCAAGAGCCGCCCGGTTCGGATGCGTTTCGTCCGTCAATTGGCCAAAAACATCCGTACCGTGCTCCGCGATCTGGACCCGGCTGTGGTAGTGAGTGGTGTGTGGGACAACATCGAGCTGCAAACGCGTGTGAGCGACCCCAAAGCCCTGAAAGAGATGACCGAACGCCTGAGCTGCATGCCGGGCATCGCGCATTTTCTGCAGGTCGATGAGTACCCGTTGGGTGACTTCGACGACATCGTCGAGAAGTGCAAACTGCACTTCGGCGATTCGCTGGCGGGCAAGATCTTTTCGGTGCGTTGCAAGCGCGCGGGCAAGCACCCGTTTTCCTCGATGGATGTCGAGAAATATGTGGGCAGCAAGCTGCGTCGCGAGTGCGGAGCGGCCGGAATCTCGCTGAAAAACCCGGAAATCGAAGTCCGGATCGAAATTCGCGACCAACGGTTGTTTGTGATTCACAGCCAGCACGACAGCATTGGCGGTTACCCGCTGGGCGCGCTGGAGCAGACGCTGGTGCTGATGTCCGGCGGGTTCGACTCTACGGTCGCGGCCTACCAGATCATGCGCCGCGGCCTGATGAGCCACTTTTGCTTCTTCAACCTCGGCGGCCGGGCCCATGAACTGGGCGTAATGGAAGTCGCGCACTATATATGGAAGAAGTACGGCAGCTCGCAGCGCGTGCTGTTTGTCAGCGTGCCGTTCGAAGAAGTGCTGGGCGAAATTCTCGGCAAAGTCGATAACAGTCATATGGGCGTCATTTTGAAGCGTATGATGTTGCGCGCTGCGTCCCGTATTGCGGACCGGCTCGATATCGACGCACTGGTGACGGGCGAAGCGATTTCACAGGTGTCCAGCCAGACGCTGCCCAACCTGTCCGTGATCGATTGCGTGACCGACAAACTGGTCTTGCGCCCGCTGATCGCCAGCCACAAGCAGGACATCATCGATTTGGCGAACGAGATCGGCACCGCCGACTTCGCCAAACACATGCCTGAATATTGCGGGGTGATTTCGGTCAACCCCAAGACCCACGCCAAGCGTCCACGCGTGGAGTATGAAGAACAACAGTTTGATATGGCCGTGCTTGAGCGTGCGCTCGAGCGGGCCAAACTGGTGCCGATTGATCGTGTGATCGATGAGTTGGGCCAGGACTTGCAAGTCGAAGAGGTCAGCGAAGTGCTGGCGGGCCAGATCGTTCTCGACATCCGTCACCCGGATGCTCAGGAAGATCAGCCGCTGGAACTGGCTGGCATCGAAGTACAAGCGTTGCCGTTCTATGCTCTGAACAGCCGCTTCAAGGAACTGGATGACACCCGTCAGTACCTGTTGTATTGCGACAAAGGCGTGATGAGTCGCCTGCATGCTCACCATTTGCTCAGTGAGGGACATGCCAATGTGCGCGTTTATCGACCGAGCTAAGAGCCCGGGGCTGTATGCCTGTGGCCTGCGTCACCGGCCCCCCGACGCCGCCGTCAAGTTGTAACGGCAAGGCCTGACTCTATTGTTAATCGCTGCCACGACCTGTCAGCACACCGAATCCTCTGATCGAGATACACAAGTGATCGAAAATCTACGCAACATCGCCATCATTGCTCACGTTGACCACGGTAAAACCACCCTGGTAGACAAACTCTTGCGTCAATCCGGCACTCTGGAGCGCGGCGAGCTCAACGACGAGCGCGTGATGGACTCCAACGACCAGGAGAAAGAGCGCGGTATTACCATTCTGGCGAAAAACACCGCCATCAACTGGAACGGCTACCACATCAACATCGTGGACACCCCGGGCCACGCCGACTTCGGCGGTGAAGTAGAACGCGTGATGTCGATGGTTGACTCCGTTCTGCTGCTGGTTGACGCTCAAGACGGCCCTATGCCGCAAACCCGTTTCGTGACCAAGAAGGCGTTCGAAGCCGGCCTGCGTCCAATCGTGGTAATCAACAAGGTTGACCGTCCGGGCGCGCGTCCTGATTGGGTTCTGGACCAGATCTTCGACCTGTTCGACAACCTGGGCGCTACTGAAGAACAGCTGGACTTCAAAGTGGTTTACGCCTCTGCCCTGAACGGTATTGCTGGTCTTGACCACACCGACATGGCTGAAGACATGACCCCGCTGTACCAGTCGATTGTCGACAACGTACCGGCACCAGCCGTAGACCGTGACGGTCCGTTCCAGATGCAAATCTCGGCACTGGACTACAACAGCTTCCTGGGCATTATCGGTGTTGGCCGTATCGCCCGTGGTCGCGTCAAGCCGAACACCCCGGTTGTTGCTATCGACGCTGACGGCAAGCGCCGCAACGGTCGTATCCTGAAGCTGATGGGTCACCACGGTCTGCACCGTGTAGACGTTGAAGAAGCTGCAGCAGGCGACATCGTTTGCATCAGCGGTATGGACTCGCTGTTCATCTCCGACACCCTGTGCGACCCGATGAACGTTGAAGCGATGAAGCCGTTGACCGTTGACGAGCCAACCGTTTCCATGACCTTCCAGGTAAACGACTCGCCATTCTGCGGTAAAGAAGGCAAGTTCGTGACATCCCGTAACATCAAGGAACGTCTGGACAAAGAGCTGCTGTACAACGTTGCTCTGCGCGTTGAAGAAGGCGACTCGGCTGACAAGTTCAAAGTATCGGGCCGTGGTGAATTGCACCTGTCGGTTCTGATCGAAACCATGCGTCGCGAAGGCTTCGAAATGGGCGTTGGCCGTCCAGAAGTAATCATCCGCATGGTTGACGGCGTTAAGCACGAACCGTTCGAAAACGTCACCATCGACTTGCCTGAAGAATCTCAGGGCAAGGTGATGGAAGAGATGGGCCTGCGTAAGGGCGACCTGACCAACATGGTGCCGGATGGCAAGGGCCGTGTACGTCTGGAATACAACATCCCTGCTCGCGGTCTGATCGGTTTCCGTAACCAGTTCCTGACCCTGACCAACGGTGCTGGCATCCTGACCTCGATCTTCGATCGCTACGACGTGATGAAGTCCGGCCACATGTCCGGCCGTCAGAACGGCGTTCTGGTATCGGTTGAAACGGGCAAGGCGCTGACCTACTCCCTGGAAACCCTGCAGGCGCGTGGCAAGCTGTTCGTTGAACACGGTCAAGAGATCTACAACGGTCAGATCGTTGGTCTGAACAGCCGTGACACCGACATGGGCGTTAACCCTACCAAGGGCAAGAAGCTCGACAACATGCGTGCTTCGGGTAAAGACGAAACCATCGCTCTGGTTCCACCTGTTCGCTTCACCCTGGAACAGGCTCTGGAATTCATCCAGGACGACGAGCTGTGTGAAGTGACGCCTAAGTCCATCCGTCTTCGTAAGAAGATCCTGGACGAAGGCGAGCGTACCCGCGCTGCCAAAAAGGCCAAAAACTAAGTTAATTAGTTAGCGGTTACAAAAACGCCCCCGGCCTTGCGGTCGGGGGCGTTTTTTTATGTGCGGGATTTGTGTGCGCTGTTGCCCGTCACTCCAACTCCCTGCCTTGAGAGGGGCCTGGATTGAGGGTAATTCGAGCCTTAAAAATCCATCAATTTAACGCTGCTGTTCTTACGCTCGACCGCTTTGGGAATATACGCGCAGTACCCTGGTCGCGGCCCGATACGCGGGTGGTTGCGGCAGGTATCAGGGCGTTTTTCGTAGATGGTACACATGCGCGATTTGCGGTCCAGGTACAGGCAGTCATTGTTGCTCATGCGCTGCAGCGTGAAGATGCCCGACTTCTGGTTGAAACGTTCCACAATCCCTTCTTTTTGCAAACGCTTGGCGATGTTCTTCGGCGGGTCGCCCAGTTCGAATTCATCCACCAGCCCGATGCGGATCAAGTCTTTGACCTTGACCTCGACCGGTAGGGTGCAGCAGCTGGAAATGCAGGAGCCGCACATGGGCGCGGTGTATTTGGCCCAGGTATCGAGACGGTCGATTTCCGCGGCGGCGATCAGGTTGGACTTCATCAGGCTTATATTCCAGCGTGTAACAGGGCGCGCGATCATACCGGGGTTGAGCAAGAATTGAACAACCATTTGCCGGTTTTTTGCTCACTATCGAGCGCCGCCGTTTTGTGCCGCCATCCGGTGCATTGTTTGCTTGGCCGATTTATCCGCAGGATCGCGCAAAAATCTCGAACACAAGCCGCTTCCTTCTGTCAGAGCGTCTAGGCTGACACCATTCGTTCTTCAAATCGCTCCATCTCGCTTGAGGTTGTATCGATGTCCCAGGAACCGCTTGTTTGTGATGCACAAGTGGCGGCCTTCCGCGCCGCCGTACTGGCCAAACTGACCTACGCGGTGGGCAAGGACCCGGAACACGCGTTCGATCATGACTGGTTCGAAGCCATTGCGCTGGCCGCCCGAGACCATATGGTCGAGCACTGGATGGACAACACACGGCAGATTTACCGCAAAGGCCAGAAGCGGGTGTATTACCTGTCGCTGGAGTTTCTGATCGGCCGTTTGCTGTACGACAGCCTCAGCAACCTCGGTTTGCTCGACATTGCGCGTGAAGCGCTGACCGAGCTGGGGGTGGATCTGGAGCAAATCCGTTTGCTTGAACCCGATGCCGCGCTGGGCAATGGGGGGCTTGGCCGTCTGGCGGCGTGTTTCATGGAGAGCATGGCCACCCTTGGCGTCGCGGCCCACGGCTACGGCATTCGCTATGAACACGGGTTGTTTCGCCAAAGCATCGTGGACGGTTGGCAACAGGAGCAGACCGAAAACTGGCTGGACTTCGGCAACCCGTGGGAGTTTGAGCGGCCAGAGGTGGTGTACCTCATCGGCTTCGGCGGAGCGGTCGAAACCCTCATCGATGAACAGGGTCACCCGCGGCAGGTCTGGTGGCCGGGCGAAACCGTGCGTGCGATTGCCTACGACACCCCGGTCGTGGGCTGGCGCGGTGCCAGCGTCAACACGTTGCGCTTATGGCGGGCCAGGGCGGTGCACGAGATGCACCTCGAACGCTTTAATGCCGGTGACCACTTGGGCGCGGTCGCAGAGGTGGTGCGCGCTGAGAGCATTTCGCGGGTGCTGTACCCGGCGGACAGCAACGAAGCCGGGCAGGAGCTGCGGCTGCGTCAGGAATATTTCTTCGTGGCAGCATCGTTGAAGGACTTGATCCGGCGCCATCTGGATCAGGGCTTCGCATTGCTCGATCTTGGCGACCACGTGGCCATCCAGCTCAATGACACCCATCCGTCCATTGCCGTCGCAGAGTTGATGCGCCTGTTGGTCGATGAACACGGCGTGGAGTGGGGTGCCGCCTGGAAGGTCACGGTCGAAACCCTGGCCTACACCAATCACACCTTGCTCCCCGAGGCGCTTGAAACCTGGCCAGTGGGGCTCATGGAGCGTTTGCTGCCCCGGCATATGCAGATCATTTACCTGATTAACGGGCTGCACATTGATTCGCTGCGCGAACAGGGCGTGCATGACTTTGACGTGCTGCGCGCCGTGTCGTTGATCGAGGAAGACAACGGCCGCCGTGTGCGCATGGGCAATCTGGCGTTTTTGGGGTGTCACAGCGTCAATGGCGTGTCAGGGCTGCACACGCAATTGATGCGCAGCACCGTGTTCTCGCACATGCACAAGCTGTACCCGGACCGCATCAACAACAAAACCAACGGCGTGACCTTTCGGCGCTGGCTTTACCAGTCCAACCCGCCGCTGACGGCACTGTTGGTGGATGCGCTAGGCCCGCAATTTCAGGACGATCCCGAGCACAACCTGATCCAGCTGGAACCGTTTGCCGGGCGTGCAGACTTTCGCAAGCGATTCGCTGAACAGCGGCTGCAAAACAAATGCACCTTGGCGGCCTTGATTTATGAGCGCCTCGGCATTGTGGTCAACCCCGAAGCCATGTTCGATGTGCAGGTCAAACGTATCCACGAGTACAAGCGCCAGTTGCTGAACCTGCTGCACACCGTGGCGCTGTATCAGGCAATCCGTGCCGAGCCGGGTAACCGCTGGGTGCCGCGTGTGAAAATCTTTGCCGGCAAAGCGGCGGCCAGTTATCAACAGGCCAAACTCATCATCAAACTGACCAATGACATCGCGCGCACCATCAACCACGACCCGACTGTGCGTGGTTTGCTCAAAGTGGTGTTCCTGCCCAACTACAACGTCAGCCTGGCGGAGAACATCATCCCGGCGGCCGATTTGTCCGAGCAAATTTCCACCGCCGGTTATGAAGCGTCGGGCACCAGCAACATGAAGTTCGGCCTCAACGGGGCGTTGACCATTGGCACGCTGGACGGCGCCAACGTCGAAATGTGCGAGCGTGTCGGCTCAGAAAACATGTTTATCTTCGGCCTCACCGCGCAACAGGTCGAAGCCCGCAAGCTCAGTGGCGAGTTCAATGCCGGGCCGGAAATCGCCGCGTCTCATCGGCTCAATGATGTGTTGCAGGCGATTCGCGGCGGGGTGTTCTCTCACGATGACCCGGCGCGCTATACGGGGCTGATCGACTCGCTGATTGATTACGACCGCTTCCTGGTGTGCGCTGACTTTGACGCTTATTGGGATGCGCAAATGCGTGTTGAAGCGCTGTGGCACGACAACGATGCGTGGTGGCGCACGTCGGTACTCAATACTGCGCGCATGGGCTGGTTCTCTTCCGACCGCACCATTCGTGAGTATGCGACCGAGATCTGGAAGGCGCTCTAACGGTCTTGCTGGCGCTACTGAACCACCGCGAGGCTGCGACCGGACGCAGCCTCGTCACAGGGCGGCAGTTACGGGTTTTGGCTGTTTTTTGCCCGCAACTGAACCCGCTCGGCCGGATCTGAGTCTGATTAGAAGATTTGCACGGCAACACGCGTTAAACTGCGCGGGTTTTTTGCCCCCTCCCCCTAGTTCGGAGCCTTACATGTCCCGCGTTACCCTGAGTCGCTATTTGATCGAGCAGACCCGCAGCAACAACACGCCTGCTGATTTGCGTTTCCTCATCGAAGTGGTGGCGCGTGCTTGCAAAGAGATCAGCCACGCCGTGTCCAAAGGCGCCCTGGGTGGTGTTCTGGGCAGCATGGGCACCGAAAACGTGCAAGGCGAAGTCCAGAAGAAGCTTGACGTGATTTCCAACGAAATCCTGCTCGAAGCCAACGAATGGGGCGGTCACCTGGCCGGTATGGCATCCGAAGAAATGGACAACGCCTACCAGATCCCGGGCAGATACCCGAAAGGCGCCTACCTGTTGGTATTCGACCCGCTGGACGGCTCGTCCAACATCGACATCAACGCGCCCGTCGGTACGATTTTCTCCGTGCTGCGTTGCCCTGAAGGCCACTTGGCCGAGAACGGCGACCTGGGCGAAAAAGCATTCCTGCAACCGGGCTCCACCCAAGTGGCGGCCGGTTATGCGATCTACGGCCCGCAAACCATGCTGGTGCTGACCCTGGGTGATGGCGTTAAAGGGTTCACCCTGGACCGCGAAATGGGCAGCTTCGTGCTCACCCACGAAGACATCAGCATTCCTGAATCCACGCAGGAATTCGCCATCAACATGTCTAACCAGCGCCACTGGGAAGCCCCGGTACAGCGCTACGTTGACGAATTGCTGGCCGGTGAAGAAGGTCCGCTGAAGAAGAACTACAACATGCGTTGGGTTGCCGCGATGGTGGCAGACGTCCACCGCATCCTGACCCGTGGTGGCGTGTTCATGTACCCGCGTGACAGCCGTGAGCCTTCCAAGCCAGGCAAGCTGCGTTTGATGTACGAAGCCAACCCGATGTCGTTCCTTGTGGAGCAGGCAGGCGGCGCGTCCACTGACGGCCACCAGCGCATCCTCGACATCCAGCCTGAAGGCCTGCACCAGCGTGTTGCGGTATTCCTGGGCTCCAAAGAAGAAGTGGCGCGCATTACGGCTTACCACAAAGCCTAAGCGCGCAGTCGCTGCCGCAGGCTGCGAAGGGGGGCAAGCCCCCCCGATCTGTGCACCGTCTCGCCATTACCCGGCAGCCTCGACAGCGCGTTGCCTGAGCTCTACCTGCCCGCCTGCAACAAAACCCCGGCCTGTCGGGAACCACCCCGCGCTTTTCTCTTCTAAGCTCTCACCGAGGCAGCGATGCCGACTTTCCCATTCAGGAGCTTTTCCATGAAGTTGCGTTCTTTGGCGTTGTTGTCGTTCTGTGTGTTATTGGCGGCCTGCAGCAAGGTCAATCAAGAGAACTACTCAAAACTGTCGGCCGGTATGCCCAAGGCCGAGGTGGAGAAGCTGTTGGGCAACCCGACGGATTGCTCGGGCGCACTCGGTATGTCGAGCTGCACCTGGGGCGATAAAAACAGCTTTATCAGCGTGCAATATGCAGGTGACAAAGTGCTGATGTTCTCGGGTCAGGGCTTGAAATAAGACTGAACAGGAGCGTTACCCATGAAGCGACTTTTAGCGTGTCTGGGCACTGCGTTGGTGTTGGCCGGGTGCTCCAGCTCCGGCAGCGATGCACTGGCCCCCAAAACCGTCGATAACGTCGACCTCAAGCGCTATCAAGGCACTTGGTATGAGCAGGCGCGGTTGCCGATGTTCTTCCAGCGCAATTGCGCACAGTCCCAAGCGCAATACACCCTCAAGCCCGATGGCAATGTGGCGGTGCTCAACCGCTGCCTGACCGAAGACGGCAAGTGGCAGGAGGCCAAAGGCACAGCGACGCCTCAAGTGCCGGGCAAGACCGACAAATTGTGGGTTGAGTTTGATAACTGGGTCTCGACGCTGTTGCCGGGTGTGACTAAAGGCGATTACTGGGTGCTGTATCTGGGGGACAACTACAGCACTGCGCTGGTCGGTAACCCGGACCGTCGCTACCTGTGGTTGCTGTCGCGCAAACCGACCATTGATCAGCAAACCCGTGACGAGTTACTCAGCAAGGCTCAACAGCAAGGCTACGACACCACACGCCTGATCTGGCGCACGCCCGACGCGGACATGCCCAAGACTGCGCAATAAGTGGGAGAGGGCCCTCAGCGAGCGCTGAGGGCCCTTTGCATGATGCTTACGCGCGCAGCAAGGTCTTCCAGGCGCGGTTCTGGTAAACCGCGATCGCTTGATGCTTGCGGGCATCGAGCAACGCATCATTGTGTTCAACATCGTCTGTGAGTGGCTGATTGGCCAGCTCTTGCAGCTTGTTCATCTCGCCAAACAAACGGTCCACTTCCGCAATCTCCAGCACGCCACGGGCCAAACGCAGCCACGCTTGAATGCGCTCGATGCGCGGCAACTGCTCTGCCAAATCTTCTGGTTGCTGCTGGTAACGGTTCAGACGCAACGCGATAGCTTCATCCGACAGCAAACGTGGCAGCCAACTGCTCAGCTGTGCAGCGCCCTGACGATTGCCACGGGTCGTGCCACGATCCACGGTCCAGCTGCGCTCCATCAACCAGCGCGACGTGTTCAGGGAGAATTGGCCCCAGCGCGGGTCTTCGAGTTCTTCGAGGAACTGCTCGGGCGCGGCTTTGCGCACGTCTTCGTCGTCCTGACCGATCTGCACCAGCGGGCGCCAGTCTTCCAGCAGTGCGTCCAGCGAGGCGCGCAAGGTGCTGGTGGATTGGCGTGGCGCGGCCTGACCGAGGCTGCTGACCAGCGCGCGCAGGTCAATCAATTGCTGCACCCAGTCTTGCAACAGACGCCAGTGGCCATTGAAGCGGTATTGCTCGGCCAAACGCTGGCTGCTGGCCAGCAAATGCCACGCCAGCGCGGCAAACGCGTCATCCAGCGGGGTTTCAGGCGTCAGCTCAGGGGCTGGCAGGCTCACCGAGTAGCTGTTGGCGTCGAACAGGCGATAACCGCGCTCTGCCTTGCTGATGTCACACGGCATCAACGCCAGTTTTTCAGCCAGCTCGGCAGCCAGTTCCAGCAAGGCAGCCGGTTCGCCTTCGCGCAGTTCGAGTTCCAGCTCGCAGATTTCTTCTTTCTGCTTGCCTGCAATCACGTGGCCCACGTCCAGTGCGGCTTCGATCACCACTTTGGCTTTGCCGCGACCCCACGAGATTTCAGCGCGCTCGCGCACGAAATCAGTGGTGAAAATCGGCTTGAGGGTTTTTTTGTCCAGCTCGGCCAGCGCTTCGGGCCAGCATTCGCCGTCGAGTTTTTTGACGTCGAGCTTGGCTTTAGGCAAATGCCAGTCGTATTCATTGCGCACCGACAGACCGGCAACGCTCTCGCCACGGGTCTTGAGGGTCTGGATCACGTCTTCGCCATCACGGCGCAAGCGCAGGGCAACCTTGGCCTTGGCCAGGTCGCGCTCCGGGGTATCGAAATATTGGTTGAGCAACTCACGGCTTTCCCAGCCACTTTTGTTGCGCTTTTTCAGCAAAGGGTGCTCGCGCAAGGCGGCGAGGGTTTCGCGGCTGACGCGGAGTTTGATTTCGGTTTCTTTCTGCATGGCCGGAAAATCCAGGAACGGTGCGCAGCCGGGGAAAGGTGTGGCTGCCAAGGCCGTGCAGTGTACAGGACTCGCCGCCCCGGCGCCCCGCATGGGTTTATTCTGCTGCTCAGATGGCCCTATGATGGGCCTCGCCCCGCCAACAGGAAGTCAGCGCATGCCTTTACCCTCCCTCAAAGAGCAATTCGCTGCCTTGATCAGCGCGCCGTCCGTCAGTTGCACCCAGGCGCACCTGGATCAAACCAACCGCCCGGTCATTGATCTACTGGCCCTGTGGCTGGGAGACCTTGGGTTCGCCATCGACATCCAGCAGGTCAGCCCCGGTAAATTCAACCTACTCGCCAGTTATGGCAGCGGCCCCGGCGGGCTGGTGCTGGCAGGCCACAGCGACACGGTGCCGTACGATGAAGCCTTGTGGCAGACCGATCCGCTCAAGCTGACAGAAGTGGATAACCGCTGGGTCGGACTGGGCAGCTGTGACATGAAGGGTTTTTTCGCGCTGATCATCGAAGCCGTCCGGCCGCTGCTCGATCAACCGTTCAAGCAACCTTTGCTGATTCTGGCCACGTGCGACGAAGAAACCTCCATGGCCGGCGCCCGGGCACTGGCCGAAGCGGGTCGCCCGCTGGGCCGTGTGGCTGTGATTGGCGAGCCGACCGGGCTCAAACCGATCCGCATGCATAAAGGCGTGATGATGGAGCGCATCGAGATTCTGGGGCGCAGCGGCCATTCCTCTGACCCAAGCCTGGGCCATAGCGCGCTGGATGCCATGCACGACGCCATCAGTGAACTCAAGGCCCTGCGCCAGCAATGGCTGCACGAATACCGCAACCCGCAATTCAGCGTGCCGCAGCCGACCCTCAACTTTGGCTGCATCCACGGCGGCGACAACCCGAATCGCATCTGCGGCCAGTGCTCGCTGGAATTTGACCTGCGGCCTTTGCCGGGGATGGACCCGACGGCGCTGCGGGCTATCATCCGCAGCAAGCTCCAGCCACTGGCTGAACGCCATCAGGTAAAGATTGATTTCGCCCCGCTCGCGGCAGGCGTAGCGCCCTTTGAGCAGGCGGCCGACAGCGAACTGGTGCGTGTGGCTGAACGTCTGACCGGGCATCGTGCCGAAGCAGTAGCGTTTGGCACCGAAGCGCCTTATCTTCAGCGCCTTGGCTGCGAAACCATTGTCCTCGGCCCCGGCGACATCAGCTGCGCACATCAGCCGGGCGAACACCTCGACATGTCACGTTTGCAGCCGACGGTGCGTCTACTCAGTCAATTGATCGAACACTATTGCCTGACCCCGGCGCTGTAAATCGCCGCAGGTCCAACCCGTACACACAAGGAGAGCACGCGTGTCGCCAAGTCAGTTTCGACGATAACCCCCGCCCGTTGTGCGTTTGCTGTTTGTGCCCTTTTTAGGCGACTCACTTTTTTACAGGCTCCGGTTATGCCCGATTACGTTAACTGGCTACGTCACGCGTCCCCTTACATCAATGCCCACCGCGATTGCACCTTCGTCGTCATGCTTCCCGGCGACGGCGTGGCGCACCCCAATTTCGGCAACATCGTTCACGACTTGGTGCTGCTGCACAGTTTGGGCGTTCGGCTGGTGCTGGTGCATGGCTCGCGCCCGCAAATCGAAAGCCGCCTGCAAGCCCGCGGGCTGACGCCGCATTACCACGAAGGCATGCGCATCACCGACGCTCCGACGCTGGAATGTGTGATCGACGCCGTGGGCCAGCTGCGCATTGCGATTGAAGCGCGGCTGTCGATGGACATGGCGTCCTCACCGATGCAGGGTTCGCGCTTGCGCGTGGCGAGCGGCAATCTGGTGACGGCGCGTCCGATTGGCGTGCTCGATGGCGTGGACTACCACCACACCGGCGAAGTGCGGCGGGTGGACCGCAAGGGCATCAACCGCCTGCTCGACGAACGCTCAATTGTGCTGCTGTCGCCGCTGGGGTATTCGCCGACGGGCGAAATCTTCAACCTCGCCTGCGAAGACGTTGCGACCCGTGCTGCCATTGACCTTGGGGCCGACAAATTGCTGTTGTTTGGCGCCGAACCGGGCTTGCTCGATGAAGACGGGCGTCTGGTGCGCGAGCTGCGGCCGCAACAAGTGCCCGCCCACATGAAGCGTCTGGGCAGCGATTATCAGGCTGAACTGCTGGAAGCGGCCGCCGAGGCCTGCCGTGGCGGCGTGGCCCGCAGCCATATCGTCAGCTACGCCGAAGACGGCGCACTGCTGACCGAGCTGTTCACCCGCAACGGCGGCGGCACACTGGTGGCGCAGGAGCAGTTCGAAAAAATTCGCGAAGCCGCAATTGAAGACGTCGGTGGTTTGCTGGACCTCATCAGCCCGCTGGAAGAGCAGGGCATTCTGGTGCGTCGCTCACGCGAAGTGCTGGAGCGCGAGATCGAGCAATTCAGCGTGGTCGAGCGTGAAGGCATGATCATCGCCTGCGCGGCGTTGTACCCGATTGCCGATTCTGAGGCGGGCGAACTGGCCTGTCTGGCCGTGAACCCGGAATACCGCCACGGCCGTCGCGGCGATGAACTGCTCGAACGCATTGAAAACCGTGCGCGAGCGCTGGGCCTCAAAACCCTGTTCGTCCTGACCACCCGCACAGCCCACTGGTTCCGCGAGCGCGGCTTCGAGCCCAGCAGTGTGGAACGTCTGCCGGTAGCCCGCGCCTCGTTGTACAACTTTCAGCGCAATTCGAAAATCTTCGAAAAAGCCCTGTAACGCCTGCACGGCCGACTGAAGCCGCCGTTCAACGCACACCTGCGTCGAGCGGCGGCTTCGGTGCGTCGTTAAAACGCCTGCAAACACACATCATCAATAACGGCCTTGCCCATGTCGCACAAGTAGTGCGACGCCCAGGCATGGCGTTCCCCGTCTTTCTCCAGGGCGGCATCGAGGGCCAGGGTTTTGGCGCAAAACAACAACGCCGAGACGTGCTCCAGCGCCTGACGCAAAGGTATACCGGGGTTAACGCAAAACAGAGGTTGGTCATTTTCGCCGCACGGGCCGAAGGTTACGACGCCGAGGGTGTTGATCGGGGAAGGGGTAGTCATTGAGTGTGCTCCTAATATGTTTAAGAGCTGTCAGGTTCGTGTCCAGGCGAAGGTGACAGCTGTACGCAGGCTGGAAACCGGGACAATTAGGCAAACCCGGCAGGTCCGAAGACCTCCCGCGCACAGCCGTCATAAGATGAAGACTGACGCACAAAAAACGCCAACTCCCCGAAGGGTACATGGCGCTAAGGCGCGTAATTGTTACTCGGGTTTCCAGGCCCGGCCACTGTTTATTTCAGCGGCGGTGTACGGTACGCCTGCACTCAACGCCCCGAAGCCATCCGTTGCCGCAGTTCGTGTAGGAGGCGGCACCTTTGCGTGCGCGCCTCTGACACGGCGAAACCTGAACGTCTTCGGGGTTTGGCTGACGGGCTGCCTGCCATCCCTCAGTTACTGATCGCCAAAATACTCGCCTGATACGACGCCACAAACAGGTCGAAATCACCCTGTTCGGTTTTTTCAATGTCCATTTGGTCGTTAATCGATTTGCGGGCTTTTTCTTCAAAAGCGTCCTGGTCTTCAGGGCTGAGTGCCTGGCTGCGGAAGTAGTCAGCGTGGGCAATGCTTTGGCGCATGGAGAACTGAGCGAAGCTTTCTTTGTGTTCGGCCATGCTGGCCAGCACTTTGGCCGACGGGGTCCGTGACACGTCCTTGATTTTCGCCAGTTGCTCATCCAGTGCCTTGCTGTGCGCATCGTCACCCTTGCTTTGATCCAGCAACGCGGCCAGTGGTGCGATTTGTTCCAGCAGTTCGGCTGCCCATTCCTTCATGTCCACCGGTTGACCGTCACGCTGCAATTGCAGGCCCGGGCGGCGACCTTCTTTGACGACGCTGAGGAAGTTGGAGGTGCAACTGCCGCACTCCGCGCTGTCGAACTGCGGACTTTCTTGCAGGGCGCAGTACAGCAGGAAGGCATCCAGGAAGCGGGCTTCGGGCAGGTCAATGCCCACGGGCAGGAACGGGTTGATGTCCAGCAAACGCACTTCAACGTACTGCACGCCACGGGACATGAGCGCTTGAATCGGACGCTCGCCGCTGTAGGTCACACGCTTGGGGCGGATGTTGGAGTAGTACTCGTTTTCGATTTGCAGGATGTTGGTGTTCAGTTGCACCCACTCGCCGTCCTGGTGCGTGCCGATTTCGACATACGGCGCGTAGGGCGTTGCCACGGCTTTACGCAGGCTGTCGGTGTAACTGTTGAGGTCGTTGTAGCACGGTGTCAGGCCCGCCTGAGCGTTGCTCTGATAACCGAGGTCGCTCATGCGCAGGCTGGTGGCGTACGGCAGGTAGAGCGTGTCGGGGTCCAGTTGTTCGAGTTGGTGAGCCCGGCCGCGCAAAAAGCCTGCGTCCAGCGCAGGCGAGGCGCCAAACAGGTACATCAGCAGCCAGCTGTAACGGCGGAAGTTACGGATCAGCGCGATGTAGGCGCTCGACTGGTAATCGCGGTCTGTGCCCACAAAGCCGTCTGCCGCTTTCAGCACAGGCCAAAGGGCTTCAGGCAACGAGAAGTTGTAGTGAATGCCGGCAATGCACTGCATGGTTTTTCCGTAACGCAGGGCCAGGCCTTTGCGATACACGTACTTGAGCTGTCCGATGTTGGACGTGCCGTAGTAGGCAATCGGAATATCCGCTTCGGCCGGCAACGGGCACGGCATTGAAGGGCTCCACAGGTACTCGTTGTTGAGTTTGCTGTAGGCAAAACGGTGGATCTTGTCGAGGCTGGCCAGCGTCTCAGCCGGGTCGGCCAGGGCCGGGGTGATGAACTCCAGCAGCGACTCGGAATAGTCGGTGGTGATTTGATCGTTGGTCAGGGCCGACCCCAGTTCTTCGGGGTGCGGCGTCTGGGCCAGGCGGGCATCGCCGGTGACGCGCAAGCATTCGCGCTCGATCCCGTGCAGACACTGCTCCAGCAGAGTGAGGTTAGCGCGCTCGCTGAGCAGAGCCAGGCGGCGGTTGAGAAGTTGGCTCAAGTTGGATTCCTTCACGCGTCAGTCGCCCCAATATGGGGGTGGTCAGGACGGTCTACAAGGGTGAAGTTGAAGCCGGCGTGGTCGCCTGACTTTTAAAAGAAGTGCTCAGCCCCGTCCCTGTGTCGGTCCCAGGCGCTCCAGGCGCATTTCGGCACCGCGTATGCAGTGCCGAAATTAACCTAAATCGACGGGTGACCGCTACAGGACAGCGAACGTGCCTTGCGCTTTTGCGACCCGCTTTTCGCCCTGCCAGACGTCAGCTTCAACGACCAGCGTGCGGCGACCGGGGTGGATGACCTTGGCGATACACAGCACTTCGCCTTCGGACACCGCCCGGATGTAGTTGATCTTGCATTCCAGGGTGGCGCTTTGCTGATCGAAGCCATGGGTACTGGAACAGGCCAGCCCCATGCTGATGTCGACCAGGCTGAACAGCACCCCGCCATGCAGTTTGCCGCCCCGGTTGCGCAGGTGCGGCTCAAGGCTCAGGGCGACGTGGGCCGCGCCTTCATCAAGTTGCACCACGCGACAGCCGATCAGTTCACTGAACGCGCTTTGGGTCAGCCCGGCCGGGATGTCCATCAGCGTTTTTTCAGTTGCTTGGCATTGGCGAACAGCGATGCCATGGCGTTGTTGGCAGGGGCCGCGGCCACGGTTTCCTTGCGCGGTGCGGTATTTTGCTGGCGCCCCGAAGCGCCCGGACGTGCGCCGCGCGCCCCGTCAATTTTCTCGCCGGGGGTGTCGCTCATGCGCATCGACAGGCCCACCCGCTTACGGGGGATGTCGACTTCCATCACCTTGACCTTGACCACGTCACCGGCTTTGACTGCTTCACGCGGGTCTTTGATGAATTTCTCGGACAGCGCCGAAATATGCACCAGACCGTCCTGATGCACACCGATATCGACGAACGCACCGAAGTTGGTCACGTTGGTGACGACACCTTCCAGAATCATCCCCAGTTGCAAGTCTTTGAGGTCTTCGACGCCTTCCTGGAACTCGGCGGTCTTGAACTCGGGACGCGGATCCCGGCCCGGCTTTTCCAGCTCTTGCAGAATGTCGGTGACCGTCGGCAAACCGAAGGTTTCATCGGTGAATTTCTTCGGATCGAGACGCTTGAGAAAGCTCGCATCACCAATCAGTGAACGAATGTCGCGTTCGGTGTCGGACGCAATGCGCTTGACCAGCGGGTAGGCTTCGGGGTGAACCGCCGAGCCGTCCAACGGGTTGTCGCCGTTCATGACGCGTAAGAAACCGGCGGCTTGTTCAAAGGTTTTTTCACCCAGACGGCTGACTTTTTTCAGCGCCGCGCGGGTTTTGAAGGCACCGTTTTCATCGCGATGGTTCACGATATTTTGCGCCAGCGTGGCGTTGAGGCCGGAGATCCGGGCCAGCAGCGCCACCGAGGCGGTGTTTACGTCCACCCCCACGGCGTTTACGCAGTCTTCCACAACGGCGTCCAGACCCCGCGCCAGCTTGAGCTGCGACACGTCGTGCTGGTATTGGCCGACCCCAATGGATTTGGGGTCGATTTTGACCAGCTCGGCCAGCGGATCTTGCAGGCGGCGCGCAATCGAAACAGCGCCACGGATCGACACGTCCAGGTCCGGGAATTCTTTGGCTGCCAACTCCGATGCCGAGTACACCGAGGCCCCGGCTTCAGACACCATGACTTTGGTGACTTTCAGTGCAGGGTATTTTTTGATCAGGTCGATGATCAGCTTGTCGCTCTCGCGGCTCGCGGTGCCGTTGCCGATGGCGATCAGTTCGACCGCGTGTTTGGCACACAGGGCAGCCAGGATCGAGATGGTTTGATCCCACTTGTTGTGCGGCACGTGCGGGTACACGGTGGCGTGTTCCAGCAGTTTGCCGGTGGCATCGACCACGGCAATTTTGCAGCCGGTGCGCAGGCCCGGGTCCAGGCCAAGGGTAGCGCGCGGGCCAGCAGGCGCGGCCAGCAGCAAGTCGTGCAGGTTGTGCGCAAACACGTTGATGGCTTCGGTTTCTGCGGCGTCGCGCAGTTCACCCAGCAGATCGGTTTCAAGGTGTGTATAGAGCTTGACCTTCCACGTCCAGCGCACCACTTCGCCCAGCCATTTGTCAGCCGGACGGTTCTGGTTTTGCAGGCCGAAACGTTCGGCAATCATCATCTCGCCGGGGTGCATCGTGCCGGGCAATTCTTCGCCCACTTTGAGCGACGCGCTGAGGATGCCTTCATTGCGCCCGCGGAAAATGGCCAGCGCCCGGTGCGACGGCATGCTTTTGAGTGGCTCGTCGTGCTCGAAGTAATCGCGGAACTTGGCGCCTTCCTCTTCTTTGCCTGCGATGACGCGGGCGCTGAGGGTGGCTTCCTGCTTGAGAAAACTGCGCAGTTTGTCCAACAGGGTGGCGTCTTCGGCGAAACGCTCCATCAGGATGTATTTGGCGCCGTCGAGGGCGGCTTTGACGTCGGCCACGCCTTTTTCGGCGTCGACAAAACGGGCGGCTTCTGTTTCGGGGTTCAGGTTCGGATCATTGAACAGGCCGTCAGCCAGTTCACCGAGGCCGGCTTCGAGGGCGATCTGGCCTTTGGTGCGGCGCTTTTGCTTGTAGGGGAGGTACAAGTCTTCAAGGCGGGTTTTGGTATCGGCGAGTTTGATATCGCGCGCCAGTTCTGGCGTCAACTTGCCTTGTTCTTCGATGCTGGCGAGGATGCTGATGCGCCGTTCGTCGAGTTCTCGCAGGTAGCGCAGGCGTTCTTCCAGATGACGAAGTTGGGTGTCATCCAGGCTGCCGGTCACTTCCTTACGGTAACGGGAGATGAAGGGTACGGTGGAGCCTTCATCCAGAAGTGCGACGGCCGCTTCGACCTGCTGCGGGCGCACGCCAAGTTCTTCGGCGATGCGGCTGTTGATGCTGTCCATAAAACCACCTGACAAATTGTGATGCAGGCTCGCAGGCCCGGGCTTGAAGGCTTGCGAGGCTGGTTGAGCGGCTTTAAAAAGCGCCGCTACCTGGGCCAAAAGGGCAGCCTGTTGACCCGTGAAGTCTGCACATTGCGGCACGCACTGAAAAAAATAATTGCGCCGCAGCGGTTGAAAATTCGAGGTTGCCTGACACAAAAGGCGGCGCATTATAACCAGCGTTCCCGTATTCAGGGCACTGCGTGCAGCGTGCGCCTTGATCTGTGTACTGGCTGTGAAGGAAAAATCTGCTAACAATGCACACGATGCGTATAACAGCAGCTACGCCATAATGCGCGCCGAGATCATAGGAGCATCTAATGAGCAGCACTGCACACACTGCTGAAGGCGAAAAAATTCTTATCGTGGACGACGACCCGGGCCTGAGCAGCCTGCTGGAACGTTTTTTCACCAGCAAAGGCTATCGTGCCCGCGCGGTACCAAACGTCGAGCAAATGGACCGTTTGTTGGCCCGCGAGGTGTTTAACCTTGTTGTATTGGACCTGATGCTTCCAGGCGAAGACGGTCTGTCCGCCTGCCGCCGTTTGCGCGCTGCGAACAATCGCGTGCCAATCATCATGCTCACGGCCAAGGGCGATGAACTTAGCCGTATCAAGGGCCTTGAACTGGGGGCCGACGATTATCTGGCCAAGCCATTCAACCCCGATGAACTGATGGCACGGGTCAAAGCGGTGTTGCGTCGCCAGTCCGCGCCCGTGCCGGGCGCGCCGGGCAGCGAAGACGAAAGCGTCACGTTCGGTGATTACGAGTTGTCACTGGCGACCCGCGAACTGAAACGCGGTGATGAAGTTCACATGCTGACCACCGGTGAATTTGCGGTGCTTAAAGCGCTGGTCATGCATGCTCGCGAGCCGTTGACGCGCGACAAGCTGATGAATCTGGCGCGTGGCCGTGAATGGGATGCGTTGGAGCGTTCAATCGATGTTCAGATTTCCCGTCTGCGTCGCATGATTGAGCCGGATCCTTCCAAGCCGCGTTATATCCAGACAGTCTGGGGCGTGGGCTATGTGTTTGTACCCGACGGCAACGCCACCAAGTGATGGATCATTTGTAGGAGCGGGTCACACAGGTTGTTCACTACCTGAGTGGCCCGCAATTCCATTTCTGCGAATATCCCTGCGCGCTCCTGCAAACTGCAAAAGCATCAATCTATGAAAACCCCTCTCTGGTTTCCCCAAAGTTTCTTCTCGCGCACCCTCTGGCTGGTACTGATCGTCGTTCTATTCTCCAAGGCACTGACATTGGTGTACTTGTTGATGAATGAAGATGTCCTGGTTGATCGTCAGTACAGCCACGGCGTTGCCCTCACGCTACGTGCCTATTGGGCGGCCGACGAAGAAAATCGCGAAAAAATTGCCGATGCTGCCGGGTTGATCCGAGTGGTGGGTGGCGGTGTGCCCGAGGGGGAGCAGCATTGGCCGTACAGCGGCGCTTACCAACGTCAGATGCAAGCCGAACTCGGGGCTGATACCGAGGTTCGTTTACGTGTGCATTCCCCGCCCGCCTTATGGGTTCGAGCGCCGAGCCTGGGGGATGGCTGGCTGAAAGTGCCGCTCTACCCGCACCCGCTGCGCGGGCAAAAGATATGGAGCGTGTTGGGCTGGTTTTTGGCCATTGGCTTGCTCTCCACTGCGTCGGCGTGGATTTTCGTCAGCCAGCTTAATCAACCGCTCAAGCGCTTGGTGTATGCCGCGCGTCAACTGGGTCAGGGACGTAGCGTGCGGTTGCCGATCAGTGACACGCCGAGTGAGATGACGGAGGTTTACAGTGCTTTCAACCAGATGGCCGAAGACGTGGAGCAGGCGGGTCGCGAGCGAGAGTTGATGCTGGCAGGTGTTTCCCATGATTTGCGTACACCGTTGACGCGTTTGCGGTTGTCGCTGGAATTGATGGGCAACCACAACGACCTGACGGATGACATGGTGCGCGATATCGAAGACATGGACGCGATCCTTGATCAGTTCCTGGCTTTTATTCGCGATGGCCGTGACGAACTGGTCGAAGAGGTGGACTTGTGCGAGCTGGTGCGTGAGGTCGTGGCACCTTACAACCAGAACGAAGAACGGGTTCGTTTGCGTCTGCAACCGATTCAGCCGTTCCCGCTGCGCCGGGTATCGATGAAGCGCCTGCTCAATAACTTGATCGGCAACGCATTGCATCATGCGGGTGAAGATGTGGAAGTGGCTGCCTATGTGTCGGGCGATGTGAGTGCGCCGTATGTGGTGCTCAGCGTGATGGACCGCGGCGCAGGCATCGACCCTTGCGAACTGGAAGACATCTTCAACCCGTTCATTCGTGGCGATCGGGCACGCGGCGGGAAGGGGACCGGACTCGGGTTGGCCATCGTCAAGCGCATCGCCTCAATGCATGGCGGCAATGTCGAGTTACGCAACCGTTCAGGGGGTGGGCTTGAAGCACGCGTCAGATTGCCGTTGGGGCTGATGCTGCCCCGAGGCGCGGTGTAAATACGCGACGAAGGACGCGCGAGGCTGTCGGTGGACGCAGCCTCGCGTTGTTTCTTGAAAGGCTACGGGCGTCAGCCTTTGCCTTTGGTTCTTGTCAGGTTCGGCCCGCTGTTTTTCTCCAGATGTTCAATGATGATCCCTGCCACGTTTTTGCCCGTGGTGGTTTCGATGCCTTCCAGACCCGGTGAGGAGTTGACCTCCAGCACCAACGGGCCGTGATTGGAGCGCAGGATGTCCACGCCCGCCACGCTCAACCCCATCACCTTGGCAGCCCGAATGGCGGTCATGCGTTCTTCCGGGGTAATCTTGATCAGGCTGGCGCTGCCGCCACGGTGCAGGTTGGAGCGGAACTCACCCGGCTTGGCCTGGCGTTTCATCGCCGCAATCACCTTGTCACCCACCACGAAGCAGCGAATATCGGCGCCACCAGCTTCCTTGATGTATTCCTGCACCATGATGTTTTGTTTGAGGCCCATGAAGGCTTCGATCACGGATTCTGCCGCCGTAGCGGTTTCGCACAGGACAACGCCGATGCCTTGTGTGCCTTCTAGTACCTTGATCACCAAGGGGGCGCCATTGACCATTTCGATCAGGTCGGGGATGTCATCCGGTGAGTGCGCAAAACCCGTCACCGGCAACCCCAGCCCACGCCGCGACAGCAATTGCAGGGAGCGCAGTTTGTCCCGCGAGCGGGCGATGGCCACCGATTCGTTCAGCGGGAAAACCCCCATCATTTCGAACTGACGCAACACCGCGCAGCCGTAAAACGTGACCGAGGCACCAATGCGCGGAATCACGGCATCGAAGCCTTCCAGCGGCTTGCCCCGGTAGTGGATCTGCGGCTTGTGGCTGGCGATGTTCATATAGGCACGCAGGGTATCGATCACCACCATTTCGTGGCCTCGTTCTGTCCCGGCTTCAACCAGGCGACGAGTGGAATACAGACGCGGGTTACGCGACAGCACAGCGATCTTCATGCAGCACCTGTGGCAGAAAGGGTAGTGACCGGAAAAACCGGTTTGTCTTGAACGTATTTGAGGCCCGGATTAACGACCAATTGGCCATCGATCAGGGCTTTCGAGCCGAGCAGCAAACGGTAACGCATGGACTTGCGGCAAGCGAGGGTGAACTCCACCGGCCAGACCCGATCACCCAGCGCGAGGCTGGTGCGGATCACATAGCGCACTTGCGTATGCCCGTTCGAGCTTTTAATGGTTTTTATCGCCACCAACGGGGCTTCGCAACGGCGGTGACGCAGTTGCACCAGCGTGCCCAAATGCGCGTTGAAACGCACCCACTCGACACCGTCGCGCACAAAAGGCTCGATTTCAGTGGCGTGCAGGCTGGAAGTACTGGCACCGGTGTCGATTTTGGCGCGCAAGCCTGCGACTCCCAAATCGGGAAGCGCCACCCACTCGCGCAGACCGACAACGGTCAGATGATCAAATGTCTTCAATATGAGTAACCGCGATTAACGTATCCAGGCCGCAGGACGAACCTCGGCCAACGCTTGGAATGCAGGTCGGGCGAACCAGTAACCCTGCATCAAAAATATTCCACAATCGGCCAGGAAATCCCTCTCGCCAGCGCTTTCGATGCCTTCGGCTATGACTGTAACGTTCAATTCAGAACACATCATGACAACGCCGCGCACAATGGCCTGACGCGCACGGTCCTGATCGACATCGCGGATGAGTGCCATGTCGAGCTTGATCAGGTCAGGTTGAAAATCCGCCAATAAATTGAGCCCCGAATAGCCGGCTCCGAAGTCGTCGATCGCTGTCTTGAAACCGAATTCGCGGTATTCACGCAGAATATGGGTCAAATGGCGATAGTTATCTATGTGTTCGCTTTCCAGCGTTTCGAAAATCAGCTTGTCGAGCGGGAAATCATGGGCTTTGGCGGCCTCCAGGGTACTGCGAATGCACAGTTCTGGCCGATAGACCGCGTTGGGCATGAAATTGATTGATAGATGTTGCTGCATGCCCAGCGTGGCCGCACCCTTGATCGCGCGGGTGCGACACGCCTGGTCGAAGCGGTAACGATTGGTGTCATTAACTTGCTGCAATACCTCGAACGCGCCTTCACCGGACGGGCCTCGGACCAGTGCCTCGTGAGCAAACACCGATTGATCGCGCAGGTCCACGATCGGTTGGTAGGCAAACTGAAAATCGAACCCCAGCGGCGTGGCTTGCCGGCAAGCGTCGCAGCGGCTTTTGGCGCCCGTCAGGGAATCGGGGAAAAACGTCATGGGACATAACCTCGCCAAAGGCGCTGAGAGGAGCGGCATTCTAGCCGGGTGCCAGATTCATCTATTCGTTAGAAACGGTAGTACAGTTCTGACCCTGCCAAAGAAGAGGAATTCCAATGGCTCAGAAGCAAGAAGAAGACGATAAGGTCCGTTTGGACAAATGGTTGTGGGCGGCGCGTTTTTTCAAAACCCGGGCACTGGCCAAGGCGGCCATTGAAAGTGGCAAAGTCCATTGTCGAGGTGAGCGCTGCAAACCCAGTAAAGAACCGCGGGTAGGCGATGAGCTGCAGATTCGTGTGGGCCTGGAAGAGCGAACGGTAGAAGTCAAAGCGCTCTCAGTCGTGCGTGGTGGCGCACCGCAAGCGCAATTGTTGTACGCCGAAACAGCGCAAAGCATCGCTAAACGCGAGCACGCTGCCGCGATGCGTAAATCCGGTGCAATGGGGATCACTACGGAAGGTAAACCGACTAAAAAACAACGGCGCCAACTGCATCAGTTTCATGATGCCAGCGGCGCCGAGTAGAGCGGCGTTTGAACCGCATGCCAACGCGGGTTGCTTAACCGCGCACGATGCTCATGCGAGACACCAGTGGCAGACGCTGCAACAGCGAAAAGATCGGCGCTGTCACGCGCAGCAGAAGATCCGACGCCCGGGCCGCGAACGGGGTGTAATAGCCCCAGCCCAACGCCAGCAAGGCCAGAAGCAAGCCGCCGATGTAGTCGTCCTGGCCCCAGTGGGCGCCGGCCACGAGCCGCGGCATCATGAACAGCAGCGTCAGGCCCCAAATCACGACTTTCTGGCCAGCGTTGCGGCTGAACACGCTCATGAACAGGCCCCAAATCAACAGCACAGAGGCGTGATCGCCCGGAAAACTCTGGCTGGAGCGGTCTTTGAGCTCCCAGGTTTTTTCCAGGCCGGGGAAGTAATCGCTCAGGTGAATGGCGTCTTCAAACACCATCGACGGGCTGTTGTGCTGCCAACCCATCGCGGCGGTGAGTTTGGAAAACAGCGCGCGGATCACCACCAGCAGCAACAGGATCGCCAGAAAACCAAACAGCGCGCGACGCACCTGAGTGGCTTCAAACACCCAATTACCTTTGATCAGCAAAGCCAGCATGATCACGCCGACAACCACATCGAAAGGGCGAAGACTTGCAACTGCCCACATGTGGAGCCATATAGGGTTATCAGCCAATGGACGATTGAGCAGATGGAACAACCAGTCGTCGAAAGTCAGGCAGAGAATTTGGCCGAATGGCCATAACCAGAAACACAAAAGCCCCAGAGCGAGTAAATTACACCCCGCTAGGGCTCCGAGGTTCCACCTTGTTTGGAACAGAGTGGGATTGTTCATGACATGCCCCCTTGGCTGGGTCTTTGCACCCGATAGGTGCTAAAAACGCGCCTTTATAAAGACTCGAACACATTTTGTCACCAATTTAGAACCCTATTCCTATGTCAGATTTACGCAAAACCGACTTCACGCAACGTTTCATTTTTGACAACAGCGACACCCGCGGCGAGCTGGTTTCGCTGGATCACAGCTACGCTGAGGTCTTGGCCAAGCACGCCTACCCTGAGCCGGTTCAACAACTGCTGGGCGAGCTGATGGCTGCTGCGGCGTTGCTGGTCAGCACCTTGAAGTTCGACGGTTTGCTGAGCCTGCAAGCCCGTTCCGAAGGCGCCGTTCCGTTGCTGATGATTGAAATCACCAGCCACCATGAAATTCGCGGGCTGGCCCGATTTGACGCGGACCAGATCAAACCGGACGCGACCCTCAGCGACCTGATGCCCAACGGGGTTCTGGCCCTGACCATCGACCCGACCATCGGCAAGCGCTATCAGGGCATCGTGGACCTGGACGGCGATGATCTGTCGGCCTGTTTCACCAATTACTTCGTGATGTCGCACCAGGTGCCTACCCGTTTCTGGCTCGCGGCTGATGGAAAGCGCGCGCGTGGCATGCTCTTGCAGCAACTGCCTGCCGAAGTCATCAAAGACGAAGACGAACGTGCGGAGTGCTGGAACCGCCTGAATGCGCTGGGCGATACCCTGAAGGTTGAAGAGCTGTTGGGGCTGGATAACCAAACCATCCTGGTGCGTTTGTTCCACGAAGAAGAAGTACGCGTTTTTGTCGATGAATGCATCGAGTTCAAATGCAGTTGCTCGCGCGAGCGGTCTGGCAATGCATTGTCCAGCCTGGGTCATGACGATGCGCTTGCGCTCGTCAAAGAACATGGCGGTCATATTGAAATCGATTGCCAATTCTGTAACGAGCGCTACCTGTTCGATGCAGCAGACGTCGATCAATTGTTCGCGGGCGCCGGTGTAGAGACGCCTTCAGGCACTCACCACTAAAACGTTTCAGCGCAGGTAAAACCCCTGTCAAAGCCCGGTATAACGCGGTTCTGACAGGTGGGGCCTACTATTTTTGGGCGTTTCTGGCATAATCCGGCCCACTTTTTTCGCGGTAGTAGTGCAAAATTTTCTACTACAAAACGTTTGGCGCAATCGGCCAATGGCCGACGGGGAACCTCATGACGCAAGCTAATAACGCCGTGTACACCGATCTGAGCATCGACGATCTGGTCAAAGAAGCCCTGAGCCGTGGTGAAGGTGAGCTTGCCGACAATGGCGCACTGGTTGTTAAAACGGGCCACCGTACCGGCCGTTCGCCAGCTGACCGCTTCATCGTTGAAGAGCCTACCACCCAGGACGCCATTGCCTGGGGCCCGATCAACCGCAAGTTCCCGGCTGACAAGTTCGACGCACTGTGGGACCGCGTTGCGGCCTACCTCGGTGAGCGCGAGCGTTTCGTTTCCCACGTTCATGTAGGTTCTGACCCGGCGCACTACCTGCCCGTGAAAATGACCACCGAAACCGCTTGGCACAACCTGTTTGGTCGTTGCCTGTTCATCAACCCGGAACAATACAACCCGGCTGGCAAAGATGAGTGGCAAGTGATCAACGCACCGAACTTCGTGTGCGAGCCTGAGCGTGATGGCACCCACTCTGACGGTTGCGTGATCATCAACTTCGCGGCCAAAAAAGTATTGATCGCTGGCATGCGTTACGCCGGCGAAATGAAAAAAGCCCTGTTCTCGGTTCAGAACTTCCTGCTGCCAGCCGTTGACGTCCTGCCGATGCACTGCGCGGCCAACATGGGCGAAGACGGCGACGTGACCCTGTTCTTCGGTCTGTCCGGCACCGGTAAAACCACCTTGTCGGCTGATGAAAGCCGTTACCTGATCGGTGACGACGAACACGGTTGGGGTGTGGGCGTGGTGTTCAACATCGAAGGCGGTTGCTATGCCAAGTGCATCGACCTGTCCGAGAAAAACGAGCCGGTCATCTGGAAAGCGATCCAGCACGGCGCCGTTCTGGAAAACGTCGTACTCGACGCCAACAAAAAGCCTGACTATGCGGATGACAGCCTGACGCAGAATAGCCGCGCCGCTTACCCGCGTGAACTGATTGAAAAGCGCGCCCCGCTGAACCTGGGTGGCGAACCTAACGCCGTGATCTTCCTGACGTGTGACCTGACTGGCGTACTGCCGCCAGTGTCGATCCTCAGCGAAGAACAAGCGGCTTACCACTTCCTGTCTGGCTACACCGCACTGGTAGGCTCGACTGAAATGGGTTCGGGCAGCGGCATCAAGTCGACGTTCTCGACGTGCTTCGGCGCGCCATTCTTCCCGCGTCCTGCCGGTGAATACGCTGAGCTGCTGATCAAACGTATCCGCGGTTTCGGCTCCAAGGTTTACCTGGTCAACACCGGCTGGACCGGCGGTGGCTACGGCGTAGGCAAGCGTTTCAACATCCCGACCACCCGTGCCGTGATCGCTGCGATCCAGAGCGGCGCGCTGATCGGTGCTGAAACCGAGCACCTGGACATCATCAACCTGGACGTGCCAAAAGCCGTACCGGGCGTCGACACTGTACTGCTCAACCCGCGCAACACGTGGGCTGACAAAGCCGCGTACGACGAAGCCGCCAAAGCATTGGCTGGTCTGTTCACCGAAAACTTCAAGAAGTTCGACGTGAGCGATGCAATCAAGGCTGCCGGTCCGAAGGCGTAAACCTTCGTACCGAATGCTGATTGACCAAAAAGCCGCCTGAGAAGGCGGCTTTTTTGTACCTGTTAATCAGGCTTCAAGGCTGTCGGTGTCCCAGTGCTGCGCCACAATTGCCGCGTACAGCATGCCAATCGTCAAGGGCACTTTGCTTTCGCGGCCCTTGGCACTGCGCTTGAGATGCGGGTCATGCCCCGCAGGCTGAAAGTAGCGATAGGCGTCGTAATCCTCCAGCGTCAGCCCGAAGCGCTCTTCCAGCGCCTCCATCAACTGTTGGGCATCCCGGCCATTGCAGCCCAGGTCAAGGTTGATCGACGTCTTCAGGCTGACGGTTTTGTGCTCTGGCAGACCGATTTCTTCATGCAGCAATTGCATCAGCTCACGCAAGGCGGGCGTGTCGGGGAGGTCGGTGGCGAGTTTCATGTGGTGTGTCCGTAAACCCAAGGTTGATGAAGTACAACGCCGTTACCCAGTTGTACCGGCTTGCAATCGAAAATGGCCGTGCTCGTCATAAGCGCAGTGTTCGGCTCACCGTCATTGCGGGCGAGCTTACCTTCAGCCTCGTCGGCCTGCATTCGGTTTGCGCGTGCTTACATTGGCTGCCGTTTAACCGCTCAAGCTTCAGAGCGGAATGCAAACCTCGGTTTTGTGTCTTTGGTTGAACTTAAGGATTATTCCTACAACTGATTGCTACTTCCTGCCATACAGTGATTAGCCAACTCGGGGGGGGGGTAAAAATGGCTCATCATGGTTACATGTCAATCATTGGAAAAAAAACAAGGGCTCATCTCTTCCGGCTGCTCCAGCCAAGATTCAATCGGTAATAAATGCCAAGTGGGTCACTTTGATGAAATCATGGTGTTAGCGTATTCCCACGACATGGTGGCAGGTAGTGATGGGAGCGTCACTGGCGGACGCGGGCAACACAAGCCAGTTGTCATCACCAAGAACATCGACAAATCTTCGCCATTGATTGCCGGGGCATTGCATGATGGGGAAGAAATCGAATGCTCCATTGATTTTTACCGTACGTCTTCGATAGGTAGTCAGGAAAAGTACTTTACGGTTCGTTTGGCCGGCGCTCGGATTGCCTATATGAACGCACACGTCCCTCATAGCATCAATATGGCAGACGGTCAGCCACAAGAAATTATTGCTATCCGTTATCGCGATACTACGTGGACACACGTACTAGCGGGTACCAGTTCATACAGTACCTGGGAAGTCCAACTATGAGCGACCAACACTATGACATTCATGATGTGACTAAATCGGCAACAGATCTGATGTCTTTCGGCTGTACTTCAAGCGGTACGTATCTGCCTGACAGTGTCTTGCAAATCAAATTCAGCGCAGTGATTGCCCATTATGTGAATGCTGTTATCCGGGACGTAAGTGAGGGCGTTATCAGTGCTTGGGAAGGTGTTCAAGAGTTGAGGGATGAGTACGACCAGCTGGCCGAAAAAGTGATGTTCTACGCTAAAAACGGCATCGGCATTGCGGGAGGTCTTGTGCAAATAAAAACAGGGGCTGAGATAACAATCGCGAGTAGAGGTCTGGGGGCTCCTTATGGTGTATATATGATGGGGCACGGCTACAACAACATACATGAAGGGGTTTTGAATATATATAACGGTAATAATGATACTGTGGGTCCTGTGAGACAGCTTTACAGAGATAAATTTCAGGGGGATTACAGTGGTGATATGGCCTATTATTCTGTCGACTTGATCGTGTCAGGTATTGGGCTTGGTAGGCAGGTTCGCAAAGACGGTGCGTTTAAGCTGTTTCGTACTATCGCGGACGATTATGAACGAGCATACAAACAAACAGGGAAGCTATCCCTGGCGCTAGAAGCCCTTGTCGATAGCATCACAATACAGTCTCTTTACACTGCCATGAAACCAGATGACGCTGCTGAAAAATAAGGTGGTAGTGTCAGTGTAAGAGTGTTTATAGCCATCCCCCGAAAGCTCAGGGTTACATAACTCATGCCAATAACGTCAATGGCTGCATGAATACAATAAAAAGTTAAATCAATCCAGCGTCTTTAAAGTGGGCGATCTGTTTATTGGTCAAGTGATTAATGAGGAGCAACTTTTTGATCCGCCCATCACTGGTGCCCTGAGCGGTTAATCCATTAATTTATTTTTTATCACGCTCAGCTTCGCTTTATATACCGAGCTAATGATGGCCTCAGCCGTTTTATTCCACTTGAACGGCTTGGCTGAATGCTCATTATGAGCCTCGATAAATTGACGGATAGCCACCTTTAGGTCGGCGACGCTGGTGAAGGCACCCCGGTAGAGCGCTCGTCTTTCCAGTTGTGCAAACCAGCCTTCCACGGCGTTCAGCCAAGACGCGCTGGTTGGTGTGAAGTGCAATTTGAAACGCGGATGCTTTTCCAGCCACTGCTTGATTACAGCCGTTTTGTGGGTCGAACTGTTATCTAGAATCCCATGCAGATCCAGTCCGGCTGGCGTGCTGCGTTCAATCTGTTGCAGGAAAGCCAGAAACTCTTTGGCTCGATGGCGCTGGGTAATCCGTCCGGTTACTTGGCCGGTCATGATGTCGAAAGCCGCGTACAGACTCGCCGTACCATGGCGCTTGTAATCATGCGTCCGGCGTTCAACTTGACCTGGGCGTAGCGGGAGCATCGGTTGGGTGCGATCCAACGCCTGGATCTGGGTTTTTCGTCAACCGACAACACCAGGGCATTATCCGGTGGGTTCAGATAGAGCCCGACCACGTCGACTACCTTGTCGGCGAAATGAGGATCGTTGCTGATTTTGAAGGTCTTAAGACGATGGGGTTTGAGGTCGGAAGCGGCCCAGACCTGCCGAACCTGCCACGTGGTAACCCGCGCATACTTGGCCATCAAACGGACGCTCCAGTGAGTGGCCTCCTGGGGTACACGCCGGGTAGTCAGTGTCAGGATTTCATTGATTTTATCGGGCCCAAGTTTGAGTGGCTGGCCGCTGCGCGGCATATCGCTCAACCCTTCGATTCCCGCCTCCAGATAACGTTTTCGCCACTTGAATACCGTCGGCGGCGTAACCTGCAACTGCTCGCTGACGGCCTTGGGCGTCAATCCGTCAGCCAGTAGAAGCAGGATACGCGCTCGCTGGGCGAGGCTCTGTTCCAGCGTACTCATACGCAACCAACCTTGCAGGGCGATGAGATCAGAAGGCATTAAAGCGAAGGGGGGAAGTCGGTCGGGCCATGCGCATAACCAATCCATGACATTGGACGCACAGTATATCGTTACCATTAGATAGATAAATTAACCGCTCAGGCCACTAGGCGCGTTTCGGTCACGTAGTAACGTAGACCTTTCATATGAGTGATCACTTTTTGGTATGTTTACGAGCGTTTGGGAGTTTTCTTGTATTTTTTATCATGCATGCCCTTCAGTTTGAGGTGGCGACGAGGGTATTAGTCTCTATATCACACCTCTAAATCTAGGTATGGCATAGCGTAGCCCTACTATGCTGATAGCGGTATAAATAACAATGGCTGTTTCCCAATAAATGTTCTGATGGAGGGTGGTGAATTGTTCGATCACCCAAATAATGATCATGGTATTGAATACGCCGGAAGATAAAACCATCAGTATGACAATTGTGTAATAGCGTAAGTTTTCCCATTTCATACCGCCTGTTCCTCCCGTTAAATTCGATTACTTGCAAGTTTTTCGGATTTAGGCGCTGGCCGATAGGCCTGCACCGCCTCTCGCGGGCTTAAAGTCCGTCAGCTCACTCCTCCGCCTTCAGAGCCTCGACAGTTGCGAATGATGTCAAGCTGCCGCAGTGCGTCGCTTTGATCGTCTCAAGGTTGGTAGGGGTCGCACTGACAGCAGGCCTTTTTTATTGCTGTTGCGGGCGACGCGGGTTAACCAGATGCAGATAGCGTTGGAGCGTGTGAATGCCCTCGGCGCCAGTATGAAGGTCGCCTCTTCCCAGATGTGTTCGTCGAGACGGGCTTGGGCAACGGCATCGGCAGACTTTAATTTTCGTTCTGACGCTGAACTAGATTGTAGACCAAGGAGGTTAATCAATACCCCGGCGTATTTGCCCGCCGCGTCCATCAAGCAGAGAGTTCTTGGGTGGCAGACGGGAGTGCATCCAGTAAAAATGTCTACTTTTCAACATCCAACGACCCTGGATGTTCGTAGCAATAGCAGGAGTAAAACCGCCAGGTTGGATATGCACCCGTCTCGGCTACTCGCTGAAAGATCGTGGCTCGCGGCATTAATGACTCTATGGTGACCGGGCTTAAGCGCTTGAGGGGGCTGGTCGAGGCAAGAAGTTGCGATCGCTGTGCAGCGCTCAACCCATCAGCACAGCAGGGCAGGGGGTATCCCTGGCTGAAGGTCTGCCTTCGTAGATCAACACCGAACAGTTGAACTCGACCCTGTATCATTCCCTTTCAATTTCCCCTGACCTTTTCTCGATCCGTTGCGCAGCGGGCGTTAGCCTGGCGGGCTTTGCAACGGTCAATGGAGTGACAGTGATGCACAACACCCTGGAACAGGTTTTCGGTTATCCACAATTTCGTCCCGGCCAGGAGGCGGCCATCCGTGCGGTGTTGGCGGGGCGCTCAGCGGCTGCGATTTTCCCCACGGGCTCCGGGAAGTCGCTGTGCTACCAGCTGCCTGCTCTACTGTTGCCGCATCTGACGTTGGTGGTCTCGCCACTGCTGGCGCTGATGCAGGATCAACTGGCATTTCTCCAGCGCCACGGCATCCCGGCGGCCAGTATTGACTCGGCACAAGGTCGCGATGAAGCCAGTTCGGTGATGGCGCGGGCCAAGTCGGGGGAGTTGAAAATTTTGATGATTTCGGTTGAGCGTTTGAAAAACGAGCGCTTCCGAAATTTTCTGCAGCAGGTTCCGATTTCTTTGCTGGTGGTGGACGAGGCGCACTGTATTTCGGAATGGGGCCATAACTTCCGACCCGACTATTTGAAGCTTCCGGACTATCAGCGCCAGTTCAATATCCCACAAGTGTTGTTGCTTACGGCCACCGCCACGCCTGCGGTCATTGTGGACATGCAAACCAAGTTCGCGATTGCTGAAGCCGATGTCGTCACCACCGGTTTTTACCGCGCTAACCTCAATCTGTGGGTCGAACCTGTCACCGGTGCTGCCAAGCGCCAGCGGTTGGTGCAGTGGATGGGAGAGCGTCAGGGCCAACCGAGTATTGTCTACGTCACCTTGCAGAAGACGGCCGAGCACATCGCTCAGCACCTGAATCAGCACGGCGTCAGCGCCAGTGCCTATCACGCCGGTTTGCCCCACGATCAGCGCGAAAGTATTCAGCGTCAGTTCATGGGCGGGCAGTTGAACTGCATCGTTGCCACCATCGCCTTTGGCATGGGCATCGACAAAAGTGACATCCGCAATGTGGTGCATTTTGACCTGCCCAAGTCGATCGAAAATTACAGCCAGGAAATCGGGCGGGCAGGGCGCGATGGCCAAGCGTCGGATTGCTTGGTGCTGGCCAACCGGGACAGCCTCAATGTGCTGGAGAACTTCGTCTATGGCGACACCCCCGAGCTGCAAGGCATTCGCACGGTACTGGAAGACGTGCGTGCGGCAATCGCGGAGGGTCAGTGGGAATTTATGCTCCTGCCCTTGTCCGATCAGAGCAATATCCGTCAGTTGCCCCTGAAAACCCTGTTGGTGCAACTGGAACTGCGTGGCCTGATTGCACCGCGCTATGCCTACTTCGCGGAGTACCGTTTCAAGTGCCTGATCGAGCCCGAGGCCTTGTTGGCCCAGTTTGAAGGCGAACGCCGGGATTTTGTGTCGGGCATCATTCAGACCTCCAGCCGCGCCCGAACCTGGTGGACGGTAAATTTCGATGCGCTGTATGAACAGCATCAGGCTGAGCGCAATCGCGTGGTCAAGGCGCTGGACTATTTTCAGGAGAAAGGCTGGATTGAGCTCGAAAGTAAGCAGATGACCGACGTTTACAGCGTGCTGGTGAACGAGGTGGACGTGGATGCGCTGAGCCTGGAGCTGCATCGCTACTTTACGGCCCATGAACGTGCAGAAATCGCGCGCATTCACGCCATGTTGGCGCTGTTTGCCAGCGACACGTGCTTGAGCTATCGCTTGGCGCAGTATTTTGGCGACGACAATGCACCGCAACGTTGCGGGCATTGTTCGGTTTGTGCCGGGCAGGTGGCGCAATTGCCTGAGCCGCCACCGCTTGCGCCGCTTGTGGATAAAAACGTTGAAGGCTTATGCGGCCCGTTTATCCACAGGCATCAGGAATACACGGGCTGTTATCCCCCGGCAGAACGGCTGACCCGCTTCTTGTGCGGTATCAGCGTGCCCATGTTTACCAAGATGAAAGCCCGTGCCATTCCGGGGTTTGCCGCCCTTGAGCTGTATCCCTACGCTGAAGTTCGCGATTGGGCCGCGCGGTATGTGCAAGGGGCTTGACCCGAACCTCAGGCACACGAACGTGCCAACCCCCATCCCTGAGGGTTGGTTTCAACGCGTTACATCAAAGGATGTCTTTGTAGGTGTTGGGGCTGTACGCAAGGCTCTGCGACAAACCGGCCACTGGCTGGTAAGGCGCACCTTTAATGGCGCTGAAGGCGATGCCTTTGCTGCCCAGTGATGCGTAACGTTCGTTTTTCTCCGACTCCGTGATTTTGGTGTAGGAATACTTATGCATCGCGGCGTATTTCGCATCGTCACTGACGATGGCTTTGTGCTGGGCTTCCAGATCCGCAGCAGACAGGTTCAAGCGCTTATCCAGCGCCACGCCCCAGCGGGTCAGGCAGGTTTCTGCGAAATGACGCACCACCATCCCTGGCGCGACCAGCACCTTGGCGCCTTTGTCACCATCAGGCGCAGCGTTGCCCACCAGCGTGGCATGGCGCCCGGCCATTGGGTAAATGTGGACGCGCGTATTGGATGCCGTTTCCGGGACCACGCAAGAAAACCCTTTGGAGCGTTCGTCACGGGCGAAAAAGCCCACGTACTCCTGAACGTTTTTACCCAGCTCAACCCGCGAATTCTGGAAGTTAAGCGGGCCCGGCACCGGGTCCACGGCGAAAATGTTGACCGCAATGTTTTTCAGCTCACTGTCGTTGAGCATGGCGTTAGCCAACATGTGGCAACTGACGGCGCCGCGACTCCAGCCCACCAGATTGACCTTGGTCGGAATCACGCCGTCCTTGCGGAAGGTTTTGATCAGCTGCTCTTGCAATTGTTGCTGGGTCACGCTGCGGTTGCCGTAATCGTATTTGCGCCACATCCATGAACCGGTAACGGTCACGTCTTCGATCGGGATGCCGGCCGCTTTGAGACGGTTATATTCCGCTTCGGTGAGCTTCTCGCGTTGCCATTCGCACTTGCCTTTGAGAATGCTCAGCGCGTGCTTCACGTTCTCTTCCCAGCCGTTGCCGAACAGGCTGCCGGTCATGCCGTATTCCTTGTTCTGCACGAACATCTCATCGGCTTGCAAGTTGCCGCTGCCGGGGCCATCGACGACGATCCACTCAGCAAATTCTCGACCTGTGCTGTGGGACGCCAGCGTCGAAATCAGCTCGCCATTCCAATAGTTCTCGTGGGTCGCGTCGAACTTGGTGGAGCCGGTGCCGCAGAAATAAACAGTTACTGTAGTCACGATAAATCCTTGCGTTCATTGGAGAGAACGCAAGGTAACGATCGGAAAGCTCCTGCATCAGAAGGAGATTTGGCCGCTATGGGAATACTTTCCTTAGCTGTTTGCAGTCACTGTTGCTGGCTTACCCCAATAGCGCTTTGAGCACGCGGGTAAAGTCTTGGCTGCTTTCGATTTCATCAGCATGGTGACCCTCACGCACTACCCACTTGCCATTGACCAGCACATCACGCACCTGACGATCACCGCCTGCAAACAGCCAGCGGTTGAGGATGGCATCTTCGTGTGCCGTGGCCAGATACGGGTCGTTGCCGTCCAGCACAAGCCAATCGGCGCGTTGGCCTACCGCCAGCCCGGCAACCGGTTGCCCCATGGCTTGCGCGCCTCCAGCCAGCGCCGCGTCAAACAGCGTACGCCCCACCATGGGCTGACCGGCGCGATGCAACCGGTTACGGCGCTGGTCGCGCAAGCGCTGGCCGTACTCCAGCCAGCGAAGTTCTTCCACCACGCTCAAGGAGACGTGGCTGTCGGAACCAATCCCCAGGCGGCCGCCCTGTGCCAGATAGTTCACTGCCGGGAAAATACCGTCGCCCAGATTGGCTTCGGTGGTCAGGCACAACCCGGCAACGGCCTGGCTACGCGCCATGCGCGTCACTTCGTCAGCGTTGGCGTGGGTGGCATGCACCAGGCACCAGCGTGCATCGACCTCAACGTTGTCATACAACCACTCGATCGGACGTTTGCCGCTCCAGCTCAGGCAGTCATCCACTTCCTTCTGCTGTTCCGCGATGTGTATGTGTACCGGGCACGTGCTATTGCTGGCGCTCATGACCTCATGGATTTGCTCCGGGGTCACAGCGCGCAACGAGTGAAAACACACGCCCAGGGCTTGAGCCGGTTGCCCGGCCAGCAACGGCGCTAACTGTTGCTGCAATTTCAGGTAATGCTCTGTGCTGTTGATGAAACGCCGCTGGCCGTCATTTGGCGCTTGGCCCCCAAATCCGGCGTGTGTGTAAAGTACCGGTAGCAGCGTCAGACCTATGCCCGTATAGCGTGCGGCCTCACTGATTCTTAACGCCAGCTCGGCCGGATTCGTGTAGGGCTTACCTGATAGGTCGTGGTGAACGTAGTGAAATTCAGCCACCGAGGTATAACCGGCCTTTAGCATCTCGATGTACAACTGGCGGGCGATGATGCCCAACTGTTCCGGGCTGATTTCGCCGACAAGGCGATACATCAAGTCGCGCCATGTCCAAAAACTGTCATTGGGGTTGCCAGCCACTTCCGCCAAACCGGCCATGGCACGCTGGAACGCATGGGAATGCAGGTTGGGCATGCCTGGCAACAATGGGCCATTCAAGCGTTCGGCTCCTTGCGCGTGGGCATCGGGCTGGATTGTCGCGAGCCGGCCATCTTCACCGATCTCTATTCGGACATTGGTCGCCCAGCCTGTGGATAACAGCGCACGTTCGGCAAAGTAGACGGACATCGGTTTCGCACCCTATTGTTTGTTATTTGTATATACATATACAGACGTTTGCCTGCTCGGTAAACTCCGGCAAGCTACGCATCTTTACTCATCAACAAGGAATGCCCGTGCCGACTCCGCCTGCCGTGAACCCGCTGGCTGCCCAAATGGGCGATAGTCCGGCGCCCCTGTACGCCCGCGTTAAACAGATGATCACTCAACAAATCAAGAGTGGTAACTGGCCGCCGCATTACCGTGTGCCTTCGGAAAGCGAGCTGGTCAGCCAATTGGGCTTCAGCCGTATGACCATTAACCGCGCTTTGCGTGAAATGACAGCTGACGGCTTGCTGGTCCGCATGCAAGGGGTCGGCACATTTGTGGCCGAGCCCAAAACCCAGTCTGCACTGTTTGAAGTTAACAACATCGCTGACGAGATTGCCGCCCGTGGCCATGAGCACAGCTGCAAGGTCATCAGCCTGGGCGAAGAAGCTGCCGGCTCCGAACGTGCGGCGGTGCTGGACATGCGCGAAGGGCAAAAGGTTTTTCATTCGTTGATCGTGCATTACGAGAATGGAATTCCTGTGCAAATTGAGGACCGTTTCGTAAATGCGCTGGTAGCACCGGATTACCTCAAGCAGGACTTCACCCTGCAAACGCCTTACGCCTATCTGTCTCAAGTCGCACCGTTGACGGAGGGTGAACACGTGGTCGAAGCAATTCTGGCTGACCCGAAAGAGTGCAAGCTGCTGCAAATTGAACCCGGCGAGCCCTGCCTGCTGGTTCGTCGTCGGACCTGGTCGGGACGCCAGCCCGTGACGGCGGCCCGGCTGATTCATCCCGGCTCCCGCCATCGCCTTGAAGGACGTTTCAGTAAATGAATGCATTGAGCGTTTTACGCGCCGCTGATTACCCGCGCATGCCGTGGAAAAACGGCGGTGGCAGCACCGAAGAAATCACCCGCGATGCAGGTGAGGGGCTTGAAGGTTTTGGCTGGCGCCTGTCGATTGCTGACATTGGCGAGTCGGGCGGTTTTTCGCAGTTCGAGGGCTATCAGCGCATCATCAGCGTGCTACAAGGCGCGGGCATGAATCTGCAAGTGGACGGCGCGCGCACGCGTGCCTTGTTACCGTTCGATGCGTTTGCCTTCAGCGGCGAAAGCGCAGTGAGCTGCACCCTGATAGATGGGCCGATCCGCGATTTCAACCTGATTTACGCCCCGGATCGCTTCCGCGCCCGCCTGCAATGGCTGGCGGCTACAACGCCGCAACGCTTTTTCACCTCGGCCCACACCGTGCTGGTATTCAGTGCCAGCGAGCAGGTCCAGGTCGGTGTCGGTAACACCCATCATGAACACCTTGGCCGTTACGATTGCCTGCAATTGAGCAATGCAGATCGGTTGCTGGAAATCACCGTCACAGGGCGCTGCTGTGTGATTGAGTTAAGTGCCGCCTGATGCATATCGCATAGCAGCGGTCTGCCGCTGCTGTGCGCTCACCTTGGGGCCCGTTTGTTACCGAATGCCTCAGAACAGCGCAAAAATTTCCTCTCGTAACATCTCTCTGCCTTCTCTCTTTCCTTCCAGAAAATCCCTCACGGTGCTCCGGACCACTATTTTCGGGGTTCTCGTCATTTTCATGGGAAGAATTCCCAAATTGGCCGCTTACTTGCATATGCTTGTATGTACAAGTACATAAGTGTGCGTCTGCCCATTGCTGAGGAGTTACCCGTGACTTCAACAACCCCTAAATCGCCAGCCGAGTCCACCCGTCACCGCGAAGGTGAAATCCGCGCCGCCCGTGGCACCCGTCTTACGGCCAAAAGCTGGATGACCGAAGCCCCGTTGCGGATGTTGATGAACAACCTTGACCCGCAAGTGGCCGAGAACCCGACC
>NZ_JAAQWX010000016.1:0-124567 GCF_012985745.1 Pseudomonas sp. WS 5078 | reverse complement strand
GTAAGATCGTTGCGCCACAGCTGTACATCGCGGTCGGTATTTCCGGCGCGATCCAGCACCTGGCGGGCATGAAAGACTCCAAAGTGATCGTTGCGATCAACAAGGACGAAGAAGCGCCGATCTTCCAAGTGGCCGATTACGGCCTGGTGGCGGACTTGTTCGAAGCCGTACCTGAGCTGGAGAAGCTGGTTTAATCCAGTCGCTTCACTTATAAAGAGCCCGGTCATCCGGGCCGTGGATAAAGGCGGAACGCGGGTGTTCTGGCAAATTCTCCATGGCCTGTGTGATCGGGCTTTTTAGTGTGTCTGATTTGGCTTAACGGAGTGAGAGGCATGGGTGTGCGGCATTTAAGCGGGTGGTTGACGGGGCTGATCTTGCTGCCCCTCGTGTCAGTGGCGGCAGGCAAATGCGAGCGCCTGATCGTGACGGGCAGCCCGGATGCGCCGCCATACCTCTGGCGCGACCCGGCCGATCCCGTGCATTTGATCGGTGTCAGTGCCGACCTGTTGCAGCAGGTGGCGCAAGACCTCGGTATCAAGGTTGAGGTGCTCTATGGCGGCAAGCGTTCCGAGGCGCAGAACGAGGTCCGTACGGGCCGTATGGACATGTTGGTGGATGCACCGCTGACCCTGGCAGGGTTGACTGCGCAGGACTACATTCACCCGCCGCTGGTACGTAATGACTACCTGGTCTGGACCCGCAAGGATTCGCCCCTTATTTATGAAACGCCGGATGACCTGCTTGGCCATACCGGTGCGCTTTCCGAAAAAGCCCGTATGACTGAAGCTTTCGACTCCTTTGCCCGGCACCAGCTTACGCTGGAGCGACAACCCGGCTTGACTCAAGCCTTCCAGAAGTTGCTGCTGGGGCAGGTCGAGTACGTGCTGGCCGGGCGCTATGCGGGGATGGCCACCGTTCAGACGCTCGGGATCAGTGACGATGTGCTGGCCCATGCGCAGCCAATAGACCAGCCGGGGCTGTTTCTGGCGATTTCCCATGACTCGGCCTGCAATGAGCCGTGGTTGCGCGGACAGCTCGCCAAAAAGATGACAGAATTGCCGGCGTCCGGCCTGAGTGAGGCGGCACTGCAACGCAACCTGGAGCGGTGGAAAAACCAGCTGCAACAGCCGGTCAACGCTCCAAAACAGTAGGAATTCCCAGTGACAATTCGACCACTTTTTGCTGCCCTGGCCGTTGTGGCTTTGGCGGGCTGTGCAGCTGATCCTGCGCCGAATGAACAAATCCGTCTGACCGAGCAGGCGCTGGAACAAGCCCGTGCTGTGGGCGCCAATGCCGACGACAGTGCCGAGCTCAAACAAGCCGAAGACAAGTTGGCCCGCGCGTCGGCCGAGATGACCGAAAGCGCTTATAAAGATGCCCGTATGCAGGCTGAACAGGCCGAACTGGATGCGCGTCTGGCAGAGGCTCGTGTGCTGACGCTCAAAAGTCAGGAGCAATTGAACGTGCTCAACACGCGTATCGCACGTTTGCGCAAACAACTGGCGGAGGCCCAATGAGCATTAAGTCAGTCATGTATGGTGCGTTACTGATCACCGGCGCGGGGCTTACCGGCTGTGCGGGGCATCACGCCAGCGAACAGGCACTGCAACAGGCGGCCAGTGAATTTCAGTCGGTAAAAGAAGACACCAACGTGTTGCGTATCGCGCCCAAAGACGTGATCAGGGCCGGTGAATCGCTGGCCCGTGCCGAGCGTCTGTCCAGTTACTGGGGCAGTGGTGAAGATGTTGCCCATTACGCCTATTTGAGCCAGCGCTACAGCGATATCGCGCGGGAGCACACCCAGCAGGTACTCAATCAGGAGCGCGCCGCCAAACTTGAACTGGAACGTCAACGCCTGCAACTGGCCTTGCGGGAGGCCAAACTGTTGAGTGTTCAACAGCAGGGACAATGGCTGGAAGAGCAAATCCTGAACTTGGCGACCAACGAATCGGATCGTGGCCTGGTAATGACCCTGGGCGACGTACTGTTCGACACTGGCGAAGCGGACCTGAAGAACTCGGCCAATCGCACAGTGCTCAAACTGGTGCAATTTCTTCAGTTGAACCCCAAGCGTGTTGTGCGCATTGAGGGCTACACCGACAGCACGGGCGGTAAAGAAGATAACCTCAAGTTGTCTCGCGACCGTGCTCAAGCCGTTGCTGACGTACTGATTGACTTGGGTATTGATGAAAAACGGATTCAGGTTGAAGGCTATGGCGACGAATACCCGGTGGATGTAAACGCCACGGAGCGTGGTCGGGCGCAGAATCGTCGTGTGGAAATCGTGTTTTCTGACGAAAAAGGTCAATTGAGCGCCGCCCGTTAATCCCTCTCCTCAATGCATCACAGGTAGTCGCTGCCGGGCGGCGACTACAGGCGTACATATTCAGTCTGTACCCATACAGTTACACCCAGCCCGGCACTGTACGGCTCAGATGGATGACAACTGTGCCCGTACACTTCTAAACTGTTCCGGTATTGTTCTTCACAACAAAAAAAACGCCTGAACATCGAGTGCTGTGCCATGACCAACCTTTTGCTTTATCAACGTATAGCCCAGCAATTGGCTGAGGATATTCGGCGCGGCGTTTATCAGCCCGGCGAGCGCGTACCGTCTGTGCGCAAAATGAGCTCGCAGCTCAATGTCAGTCATGCCACGGTGCTGCAGGCGTATGCCAACCTTGAAGATCAAGGGTTGATCCGCGCCCGCCCGCAGTCAGGCTATTACGTCCACCAAACGCCTGCCCTGACAGCGCCTACACCTGATATCGCGCGCGTTGAACGGCCGGGTCTAGTGACGCGCAGCAGCATCATCCAGCAAGTGTTGGTTGAATCGCGACGTGAAGGTGTGTTCCCGCTGGGTGCTGCGGTGCCCAGCGTCGATTATTTGCCCGTGCGAGCGTTGCATCAGCAGTTGGCCAAAGTCACGCGCTTCCACAGCCCGCGTGCGTTCAGTTACATGTTCAGCCCAGGTTTTGAGCCGTTGCGTCGTCAGGTGGCGATACGCATGCGAGATGCCGGCGTGGTCGTCGACCCGTCGGAAGTGATCATCACCCACGGCTGCGTCGATGCCCTGCAAATGTCATTACGGACCCTCACGCGCCCCGGGGACCTCATCGCTGCTGAATCCCCGACGTATTACGGGCTTTTGCAGCTGGCTGATTTGCTGGGTTTGAAAGTGATCGAGATCCCCAGTGATCCTGCCACTGGCATGAGCCTCGAAGCGTTGCAATTGGCCGCCAATCAATGGTCGATCAAAGCCTTGGTCCTGACCACGCGCTTGAGCAATCCGTTGGGTGGCACCATGCCAGAAGAACGGCAGAAGCAATTGCTGCGCCTGGCATCTGATTTCGATATCCAGATCGTCGAAGACGATATTTATGGCGAACTGATGTTCGAGGTGGGGCGCACCAAGGCACTTAAAGCCTATGACCGGCTGGATCGGGTCATCTACTGTTCGAGTTTTTCCAAAACGTTATCGCCCGGTGTGCGCATTGGCTGGATGATCGCGGGCAAATATCAGTCTGAAATTCAGCGCTTACAGACCTTCACCACCCATTCAGCCTGCAGCGTGACGCAGATGGGGGTGGCGGCCTACCTTGAAAACGGCGGCTATGACCGTCATCTGAGGCATATCCGGCAGGAATACCGAAAAAACCTGAGCGCTTTTCAGCTGGCTGTTCAGCAGTACTTTCCGGAAGGGACGCAAATGTCCCGACCCAGCGGCGGCTTCATTCTGTGGGTTAGCTTGCCGGGCCGGGTCAATACGCAAGAGTTGCATGTGCGAGCGCTACAGCAGGGCATCAGCATTGCACCGGGGTTGATCTTCAGTAATACCGAGCAGTTCAACCATTGCATCCGGCTCAATTGCGGCACAGCCTGGAACCGTGAGGCCGAACGCGCATTGATGACGCTGGGGATGCTCGCCAGTCAGTTGTGTCAGGAGGCCACTGGCCTGTACTGAAGGCCATGCGACATCAAGGTATGGCAATTTGCCTAATGGCGACTTGTAACGGTGTGTCTAAAGCGCGAGCATAGGCCCCTAAATCGTTAAAGCTGTGGGAGTTATGAAAGCGACCTATTGTGTGAGACTGGCGTTGGTGGGGGTGTTAACCGCGTTCAGCGCTGTCGCGGTGCACGGCGCGACACAACCTCAACCGCCTGCCACCCAGTCCGTCAAATCGCCGGAAAAACCTGCTGCCAGTGCAAAAAAAACTACCAAGAAACGCGCGCCTGTCGCAAGCAAGTCAAAATCGGCCCGCGAAATTGCCAAGAAGCGCTTGCCCAGTGCCAAGCTGGATTTGAGCCTGCCGCCCGAGATGGTCAAACAACTGCAACCTTTGGGCACTGTCCCCATGCCCAAACACAAACCATTGTTGCCAAACATGTTCGGTGAGAAGCCCGAACAAGACAGCCCGTTCCAGTTAAACGGTCGTTTGTTAAGCAATGAAATGGAGCTGCAATTGCGCAACGAAGCCCGCGACCGGCAAATCGAAGGTGCGGCGCTGGATTTCCAGTTCAAACAATAAGTGCCGAATGCCCAAAAACAGGCTTCTAAACTGACTGTTCAGTCACTGTCATTAATCAGCACATTCGGCTGAACGGTCAATTTCAAACGCCCGTTCCAGCGAGTACTATCCCTTGTCATCAACGCACTTTGCCCCGTTAAAGGAGCTAACGTCATGAATTGCCGTGAAGGCTGTGGCGCTTGTTGTATAGCCCCTTCCATCAGCACACCAATCCCCGGCATGCCCGAGGGCAAGCCCGCAGGGGAACGCTGCCTGCATCTGTCGGTCGATAACCTGTGCGATTTGTTCGGACGTCCTGAAAGGCCCGCCGTGTGCGGTTCGTTCAAGGCCGATATCGAGGTGTGTGGCAGCACGCGGGAAGAAGCCATCAACCTGATTGGGTGGTGGGAACAGGTGACGGCGGCATAGTGTGTTCATGTCCAGTGAACAAACCATCAACAATAAGGAATAAGACCATGGGTTCGTTGCATCGAGTAGCAATTGCATGTGGCTTGAGCGTGTTAATGGTGAGCGCGGCTCACGCAGAAAACTGGCAAGTGGCGAAGAATGAAGACGGCATCAAAGTGTCGCTTAGTGAAGTCAAAGATTCGAAATACAAGGCCTATCAAGGTGTGACCACGATCAAGGCGCCTATCGCCAAGGTCCGTGGTTTGCAGGAAGACGTAGCGGGGGCGTGCAAGTGGATTCACGAGTGCAAGTCGCAAAAGCTGCTTAAAACCGAAGGCGACAAGAGCTGGACGTACACGCAGTTCAGCACCCCTTGGCCCGTGACGCCGCGCGACTCCATTCTGGAAGTCACCACCACAGTCGGGGCTGACGGTACCGTGACACGCAACCTGAAAGGGGTGCCCACGTACCAGCCTGAAGAGAAAGGCTTTGTGCGCGTGAGTCAGGTCGATGGTTTCTGGAAGATGGTTCCCAAAGGGGCCGATCAGACTGAAGTCACTTATCAGGTTCACACGGAGCCAGGCGGCAGCGTGCCATCTTGGTTGGCGAACAAGTTTGTCGTGGACGCCCCGTTTAACACCCTGAAAGCGCTCAAGGAGCGCGCAGAGAAGCAGTAAGCACTCTGCAGGCTGCCTGACGCTGTGCAGCGCATCTGTTAGGCGTCAGACGGCAGCCAAGCACCAGGACGGTTTTTATAAACCACTCTTTTTTTAACGCCGCGCTTGGCATGCGCTGTGCGACGGAGCTAATCTGCAGCCAGACCAGCGAAGTGTTCGACTGGCTCTGATCTTGTTCGCTACATGCTTGATCCCCGCAACGAATTGACGGTTGCATTTCGGGGAGCGTTGAAAGTCTATCCATTGCGAGGAGGACGTTTCATGAGCACAGCCCATCAAGAAGACCTCAGCAGCTATGTGCTGCGCCGCATGAAAGAAGGCGGTTTTGATTTTTCACGTATTCATCCCATCGAGTTTTACGCCATCTTCCCGGATGAGGAGCGGGCGCGTCGTGCTGCAGAAAAATTTTGTGGTGAGTCACTGAATGCGCAAATAAACGTTCGTGATGACGGAGCCTGGAATCTGGAATTGAGCAAAGTCATGTACGCCACCTATGGGGGAATTGGTGATTTCGAGCAGAACTTTGAGGCCGTGGTGGTTCCGCTTGGCGGGATTATTGAAGGCTGGGGCGTGAAGCAGGAGGTGCGTGGCCTTCTGAATTGAATTCAAACGAGTTACTGACGGCTGGCCTTCGGGCTGGCCGTTTTGCTTTACAGGCGCCAAAAAAAAGCCACCGCATGCGGGTGGCTAAAGGGAAGTTCGACAATGGCTGCAAGTATCCGCGGACCGGTACGGCGGGTGAAATCATCACTGCCTATGTCGTTGATAGTCAGAAACTTATGGCTGGCGCTCAGGTGTCGACACTTTGCGCGTGGCCATGTGCTTGAGGTACTCGACGAGTTGCGCCAATTCTGCATCGGGTAACACGTCACGCGAAAAGCCAGGCATGCGGGCTTGAGGCCAATGGCGCAGGCTTTGCGGGTCGCGAATGTAGCGCGTGAGGAAGTCCGTGCCGAAATATTCGGTCGGGTTGTAAGGCATGTTCAAGTCAGGGCCAAACTGGGCGTCACCTGCGCCGTTAAGGCGATGGCATGCCATGCAGTTCTTTTGAAAAACAACAAAGCCGTGATTGGCGGGAGCGTCGGCCGCCAGTGACGGGTCGGGGCGCATGGCCGGGAAACGCTCGGCTACCGGCAACTGACGTGTAAAGCGTACGACTTGAAACGGCCATTGTTCCGGGCTGATATGACCTGCTTGCGGGTCTGTCCAGACCAGATAAAACGGCCCGGCGCTGGGCTTGCCTTTACCCAGGGAGGGCCACGGGTGTTCAGGGTCTTCAATGGCGAGCCAGGCTTTTGCCCCCTGTTGATTCAGCAAGGGGGCAGCACTGAGCTCCGCGGCAAAGCCGTCCTGTGCGACAGCTTGCAGATGGTCGTCAGGCTTGATCCCGTCCAGCAGCGTGGCTAAAGGAATTGCCCGATAAGTCATTTCGCGCTTGTACGACACATCGTCAGTAATGCGTACCTCCTGCACAGCGGGATGTTGCAGCAACTCCGCAGTTTGCCATGTACGGCTGACGTCACCCAGCTCAAGCCTGAGTTGGGCGGCAAATGATGGCAGGCTGAACAGGGCGGTAAAAAGCAGGCTGAGAAATTTCAATTGATGGCTGTAATGTCGTCGTCAGTGGGTTCGTCGCCGGGCAACACGTTCTCGGTCAGCGAGACGTGATCGAAAAGTGCATCGCGCAACTCCTCATAATTGCCGCCGTTCACGACGCCGAAATACCCATGTTTGATTAGCGTATCTTCGGCCTCGAGGGCATGTTGGTTCGTGTCACTGTAAATCACAATGGTGTTGTTGGGGTCCAGAACGACCAGGCTCAATTGATAGGCGAGACCTTCTGCGCTAATGCCGGTGCCGTCTTCCAGGGTGAGATCGACTTGCAAAGAGTTATGCAGATTGCCTGCCGCAAAATCGCTGTTGGTGCGCAGGTCCAAAATCAGCGCGCCATCATTGATTTCATCCACTGCACGGTTGACGTCAATGATGCCTGCCTGAGCGGTGCTGCAGATGAGCAGCAGAGCGGCTGCAAACCACCGGTGCATAGGGTTCCCTCCATCTGGACGAGCATTGAGATTGGCACACAAGTGCCAACCTCGAAAGTCGCCGCTATAAATAAGTGCGGGAGCCTGAATAATGAGCTGCTAGCCGATGACTTTGGTCAGGTTCGGCACGATCAATAGCAAAGTGGTGGCGAAAAGGATAAGTCCAGCCTGGCGGAGTTTAGTGTGCTTGAGCATGGCTATCTGCCTTTATTGTTATTCCTGAAAAACGGCACCGCGCGACAGTAACGGCATGTCCTTGCGTTTCGCTGCGGCTGACAGGTTTACCTTAGAGCCGGTATTCCACGTCGCTTAGAACCCTTTCACATCATGTAAGTGAAGAACGTTTCTAAAACGCTATTAGCTGTCACGCGTTATGTCTGATAGCCCATTGCTAGACGCAACGGATAATCAAAGGGTGAGAGTACTTAGTGAGCTACCGTTCGTCAGCCCGTGGACGGACGGTCCTTTTCTATAGGTCATACAACGCCCAGCGGCCTACGGAACCGTTTCAACGCGTGCAGTGCTTGCCTTGAATTACCGTTTCAAGGCAGGCTCTATGCATCGTTTTCATCACTTCTGTATTCATCGCGCCAGGTACTTTTATGTCGTTACGCATTTGCATTCTGGAAACCGACGTTCTGCGTCCTGAGTTTGTGGATCAATACCAGGGCTATGGGCAGATGTTTAAGCGTCTGTTTACCCAACAACCTATTCCCGCAGAATTTACTGTGTTCAATGTCATGCAGGGTGAATACCCTGCAGATGATGAGGCTTACGATGCGTATCTGGTAACGGGCAGCAAGGCCGACTCGTTTGCTACTGACCCGTGGATTGAAACCCTTAAGCGTTATTTGCTGACCCGCTATGAGCGTGGCGACAAGTTGCTGGGCGTGTGCTTCGGCCATCAATTGCTGGCGCTGTTGTTAGGCGGCAAGAGTGAGCGCGCGAGCCAGGGGTGGGGCGTAGGCACTCACCAATACACGTTGGCAACCAAGGCACCGTGGATGAGCCCGGCCGTGGAAGACCTGACATTGCTGATCAGTCATCAGGATCAGGTCACCGCATTGCCCGAAAACGCCACCGTGATTGCGTCCAGCGATTTCTGCCCGTTTGCCGCCTACCACATCAACGATCAGGTGCTGTGCTTCCAGGGGCACCCCGAATTCATTCACGACTACTCTCGTGCGTTGCTGGACCTGCGTCAGGATGCGTTGGGGGCTGACGTCTACGGCTCGGGCATTGCCAGCCTTGCCAAGGACCATCACGGTCAGACCGTAGCAGAGTGGATGATGCGTTTCGTGGCGCACAAGCCTGAATCCCAAACCGTGTGAGGGCCGAGCGCAGGTGACGTGGGCGGGCACTTGTCTGCCCGCGTATTTATAGCCAGCCCGAACGCTTGAAACTGGCCCACAACGCCGTTACGCCCACACCAATAAACCCCAGCACCCCAAAGTATCCGTAATGCCAGCTCAGCTCCGGCATGTTTTGGAAGTTCATCCCGTAAATGCCGGCCACGGCAGTTGGAAACGCAAGGATCGCCGCCCATGCGGCGAATTTTCGCTGCACAGTGCTTTGCCTTGAAGACTCCAGCAGCACAACCACTTCAATTGTCTGGCTGGCGATGTCCCGTAGCGTCGAAAGGTCTTCCATCTGACGGGTGACATGAATTTGCACGTCCCGAAAATAGGGGCGCATGTTCTTGTCGATAAACGGGAAGGTCAGGCGTTGCAGTTCTTCACTGATTTCCACCATGGGCGCCACATAGCGGCGCAATCGCAGTACATCGCGACGCAGGCTGTGCAGATGCACGATATCCGCCTCTTTAAGCGAGTTGCCCATGATGCTTTTTTCAAGTGCTTCGATCTCGGCGTGAATCGCCTCGCTCACGGGTTGATAGCTTTCAGTGACAAAGTCCAATAGCGCATACAGCACAAAATCTTCGCCGTGATCCAGCAGCAAGGGGCGCGCCTCACAACGTTGGCGCACGGCCTTGTATGAAGCTGAATGACCATTGCGGCAGGTGATGATGTAACCGTTGCCCGCGAAGATATGGGTTTCGACAAACTCCAGTTTGCCCTCATGACGAATCGGTGAATAAATCACGATAAACAGCGCGTCGCCGAAGGTTTCCAGTTTGGGGCGGCTGTGCTGCTCCAGGGCATCTTCAATGGCCAGTTCGTGCAGGTTGAACTGGCGCTGCAAATTGCTGATTTCTTGTGCGTCAGGCTGCTCAAGGCCAATCCAGACGAAATGACCGGGTTTTTTGGCCCAATCGCTGCCTTCGTCGAGCGTGATATTGCTGATTTTCTTGCCAGCGTTGTACACCGCGGCAGCAACAACTCTCCCCATAGTTTTAATCGCTTCTTCTTCAAAGGGTTAGGGCACGAAGATGCAGCTTAGCGTGCAATGCTCCACTTTGAGTCAACAAACACTCAGAGGTTTGGGTTGGATGCGGCTTGCTTGCTCTTCCTGTCGCGCAGAGCTGATGGGTGCTGGCTTTGCTGGGCCATCACTTCGCGATCCATGGCCTCGATACAGTCGCGCATCTGTTCGCGGCACATTTCCATCAGCCTTGGCATGTCGTCCAGCGTCAAACCGGACGTCGGGATGGCGGGCAGAGACCTAATCTGTATATCTGCGCTGTGCCAGCGGTTGAGCTTCAGGTGTTGGCTGTAAGTGCTGACACACACCGGCACAATCGGTACTCCGGCAGTAATCGCCATTTGAAAGGCGCCTTTCTTGAAGGGCAGCAACGTTTTGCCCAAGTTCCGAGTGCCCTCAGGGAAAACCCAGATCGAGGTGTCTTTTTCCTGAAGCGTGCGGGTTGTGGTCAGCATCGATTTACGCGCTTTCTGCGCATTGCCACGATCAATCAAGACGTTGCCCGCCAGCCAGAACAATTGCCCGAAAAGCGGAACCCATTTCAGGCTTTTTTTACCGATGCATACCGTGCGGCGAGGCACGACATTGCCAAATACAAACAAATCGTAATTGGACTGGTGGTTGGCAATGATGACGCAGCTTTGCGGCTTATCCATCAGTGGGCCGACTTCGGTTTTCAGCTTATAGCCCATGATCCATTTGGACGGTAGTGCGTAGAGGCGCGCGCAGAGGCGGCTATTGTCAGGGTTGAAGGGCCGACACAGGCCGAGCAACACACCGAGAACACCGGCCATCAGAAAATGCACACTCATCAACAACATACGGAACGAAAGTAGCATTTACAGGCTCGTCAAAACAAAAGGTGGCGCAGTGTACGGACGTGCACTGTATTCGGCAATTACTCAGATACATGTAGGAGATGGCTGATGTTTAAGCACATGTTTCAACGCGGGGGCGTGGGGGCGGGATAGAGCGTTTTCGGAACGATCACCAAAACAAGTAGGAAACAACGAAGGGCATCTCGACGGCAGGGTCAGTCGAGATGCCCGAGCCTCAAATCAGGTGAGCCTGATCGAGTTTGATTGCGTTATCGAGTGTGTCCAGCAGTGCCTTGCGAACCTTAAGCTTGGTGTTCTTGTGCGCTTTCATGTTGATTTTTTTCAACTGACGAGCTGCTTCGAGTGCCGCCGCCTGTAGCTCCTCGGGTTGTACCACCTTGTCGAGGAAGCCTGCATCCACTGCGGTTTGAGGGTTAAACATTTCACCGTTGATCACCGAGCGATGGAATGCCGACTTGCGCAGACGGTCACGGGCCAGCTCAATGCCCGCGTGATGCATGGTCATGCCGATTTGCACTTCATTGAGGCCAATGCTGAACGGGCCGTCGACGCCAATTCGATAATCCACCGACAATAAGAGAAAGGCGCCTTTGGCGACTGCGTGACCCGGACAGGCCACCACCACAGGGAATGGATGCGCCAACAGCCGGCGCGCCAGGGTTGAACCCTGAGTAACCAGACTGACCGCTTGTTCAGGACCGGCCGTCATCACCTTCAAGTCATACCCGCCGGAAAGAATGCCCGGCTGCCCGGTGATGATCACCACTGCACGATCTTGTTCAGCGCGATCCAGCGCTGCATTAAAGGCGGCGATAACCTCCGGGGAAATGGCATTGACCTTGCCGTTGCTCAGGGTCAGCGTGGCAATCCCGTCTTCCAGGTGATAAGCAATCAGGTCACTCATGGCGCAATTCCTTGTATTGAAGTGGAGCAGACGTTACCCAGCTGCGTGCGACAGGTAAAGCGTCGTGACTGACTGATGAGTCAGCTGTTATGAACGCTTCTTCGATATAGACGGCGTGCTGCGCTGGATCGGGCAGACAGGGATTGGCCGAAATGCTTCCTTTTAGACGCGTTAAAAAACCTGATGGGCGTAAGCGCATGAAAATTCTGAAAAAAACATTTGTCATATCGAAAGGTTTCGACTACATTAGCGCGCCTCGACAGACAGAACATGTTTGAAGAGATACGGTGAAGTGTCCGAGTGGCTTAAGGAGCACGCCTGGAAAGTGTGTATACAAGAAATTGTATCGAGAGTTCGAATCTCTCCTTCACCGCCACATTAAGTAAACACAAACCCCTGATTTTCCTAGAGAAAGTCGGGGGTTTGTGGTTTCTGGCGTCTGGAAAAGGGCGATCTGGGGACATCCATGGGAATACGGGCTGCTGAACTGCCCGTGTTCTGCCCCTGAATACCAGGGCTAAAACAGCACTTTTGGCTACATATTCAGGGCGTGTTGCAGGATGCCGATGACGTCCGGCCCATCCTCGTTAATCCTTGTCCCGTAGTGCTGGCGGATCATGTTCGTGCTGGTGTGCCCCACCTACGTAGAAAAACATGCCCTGGCTTGAGTGCGCCGTACGTTATGACCGGGCCCATACCTTCCACTATATGGGCCCGCCTTGTTAGCAGACGGCAGGGTACGGCGTGGACTTTCCGTTAGATAACTATGGGCGGATGGCCGACTTCATGCGCCGCTGTAAAGGCAAGGTGAGGGGCAGCATTAACGATCACCCGGATATACGGCGGGTGATCGAGGGCTTTCACTTTGAGACGGTGGATATTCGGTACAGCACCGCGAAACAGCGGCAGCGGAAGGCTGAGGTTATCGGTGAGTTGGTGGTTATGAATTGGACGCCGGAAGCGCTTGGGATGTTGTTTTGATGTGAGGGTGTCGCGGGTATGAGTTCGTACCCGCGACAAATTTCTAGCTGCAAAGCCTAAGAGATACATCAATTCACTGTTGATGGGGGCGCCTAGTACCGTCATAACTTCTATGGCCTGATCTTGCGTCAGATCATTTTCACCCATCGGTACATACGCTGCTGCATGACAGGTTTTTCAGTATTGTCATTTGTAACTATCAGGCTATTACACCTGCCTCAATGTGATGGGCAGTTTGTAATTATCGAGTCGTGTTGAGTGATATAAGCGATTAACGTACTTCCTCGCCTTGTCCCTTGTTATGTAGCCCGCTTGGGAGGTTCGATCTATCATTATCAGCTGTAACTGTCCGTGCATTATCATGGATTAACCTGAATCAATCTGGATGAACTCGCGTTTCGACGTGGTGGGTATTTTTACAGGAAGGTGGCGTATGTGTACGGTGATAAATTATTTTAAACTTGATGGTGTGTGTGTGTGTTTGTGGGGGTGTTTCTAAGTCAGTTTTTCAGGTTGCTTTGTTTATTGTAGTCGTTCGGGTTGCTGCCGATTGCATGTGTGGCCGCTTAAGGCGAACCATGTGTTGATTGTTGTGTGTCAGAAAATTTTTCATAAAAAGAAGGTTGCGGATTTTTTTTTGTCGCCTAAGCTTGGCCTTGGGTTGCGTGCGTCGTGAACCAAAATTGGAAGTTGGTTGTTTGTGTGCCCGCAAGGGCAAGTTGTGCTATTCGCCGTGGAAGGAGCTGCGATGAATATAGAGTGGCAAGGTGCTCAGGATATAAAAGATATTTACGGATGCCTTATAGATACTGAATTGAATGTTTCAGTTGAGGCTCGTGATCAGGCATCGGCTGTGATTGCACACGCGCAAATGCAAAAGTTTGCCGGGCTTGGGATTTATACCTATAACCTGCCAGAAGCATGGGGTGGTTTGGGGTGGAAATATGCTCCATGGGGGCACGTGTTAGAAAAGATAGGTTATTTGTCTCTGGACGTCTCTTTCCCTTTTCTAATATCTGTCAGGATGTCATTCATCACGGCATTATTAGCTGTTCAGCGTGCTGATATCAATGACGTGTATATAAAGGATTTGATAGAGGGAAAAAAAGCGGGCGCGTTTGCTTACACAGAGAACGCAGATGCATTTTCATTTTTATCATGTGCAGTGCCTGAAAAGGGTGCTGAGTACTACGTGTTAAATGGATTGAAAGCAATTGTCACGGGCGCAGAAACTGCAGATATTTTTTTAATGTTTGTCCGTGCAGAGACTGCGGATATCCAGGTGTTTTTAGTGCGCGCTGATGACCCGGGTGTTGCAATAACGCCTCGTGCCATGCACGGCTGCCGTTCCACGGGGATTGCCACAGTGGAAATGGTCAATGTCAGGGTACATAAGAGTCGATTGCTGATTGCAACGGATGGTCTAAGCTTTGCTCAGCGTTACTTCCTCAATTGTCGACGCGCTTTACAAACCACTTTATTTCTAGGGCGGGCGCGCGCAGTCATTGAGGCGACACTGGCATATCTTCACACCACTGTGCGCCATCAGCGCCCCTTGATTGATCTTCAGCATGTGCAAGCCTTGGTGGGGGAAATGTACATCTTGCTTGAGTCTGCCAGAACGTCAGTCTTTTACGCCTTGCATCGGCAAGACCGAGCGGAGTCCGATCCCTATTGGGATTCAGTCTCTTCGTCCGCAAAATACCAGGCTGTTGAGGCGGTGAATAAAATTGCTGCCTTGGCTTTGAATGTGACAGGTGGATGGGGATATACCGAGAGTAGTGGCATTGGCCGGGCGCAACGAGATTTTGCATCCTTGATTGCAGGTGCTGATCCTCAAGAGAAACTTAAAGTTGATATTGGTATTCAGAAAATTCACGAAATGGAAATGCACAATCAACGCTGTCATCAGTAGGGAGGGATCATGCATATAAAATTATCAGGAAATTTGGCGCGGTTTATTAGCTATCAGCGTGCCCTGGATATTGATGTGGGAGAGCGGAATACGGTGATCGGTGTCATTTATAAAATGGTTGAACAGTACCCCGCCCTTAAGGAAGTGGTTTTAGATCGTCAAGGGGGTATGAAGCGAAATTTTCATGTGTCGTTGAACGGTGAGAAGATAAGAGTGGATGAGTTTCATAAAGAAACTCTTAATGAGGATCGGCTCGATATTTTTACAGCGATTGCGGGAGGTTAAAGTGAATGCAGAGCGCAGTGTTTCATCTACCTATGCTGTCGATCCGACATTATTTACGCCTGTGCAGTTTCATGCGCGAGCTTTACTGGGGTACAGCGTGAATGGTATTTGTACCTGGTTTATTAAACATTTAGGTGTGTCGATCGCACAGCAAGTGAGTGAGCACTGCCAGAGTATGGTCGTCGTCGGATGTGAGATTAATTATATTCGTCACTTGGATTTTTTTGAGGTTGGTGAGTTTACGGCAACCTTGGAAAAAGTCAGGGTTAGGCAGTCGAATTCTTTACTGGAGTTTTTCCATGTATTCACCGCTAACGGTGATGAATTCGTCCGCGTGGTTACGCGCTGGAAAATAGTAAGGCTCGAAGGAGATGCCGCGTTATCAGCGGCGTCAGGGAATATGTGTGAGTCGCTATTGAAGCGGTTTAAACGTGCAGAGCTGGATCCATTACCCCTGCACCGGATATTACCGCTGAAGGTTGCCGAGATTGAGACTGCAGGTCAATTATATGTGCAGGGTTCGTATAGTCAGACTTTGCACCGGCATCAGTGCGAGGTTGCAGATCAATGGGCATTTCTTGAGTTGACCGCACTGGTGGCGCAGATGCGCGAGCGTGTTGTGATGTCGGCCTCTTCAGTTGAGTACCCGATGAGCGAAATACTTGGCATGCCGATACAACAGATAGCGATGGAGTTAAGTTGCCCTGTTTTCTTATTTGAGGAGATGCTCCTGGAAACGTACGTTTACCTGGTTGAAGCGCAATGGGTATTTCTTCATCGTATCTATAATCTCGACCGGGCAAAGGCATTGGCGGCAACGGTGATTGAAAGTTTTTAACCGTTGCAAATGCAGTCATCAAGAGTCGCGGACATCCCGGCGAGTTACCATTCGTCGTTCCCGACAGGTTTTTCTAAACCTTTACCGACATACACCTTCAGATTCAGTGCAGGGAATAAACCTGCCATTTTCTGGAGGATGTTATGAAAACCCTGAGTGCCCCTAAACGTTTCGTCGTTGGCTGTGCGTTGGCTTGTGCCGTGTTAATGGCAGGTTCTGCCGTGGCTGCAAGCCCCGCTGAGTTTGTTGACGAGGCGTCTGCGGCAGGGATTGCAGAAATCGAGAACAGCCGGATGGCGATTCAGAAAACCAAGTCAGTTGATATCAATAGCTATGCCGTAGAAGTGATCAAGGATTACACCGACGCCAACCGTGACCTTAAAGACATTGCTCAGAAGCAAGGGCTGGAGGTGGCGGCGCAAGAGGATATTTTGAGCAAGGCCAAGTCGATGATGCTGCAAGTGCAGGAAGGCGCGTCGTTTGATGTGGCTTACGTGGCCAGCCAGGTAAAAACCCACGAAGACGCTATTTCATTGTTCAAGCAGCAGGCTCGTTATTCAACGTCGCCGCAGCTCAAGGCGTTTGCGAAGAAGTATTTGCCGAAGCTGGAGATGCATCTCGATATGGCCAAGAAGTTGGCTACTACGCATCAAAAAGGTGATGTTGATAAGCCGGTCAGTTAACCGACACGTGTTGCGCTGACGCGGTTACGCGTCAGCGCAATGAATTCATGGCCGACTCTCAGGTTTATCGTCAGCGGGGGTGATAACGGTTTCAGTGCACGTCACTTCAACCGCTTGGTTTTCGCCTATCTGTTTGTACTGCTTGCGGATGTTACGCAATTCTTTGGTGTCCAGTGCATCGAGGTTGAGCACGGCATTTTGGGCTTCTTTGGTCACGCGCAGAAGTTCATCAATCTTGATATGCAGTACATCGTTGTCGCGGTTCTGGGTGTTTTGGATGAGGAACACCATCAGGAAGGTGATGATGGTAGTGGACGTGTTGATGATCAGTTGCCACGTATCGTTGTAATGGAAAAAAGGCCCCGAAACAGCCCACATCACGATGAGTAATATCGCGATCTGGAAGGTTTTGGGGCTTCCTGCGCGTTTGGCAAGTCCTTGGGAAAAGGTATCGAATTTCATCTGCGGGCCTCTAAGTGATCGTTATAGCTCAGACCGCAAGGTGCCTTTGAAATTCTTTTTTACAATTACCTTTTCGTACCGTTTGGAATGATTGCACTCAATTACGCATTACGGCTTGACCGCCCCGGGCAGTGACGAACGCGGCTGCACCGAGCGGCCACCGTCGCCTATCGGGCCATTGCCATCCGTGTTCATACCGCCTTGACGGCCCGCATCGTTGCCTTGAATGCGTGGGTCGACTGATGGGTGCGTCGGGGTGTCTGCATCGTTGTGGATTTTGGAATCCTGATTGATGTTGGGTTCAATTCCTTGGGTCGCCGGCGGGGTGACGGACTCTTTGGGAAGGGTCGGGCCGGTGGAAGACGAAGCCGCGTAGCTGCTGACGGACACAATGCCCAATGCAGTGGCGAAAGAAAGGCGTTTTATCAAGGTCATCATGAGGTCGACTCCAGAGTGGGGAGGGCTACATGATGTTGGTGTGTGAACAGCACACGTTCGTGCTACCCAAGTGACGAGCGGTTATCAGGTAATCGCTGCGTCACTGGAGGCATCACGCTCAAACGGCGATGTCGTTTAAGCTGCAGTATTCTTCCCAGCTCATGTCGAGGGCTTCAGCGACTTCCTGATGGACTTCCCGGCGCATGGTGAGCAGTTCCTCCGGCGATCGGGCGATGAGTTCCAGGGCCAGCTCCCACGCTTCGAGGCCGCGGCTTTGAGCTTCGTCTTCAAATGCCCAGAGGATTTGTTGCTGGCGATCCTCCTGGCTGAGGTCTTTCATTTCCTCGATCAATTCAGGGTGCCCTTTGATGAACGTATCCAGGGCGAGTTCATTGCGGGATTCTTTAGGGATCATTCGTATTCTCGGGCCATTAAGGGCAATAAAACGACCTGCTAAGACAGGCCGTTTTCAAGGTGTGGAGCATCCTAGCGGCTTCATCCGGTGATGAAAAGTGCTGCAATACGCCCTATACGACAGGCTGTAGCTTGCTTTCTCGTTGCAGGGCATAACCCCACACGGCGAGTGTCAGGGTCGCGATGACTGCGCCGACCATGACGATGCCTTCCCAGCCGTAAAGCGGATAGGTTTGTGCGCCTGCGAGCGAGCCCAGAGCGCCGCCAATGAAATAGCACGTGATGTAGCCGGCATTAAGGCGATTGCGCGCCGCGGGCCGGATTTGAAACACGGCGTTCTGGTTGCTCACGTGTACCAGTTGCACCGCAAAATCCAGTGCCAGCACGCCGATCAACAGGGCGACAAGCGAACTACCGGCAAATGTCATGGGCAGCCAGCAGGCCAGCAACACCAATAAGCCCACAGTGGTGGCCTGTTGCCCCTTACCGCGATCAGCCATGCGTCCTGCCCAATTGGCCGCCACAGCACCCACAGCGCCAGCCAGGCCGAACAGTCCGATCACTGCGTCTGAATAACCGTAGGGCGGCATTGCCAGCAGAAAGGCCAATGGCGTCCAGAACAAGGCGAACAGTGAGAATGTCAGCAGGCCCAAGAGGGCGCGCAGGCGCAAGACGGGTTCTTCGACAAACAGGCGAAATACCGATCCTAGCAGTTTCGGGTAGCTCAACCCTGCGCTCTGGTGGTGATTGGGCAAGGCGCAGTACAACGCGATGGCACTGATGAACATCAGTGCTGCGGCGAGCAGATAAATAGTGCGCCAGTCACCCGCCGAGGACAATGCGCCTGCAACCGTACGTGCCAGCAGGATGCCCAGCAGCAGGCCGCTCATTAACGTACCGACTACACGGCCGCGGCTTTGCGGATCAGTCAGGCTGGCGGCCATGGGCACCAAAACCTGAGCCGATACGGAAAATAAACCAGTGATGGCCGTGCCCAGCAGTAACAGGGTCAGTGACGGGGCGAAGGCGCTAAGGAGCAAGCCCAGTGCGCTGAGGACAGTCATGCTGACGATCAGGCGGCGTTGCTCAAAAAGGTCGCCCAACGGCACAAGTAATAGCAGGCCAGCGCCATAACTCAGTTGGGCAGTGATCACGACGGTGCCGGCACCGCTCATGCTCAAGCCAAGTTCTTGTGCAATGGTGTGCAACAAGGGCTGGGCGTAATAATTGCTGGCGACAGCCAGGCCGGTGGCAGTGGCCATTAGCAGGATCAGAGCGGTACTTAAAGGTTTATGACGGGCAGGGGAGGTGGACATTGACTGTCTCATCGGCGTTGAGTGTGGCGCGAAGTATCAGGACTGCTAGCCTTCTATGTCACTGAATATGTCAAAATTTTCGAGCCGCCAACAACAAAGCCCTTCGCCGTGAAGTCGAAGGGCTTTGCACAGACTGCGTTTTGTGAGGAGGCCGAAGCGCCCTGGCTGTCTTAGTTGCGACGGCCCAGCAGCAGGCCAACTACCAGGCCGAAACCGGCGGAAATCGCCACGGTCTGCCATGGATGGCCGCCAATATAGTTCTCGGTGGCATCGACCACCGGCTTGGTGCGCTCGCGCACGTTGTTGACCGAGTCCATTGCCTGTTTAAGCTTCAGGCCAACCTGCGCACGCAGGGTCTCGCCTTCTTCGCCCACCAGCGATGCGCTGTCTTTTAGCAGTTTTTCGGATTCGGCGATCAATTCTTGCAGCTCGCTGAAAGCTTGATCCTTGATCTGGTCTTCAGCGGCTTGTACGGCGTTTTTTCGAGCCATTGCGGTACTCCTTGCAGGTGAAAAGCGTATGAGTAATGGAGTCAATCCCGTCCTGAAAAGTTGCATCTGTTTTGCGGGATACGCGGTATTGAGCTGACAGCGTAGTTAAAAACCTGGCTGAGACACTTCTTTTGAAGGTGTAAGATGTACACCAATTTACGCCGCAGGAACATTTCATGAGCTTCAATCTCGCCAATAAGCCCCTTGCTGAGCGTGCTGCGCTTGAAGATGAAAAGTCACGTCTGTTTGACCTTTGGCAGAGCAATCTGGGCAAGGCCAAAGGGGATGCGGCGCGCCTGTTCGGTGAGCGCGCCAAGCGCAAGGGCAAATGGGCTGAGTGGGTCCGTTCCGAGCTGGACGGCATGTCCCCGCCCGAGTACGCCAACATGGTGCGCAGTGAAGTGAACCGTCTGATGGCTGCCGCGAAATAACGCGCCTAACAAGGCTGTCTAGAAAGCGGCGCACACGCTGAACGTTTGTACCGCAGCGCCTACCTTGATTTGCACTTCATCGTCGACCTGTTTGCCCAGCAGCGCCGCGCCCAGCGGCGAGCGAGGTGTGATGACGGTGATGTTTTGCCCGTTTGCTTTAAGTGTCAGACCTGCGGCATCGGGGGCCAGCAACAGGTATTGCGGGTTGCCATTTGCTGTTTCTAGGCACACCAGCGCGCCGACCTGAATGCCGCGCGCGGGATCCAGCGGCTCCAGCGACATGGCCTGGCAACGTTTAAGCGCCTGACGAATTTCCTCAACCCGACGTGCCTGACCCGTGGCCAGATAAGAGGCTTCAAGCCCGAGGGTGTCGTACTTGTTCTCGGCCACATTTTCTTCGTGGGTGGCAGCTTCGTAGGCGGTCTGAGCCGCACGTTGCAGCACGTCGAGATCAACCTCGAGCTTCTCAAGTAACAGGCGGTGTACATCGGTTTTGTTCATAGGGGCGGACGATCGGATCTTCAGTCAATTGCAAAATCGCAGCACATTGGCGCGGCTTTTGTCGGTAGGTGCGTTCTGATCTTGCTGTAGCCAAAACTGGCAGGTGGGATTCGACACGTTGCGGTTGCTGTCCCGCGCCTGCTCCAGACGTTGCTGTTGTGCGTGTTGATAAAGGTTTTGCTGATATTGCTCGAACATCACATTGCTTGGGGCGGGAAGTTCCGTCACCGGGGGCGTTGCTGTTGTCTGGCCAAGTATGGCTGCCACCGGCGCCAACGAGGCGGGTCCGGCTGCGCGATAGATCAACCAGCCTGTCAAGGCTATCGCTACAAACCCGAGCCAAAGCCCAAGGGCAATACAGCCGATCAGTGAAAGCGGGCTGAGGGTTACTGACAATCGACGGCGAGCAATCGGACGAGCGGGCATGGCAGCCTCCGGGCGGGCGCGAGATGTGAGTGAGCCGCGATTGTCGCACGACTGTCCCGCAGATTAATCCGTCATAACGCTTCTGTCCCTGCTGTTTTATGCGGACAATCGGTCCTTTGAATGTTGGAGCCCGGAATGAAAGTCTCCTGGGATATTTTTTGCAGTGTGGTCGATAACTACGGCGACATTGGCGTTACGTGGCGTCTGGCCCGTCAACTGGCCGCTGAACATGATATGGCGGTGCGCTTATGGGTCGACGATTTGCAGGCGTTCGTGCCGCTGTGTCCTGAGGCGGATGCCACGGCCCGGCAGCAATGGCAGCAGGGTGTGGATGTGCGCCAGTGGCCACAGGAGTGGGCTGCGGTGGCAGTGGCTGATGTGGTCGTCGAGGCGTTCGGCTGCAAATTGCCAGAGCCTTATCTGCGCGACATGAAAGAGCGAGTCAGCCCCGCGTTGTGGATTAATCTTGAATACCTGAGCGCTGAAGACTGGGTGGTGGGGTGCCACGGCTTGCCTTCACTGCGGCCCGATGGCCTCAAACGGATGTTCTTTTTCCCTGGCTTTGAAACGGGTACGGGAGGCTTGTTGCGCGAAGGCGACTTACTGGCTCGGCGTCTGGCCTTTGAGCGTGATCCGCGGGTGCGACACGCGTTCCTGCAAGCGCTCGGGGTCAACCCCGTCCCGGGTGTGCGCCTGATTTCGTTATTTGCTTACGAAAATACCGCGTTGGCCAGTTGGCTGACAGCCCTGTCAAGGGGCGATCACCCGACGCACTTGCTGGTTCCGCAAGGGCGAATCATGGCGGACGTATTGCGCTGGCTTGACGTTCAGGCATTACCGCTCACGACCGTTGAACAGCGCGGTCGTTTGACTGTTCAGGCTTTGCCGTTTGTCCGGCAGGAAGACTACGACTGCCTCTTGTGGAGTTGTGACTTCAATGCCGTTCGGGGTGAGGACTCGTTTGTGCGGGCGCAGTGGGCAGGTCGCCCGTTGCTTTGGCATATCTATGAGCAGGAAGAGGATGCCCATTGGGTCAAGCTCAAAGCCTTCCTGGCGTTATACGTCAAAGGCCTGTCACCGGCTGCCGCGCAGGGATTTACCGACTTGTGGCTGGCCTGGAATGCGGGCGCAGACATGACCAAAAGTTGGAACGATGTACAGGAACACTGGGCAGAACTCTCCGTCCACGCTGAGCGCTGGTGTCTACAACAGGCAAACCAGGCCGATCTTGCGCAAGCGCTGGTACTGTTTTATAGAAATTGGATATGATACGCGGCCTAGATTTTTGTAAATCTCAATCCAAATTCGGATACTCGCAATGAAAACTGGTAAAGAGCTTAAACCCGGCACAGTCATCAAGCTCGAAAACGACCCTTGGTTGGTTCAGAAAGCTGAATTCACCAAGTCGGGCCGTAACAGCGCGATCATGAAGACCAAGCTGAAGAACCTGCTGACTGGCTACAAGACTGAAATCGTTTACAGCGCTGACGACAAGCTGGACGACGTGATCCTGGACCGTAAAGAAGCGACCCTGTCCTTCATCTCCGGCGACACCTACACGTTCATGGACACCACTGACTACACCATGTACGAGCTGAACGCTGAAGACATCGAAGCCGTTCTGCCTTTCGTTGAAGAAGGCATGACTGACGTTTGCGAAGCTATTTTCTTCGAAGACCGTCTGGTTTCCGTTGAGCTGCCGACCACTATCGTGCGTCAGGTTGACTACACCGAAGGTTCCGCTCGCGGCGATACCTCGGGCAAAGTGATGAAGCCTGCCAAGCTGAAAAACGGTACCGAGCTGAGCGTTGCAGATTTCGTTGAAATCGGCGACTGGATCGAGATCGATACCCGTGACGGTGGTTCCTACAAGGGCCGCGCCAAGGTTTAATCCTTGCGTTCACCGCACGACAAAAAACCCGACCATAAGGTCGGGTTTTTTTGCTTCATGAAATCGTGTGCAAGGCCCGGCTTTGAGCTTTGCCAGAGGTCCTGGACTGGGTAGCATGGCCGCTCGACGTGAGGGCTGGCGATGTTGATGGATTTTGTGATGTACAGCGCTTTGGGTGTTGCGCTGGGGGCGATGGGTGGATTGTTCGGCATCGGCGGTGGCTTGATTGCCATTCCTGTGCTGGGCCTGTGGTTTGGTCTGGATCAACAGATGGCGCAGGGCACGGCCTTGGTCATGTCAGTGCCCAATGTCTTGGTGGCGCTGTATCGCTATAACCAGCGCAATCGCATCGATTGGCGTCAGGCATTGCCGCTGGTGGTCATGAGTTTCTGTTTTGCGTGGCTGGGGGCGATGCTCGCAGTGGGCCTGGATCAGCGTGTCATCCGTTGGGGGTTTGTCGGGTTTTTGCTGGCCATTACGCTTTATAACCTGATCAAGTTGTACGGCACCGTGGGCCACAACCCTAAGGGTGCGCGCTATGGTTGGCCGTGGTTTGGTGTGCTGGGGGCTGTGGCGGGTACGACCGGCGGGTTATTCGGCGTCGGCGGTGCCGTGGTGGCAGCCCCGGTGTTGACCAGCGTTTTCGGCACCTCGCAAATCATGGCGCAAGGGCTGTCACTGGCATTGGCTGCGCCAAGCACCAGTGTCACGCTGCTGACCTACGCCGCTCATCAAGAGGTGAACTGGCTGATGGGCATTCCCATGGCCATTGGGGGGATGCTGAGTATCAGTTGGGGCGTCAAGGTTGCGCACGCCTTGCCTGAACGGGTACTGCGCGGTTTGTATTGCGGTTTTTTGCTGATATGTGCGGGGCTGCTGGCCATCAAGGCTTGAAGCCATCGACGATGTATTGAGCAAAACATTCAATGATCGGTGAGGGTGGGGCGCTGGGTTTGCGTAACAGCACAATGCTTGCCGTTGGCAGCAGCGGCAGATTTTCGGCTTCTCCGACGATGCGCAAGTCGGGTGTCAACAGGCTTTCGAGCTGTGCGGTGACTGCCAGGCCAGTGCTCACCACGGCATTGATGGCGGCCAGGCTGGCGCTGGTGTAAGCGACCCGGTAGTCGCGCTGCATTGCATCCAGTGCGTTGCAGGCCCAAATCCGGCAAAAGCACTCGGTGTTGAACATGGCCAGCGGCAACGGCGTTTGTTCATGGGGTGTGAAACCCGCCGCCACCATCCACACAAAACGCTCCTGACGCAGGATTTGCCCCCTCTCGGATCCAGGCTTGCGGGTGACGATGGTCAGGTCCAAATCGTTGCGTTGCAGCAGCAAGGCGGACGGCTCGCAGTGCACTTCAACATTGATCAGCGGGTAGTCCTGAGCGAATCGCGACAGTATCCCGGGCAAAAATCGCATCACATAATCGTCCGGTGAGCCGATCTTGATCATGCCCATCATGTGTGGTTGGCGCAGGGTATTAAAGACCTCACCGTGCAGTTTCAGAATGCGCCGCGCATAGCCAAGGAGCACGTGGCCTTCAGTGGTGAGCGACACCGTACGCCCGTCGCGCTGAAACAACGCACATTGCAGCACATCCTCTTCCAGCCGCTTCATTTGCATGCTTACCGCAGACTGAGTGCGGTTGACCACGTCGGCGGCCCGCGTAAAGCCGCCATGATCGGCAATGGCCACGAAGGTGCGCAGTAAATCGGTGTCGATACTGGGGAAATCAGCCATGCATCAATCTCTGAGATGATTCGCATAAGAAACATTCGTTGGATTGATCTTATGCGCAGTCAGACACTTGAGCCATCCCAAGGAGGACTCAAGCGATGAAAGGTCAGATGGCTGCAACAGCGTGGGCACGCATCATTCGGTGGCATCAGCTAGCCCGCGAGCGGGCGTGTTTGCGCAAGATCAGTGAAGCGACGCTCAAGGATCTTGGGCTTAGCCGGGCCGATATTGAAATCGAAAGCAATCGACACTTCTGGGAAGACCCGTTTAACAAATAAACGGGTCTTCATGCACCCTTGTGCCGTTGCTGAAGGGCGAGGCCGTTGTGGCAGGCACGCTTTTTCAGCGTTTGACTTGCTTGAGTGTTTCGGCAATCAAAAACGCCAGCTCCAGTGACTGATCGGCATTCATCCGCGGGTCGCAATGGGTGTGATAGCGGTCCGACAACCCGTCTTCGGTGATCGGGCGTGCGCCACCAATGCACTCGGTGACGTTTTGACCTGTCATTTCGATGTGAATCCCGCCGGCGTAGCTGCCCTCGGCCTGGTGCACCTGGAAGAAGTGCTTCACTTCGCGAAGGATCTGTTCAAAGTCGCGGGTCTTGTAACCGCTGCTGGCCTTGATGGTATTGCCATGCATCGGGTCGCAGCTCCAGAGTACCTGCTTGCCGGCACCTTCGACCGCACGAATCAACGGCGGCAAGTGATCGCCCACCTTGTCGGCCCCCATGCGCGCGATCAAGTTGAGACGGCCAGGGTCGTTATTCGGGTTGAGGGTGTCGATCAGCCGCAACAAGTCATCGGTATTCATGCTCGGGCCGACCTTGACCCCGATCGGGTTATGGACCCCGCGCAAAAACTCGACATGAGCGCCGTCCAGCTGGCGCGTACGATCACCGATCCACAGCATGTGAGCCGAACAATCGTAGTAATCGTTGGTCAGGCTGTCGCGACGCACGAAGGCTTCTTCGTAATTGAGCAGCAGCGCCTCGTGGGCAGTGAAGAAACTGGTTTCGCGCAATTGCGGCGAGCTGTCCATGCCGCAGGCGCGCATGAAGGCCAGGGTTTCATCAATGCGGGTGGCCAGTTGGCTGTACTTTTCAGCCAGGGCCGAATTGGCGATGAAGTCCAGATTCCATTTGTGTACCTGATGCAGGTCGGCAAAACCGCCCTGTGCAAAGGCGCGCAGCAGGTTCAGGGTGGCAGTGGACTGGTTGTAAGCCTGCACCAGCCGCTCGGGGTCCGGAACGCGGCTTTTTTCATCAAAACCGATGCCATTCACGATGTCGCCGCGATAGGCCGGGAGCGTTACTCCGTTGAGGGTTTCATCATTGGCCGAGCGCGGTTTGGCGAATTGGCCGGCCATGCGACCGACTTTAACGACCGGGCAACCCGCCGCGAAGGTCATGACGATGGCCATTTGCAGTAACACTTTGAATGTGTCGCGAATCTTGGCGGCGGAAAACTCGGCAAAACTTTCAGCGCAATCGCCACCTTGAAGCAGAAAAGCCCGACCCTGTGTAACTTCTGCAAATTGACGGCGCAACTCGCGTGCCTCGCCTGCAAAGACCAGCGGCGGATAACTGGCCAGGCTCTGCTCGACCCGCAGCAAGTGCGCGGGGTCAGGGTAGATGGGTTGTTGCTGGATTGGCAGGGCTCGCCAACTGTCGGGGCTCCAGGATTGGCTCATCGCAGACTCTAATGTGGAAGTGAGGTGGGCCATGGTAGCAGCAAATTAGTGCGTGACCTGTCGCGCTGCTATGGCCGACAATCGCGCCTTTCTGCTCGGCGCCGAGTGGTGGTTTTTTAGTGCGATGCCCGGGTTGTGCCGGGTCGCAGCAAGGAGAGGAAATGTCTGAGGAGCGCGTTGAGCGTCTGCTCGCCGAAGTTCATGATGACTTCGGCATGATTCGGGTGCTTGAAGTGGAGGATTACCGCTTCCTCGAATTTGGCGATGCGATCGAGCAAAGTTGCGTCTTCACGGCTGATCCCAGTTGGCTGGAGTATGACTACACCCGCGCCATGCTGATTGGCGCGCTGTGCCATGAAGCCCCCGAGAGCGCGCTGTTTTTAGGATTGGGCGCAGGTACCCTGACTCAGGCGTGCCTCAAGTTCTTGCCCCTCGAAGATGTCGAAGCCATTGAATTGCGACCCGACGTGCCTCGTCTGGCCATCGAGTACCTGGGGCTGGACGATGACCCCCGGCTGTATATCCGTATCGGGGACGCACTGGAACTGCTCGAAAGTGCCGAGTCGGCGGACCTGATTTTTGTTGACCTCTATAACGACCTTGGGCCTGCGTCAGGGCATTTGGCCTGGGGGTTTCTCGAAAACTGTCAGAAGAAACTCAATCCGGGCGGGTGGCTGATCATTAACCAGTGGGCCACCGATGATGGCAAGCCCTTGGGGGCGGCCCTGTTGCGGGGGCTGTACCATCGCCATTACTGGGAGTTGCCGGTGAAGGAGGGCAACGTGATCCTCATGGTGCCGGCGGACCTGGAGCAGACACTGGACCCGGGCGCCGTGTCAGTGCGTGCTCAGGCGCTGGCGTCGTCGCTGGGGTATTCGCTGGAGCCCCTGATCAAGGCCATCCGGCCTGCCACGTAACAGCGTAAAGATGAAACGTTTTAGCCTTTGGCCCCGAGTGGCCAAGGGTTTTACGTTTTTTCGCGGTTCAAAATATCCTCAAAGCCCGGTCTATAGAGGCATACAGCGCTTTTTGCCTTAAAAAAACACTTCTTTTTTTTGATAAATCCGGTATAGTGCGCGCCGGCCTTTAGCCGGGCCACGTTTAGGTGTCGCATTTCCCGAAGCACGCTTCGGCTGCTCGTCCGTTTCGCGGACAACCCTGAACGCTCCATTCATTTAAACGTTTTCGCAAATCCCCGCCGACAAAGCAGCCAGGGCGACTCTTGAGTCTTACACGGCATGCGCAGCTTTGGAGCATGGGTCTTTGCGGATGCACTTAGAGGCAGACCCATGACCCAGGAAACCGGCGGCTTCGCCGCTTTTAATCTTAATCCGAACATTCTTGCAGCCGTCGCAGCGACTGGCTACGAAGAACCTTCGGCTATTCAGCAGCAATCGATCCCGATCATCATGGCCGGTCACGACATGATTGGTCAGGCGCAAACCGGTACGGGTAAAACCGCCGCGTTCGCCCTGCCGATCCTGCATCGCATCGATCCTGCTAAGCGCGAGCCGCAAGCCCTGATCCTGGCGCCAACCCGTGAGTTGGCGCTGCAAGTAGCAACCGCTTTCGAAACCTACTCCAAGCAAATGCCTGGCGTAACTGTGGTAGCCGTTTACGGCGGCGCGCCTATGGGCCCACAGCTGAAAGCAATCCGGAATGGCGCACAGATCGTTGTCGCCACACCGGGCCGTCTGTGCGACCACCTGCGTCGTGACGAAAAAGTATTGGCAACCGTGAACCACCTGGTTCTCGACGAAGCTGACGAAATGTTGAAGCTGGGCTTCATGGACGACCTTGAAGTGATCTTCAAGTCTCTGCCATCGACCCGTCAGACCGTTTTGTTCTCTGCAACCCTGCCGCAGTCGATCCGTGCCATTGCCGAGCGCCACCTGCGCGATCCGCAACACGTGAAGATCCAGACCAAGACTCAGACCGTTACCGCGATCGAACAGGCTCACCTGTTGGTTCACGCTGACCAGAAGACCTCGGCTGTATTGAGCCTGCTGGAAGTTGAAGACTTCGACGCCCTGATCATGTTCGTGCGTACCAAGCAAGCGACCCTGGATCTGGCCAGTGCCCTGGAAGCCAAAGGCTACAAAGCCGCTGCGCTGAACGGTGACATCGCCCAGAACCAGCGTGAGCGCGTTATCGACTCCCTCAAGGATGGCCGTCTGGACATCGTTGTGGCGACCGACGTGGCAGCACGTGGTCTTGACGTTCCGCGTATCACCCACGTGTTCAACGTTGATATGCCGTACGACCCTGAGTCCTACGTTCACCGTATCGGCCGTACTGGCCGTGCCGGTCGCGAAGGCCGTGCGCTGTTGCTGGTAACGCCGCGCGAGCGTCGTATGCTGCAAGTGATCGAGCGTGTAACCGGTCAAAAGGTTGCTGAAGTTCGCCTGCCGGATGCTCAGGCCGTTCTCGATGCCCGCATCAAGAAGCTGACCAACAGCCTGGCGCCGCTGGTTGCTGATGCCGAATCGACTCACGGCGATCTGCTGGATCGCCTGACTGCCGATATCGGTTGCAGCCCGCGTGCCCTGGCCGCCGCTCTGTTGCGCAAAGCCACCAACGGTCAAGCCCTGACCCTGGCTGCCATCGAGCGCGAACGTCCACTGGTGCCTAACAGCGCGCCGCGTGAACGTTCGGGTGATCGTCCTGAGCGTGGTGATCGTGAGCGTCGTGCTCCGGTTCCATTGGCCGAAGGCCGTGCCCGTTGCCGTACCGCGCTGGGTGCGCGTGATGGCATCGCTGCCAAGAACCTGCTGGGCGCTATCCTCAACGAGGGTGGTCTGGCACGTGAAGCAATCGGTCGCATCCAGGTGCGTGACAGCTTCAGCCTGGTAGAACTGCCGGAAGATGGCCTGGAAAAACTGTTGGCCAAGCTCAAAGACACGCGTGTTGCCGGCAAACAGCTCAAGCTGCGTCGCTACCGCGAAGATTAATCACTGCTGCAGTGATTGATCGATAAAAAAATCCCCGACATGTTCGGGGATTTTTTTTGGCCGGGATTTGTACCAGGCGTCAGGTCGATCGCCTGCCTTCACCCGAACCGGTAAATATCCATGCCCAGCGCACCCAACGTCCAGCCTTCGTGAGCCACATCAAATGCACCTCCGGCCCCACGAGCGAAAAACAGAGGCAGCAAGTGTTCATCACTCGGGTGGTTGCGCCCGGCAAAGGGGGCGTTGCGCCGGTAGTCGTGAAGCGCTGCCTCATCGTCGGCCCCGAGTTTTTCAATCATCCAGTCCCGAAATGCCTTGGCCCAAGGCTCGATATGATCGGGGCCTGCGTGCCAGTCCAGTTCGCGCAAGTTGTGGGTGATGCTGCCGGAGCCGATCAACAGGATGCCTTCTTCGCGTAGATCGGCCAGGGCGCGGCCAATGGCAGTTTGAGCGGTTGGGCCCAAATGGCTGGGCAGCGAAACCTGTACCACGGGTATCTCCGCTTGCGGGTACATCAATGACAGGGGGACCCACGTGCCGTGATCAAACGGCCGCAGGGGATCCAGCCGGGCGGGCAGCCCTTTGTCAGCCAGTCGTTGCGCTACCTTGGCTGCCAGTTGCGGGTCGCCTGGAGCCGGGTATTGCACGGCGAACAAGGCGGGCGGGAATCCGCCAAAGTCATGCCAGGTTTCAGGAGCCGCGCCGCTGCTGACAATCAGTTCCGGGCTTTCCCAGTGTGCAGACATGACCACGATGGCCTTCGGCCGCGGCAGCTCGGCTGCCAAGCGGGTCAAGGCGGGCCCACTGGCGCCGGGTTCAAGTGCCAGCATCGGCGAGCCATGAGAAATAAACAGGCTGGGAAGCATGAAGAGGGCCCTCAAGGTTAAGATGCGTCATCTTCATCCTGATCAATGATCTACATCCAATATAAGTTTTAGTGGTTATCTATCGAATTTTAAGGTGAATCATGCAGGCTGATTTTTGGCACGACCGTTGGGAGCGTAATCAGATTGGCTTTCACCTGGAGCACGTGAATCCGTATTTAGAGCGTTATTGGCCAGACCTCTGCCTTGAGCCCGGTGCGCGCGTGCTGGTGCCGCTCTGTGGCAAAACCCTCGATTTAACATGGTTGGCGGCTCAGGGTTATGAGGTGCTGGGCGTTGAGCTGTCTGAGGCAGCGGTGCAGGCCTTTTTCAGCGAACATAATCTCAAGCCCAGGGTTAGCCAGCGGGGCGGCCTCAGTGTCTACGAGGCAGGGTCGGTGACTTTGCTGTGTGGTGATTTTTTTGCGTTGAGTGCTGAGGAGGTAGGGGACTGTTCAGGTGTTTACGACCGAGCCGCACTCATCGCTTTGCCCCCGCCAATGAGAGAGGACTACACGCGCCATTTGACGAGCCTCTTGCCAGTGGGTTGCCGGGGCCTGTTGATCACCCTCGATTACGATCAGAGCGAGATGAAAGGCCCGCCGTTTTCAGTGCCCGACCCGGAAGTTCAGCATCTGTTGACGGCGCATTGGTCAATCGAGACCCTTGAGCAACCGGACATTCTGGGTAAAAGCTGGAAGTTTTTGAAAGGTGGTGCGACCCGGTTGGTTGAGCGTGTGTACCGGCTGGAGAAAACGGCCTGACGCGCATCAAACCGACATGAAAAAGGGCGACCGAAGTCGCCCTTTAGGGTTCGTCGCCGGTGTTAGCCGCGGCGACGCAGTGCATCGATACGCTCTTCCAGCGGCGGGTGGCTCATGAACATACGGGCCAGCCCTTGTTTGATGCCGCCGTTGATACCAAAGGCCGTCAGGCTGTCCGGCATATGCACAGGCAGGCCTTGTTCGGAACGCAGGCGTTGCAGGGCACTGATCATGGCCGCCGTACCTGCAAGGTGAGCGCCAGCTTCGTCAGCACGGAATTCACGTTTGCGCGAGAACCACATCACGATGGCGCTGGCCAGGAAGCCCAAAACCAGTTCCGCGAAGATGGTCGCCACGTAGTAGGCAATGCCACGGCCTTCTTCGTTTTTAAAGATCACCTTGTCCACAAAGTTGCCGATGATGCGGGCGAAGAACATCACAAAGGTGTTCACCACCCCTTGCACCAGCGCCAGGGTCACCATGTCGCCGTTGGCGACGTGCCCGATTTCGTGAGCCAGAACCGCTTTTACTTCATCAGGTGAAAAGCGCTCCAGCAAACCTTGGCTGACAGCAACCAATGCATCGTTCTTGTTCCAGCCTGTTGCAAAGGCGTTGGCCTCATAAGCGGGAAAAATACCCACCTCCGGCATTTTTATCCCGGCTTCACGGGACAATTGCTCAACGGTTTGCATCAGCCATTGCTCATGGCGGGTACGGGGTTGAGTGATGACTTGGGTGCTGGTGCTCATCTTCGCCATCCATTTGGAAATGAACAGCGAGAACAGAGATCCTGCGAAACCAAAGACTGCACAGAAAACCAACAGCTGACTGAGGTTCAGATCAACCCCGTTGGCCGCCATGAACCCGTTGAAGCCAAACAGGCTCAGGGTGATGCTGGCAATCAGCACGACCGCCAGGTTAGTGGCCAAAAACAGCAAAATGCGCATCATGGTTGTAAGAATCTCCTCGTCTTAAGGTAGTGCCGCATGCGGGTATATAAGGTGCTGTTACAGGCTATTCAACCAAGTGACTATTTCAAACTGTGTCCTACAGGCTGATTCTAGTTGCAAGAAAGCCGTTTCCTAATACGGATTGACTTTTTTTAGAGGCGAAAATTCGGTTTCGGGTCAATAAATACAAGGCATGGCGGTTTTAGCGAGGTACGGGGAGGAGGACAGCAGTCGAGTGGATGTGGCGGATGAAGAATATTTCATACAAAACATGCTGTACGACATTTGATGTGTCGCACAGCATGTTGGGAAATTACTGACGATAAGTTTTCAGGAAATTACCGATTTTTCCGATCGCCTGCTCCAGGTCATCGACCCGTGGCAGCGTGACGACGCGGAAATGATCGGGCCACGGCCAGTTAAAAGCCGTGCCTTGCACCACCAGCAGTTTTTCCGAAAGCAGTAAGTCCAGGACGAACTTCTCATCGTTCAGGATCGGGCAGACTTTTGGGTCAATGCGCGGGAATGCGTACAAGGCTCCCATGGGCTTGACGCAACTGACGCCTGGAATGTCGTTGAGCAGCTCCCAGGTACGGTTGCGTTGCTCGAGCAAGCGGCCATTTGGCAGGACCAGATCGTTGATGCTCTGATAACCGCCCAGTGCTGTCTGGATCGCGTGCTGACTTGGCACGTTGGCACACAGACGCATGTTGGCCAGCATGTCGATGCCTTCGATATAGCTCTGGGCATTGTGTTTGGGGCCGGAGATGGCGATCCAGCCGGAACGGAAACCCGCTACGCGATAGGATTTGGACAAACCGTTGAAGGTCAGGCACAGCACATCAGGGGCCAGCGATGCGGTGCAAATGTGCACGGCATCGTCGTACAGGATCTTGTCGTAGATCTCATCGGAGAACACGACGAGGTTGTGCTGGCGTGCGATTTCCAACATGCCTTGCAACACTTCCCTGGAATATACCGCGCCCGTCGGGTTGTTCGGGTTGATGATGACCATGGCCTTTGTGTTCGGTGTGATCTTGGCCTTGATATCGGCCAGGTCCGGGAACCAGTTAGCCTGTTCATCGCACAGGTAGTGCACAGGATGGCCGCCTGCCAGTGTTACCGCAGCGGTCCACAGCGGGTAGTCAGGGGCCGGGACCAGCACCTCATCACCGTTGTTGAGCAGCGCTTGCAGCGACATCACGATCAGCTCGGACACACCGTTGCCCAAGTAGATGTCTTCGATACCGACGCCTTCTACCTGTTTTTGCTGGTAATACTGCATCACCGCCTTGCGTGCGCTGAACAAACCTTTGGAATCGCTATAGCCCTGAGCGGTGGGCAGGTTGCGGATCACGTCCTGGAGGATTTCATCCGGGGCTTCAAAACCAAATGGCGCCGGGTTGCCGATATTCAGCTTGAGGATGCGATGGCCTTCCTCTTCCAGGCGTTTGGCGTGCTTGAGCACTGGGCCGCGAATGTCATAACAGACGTTGGCGAGCTTGTTTGATTTGCTGACCTGCATGGCGATGTGATCCCGAAAATGAACGATCCAGCCAGAGGTGATGCCTGACTGGGAAATTCTGTGTCTTCACACAGCGGCAATCCGCGTTGCTTCAACAATCCGTTTGAATGCAGATAACGCGGGTGCCAGACTGGCGTTTAACGAGGCGCAATCATACGTGCCACCCGACCCCTGGAAAAGCCACTGGTCGGGGGTTTTTCAGTGACAGGGGGATAACCATGCAGAAGTTGGAAAAAACGCTGGACGAGTGGAAGGCTATGCTCGATCCGGAGCAATACAACGTATGCCGTCTCAAAGGCACCGAGCGGCCATTCTCAGGCAAGTACAACGCCACCAAAACAGAGGGTGTTTATCACTGCATCTGCTGCCATGCGCCTTTGTTCGATGCTAAAGCCAAGTTTGATTCGGGGTGCGGCTGGCCGAGTTTCTATGAGCCGATTGGCGAGAGCGCAATGGTCGAGATCCGTGACGTGAGCCACGGGATGATTCGCACCGAAGTGGTGTGCGCCACGTGCGACGCGCATTTGGGGCATGTATTTCCCGACGGCCCACCGCCAACAGGCCTGCGCTACTGCATCAACTCGGTGTGTCTGGATCTCGTACCGCGCGACTGAACATCACTTTTCGAGGCTCCGTCATGACCGATAACGTGTTGAATATCCCTTGCACTACGCTGACGGGTGAAACAAAAACCTTGGCCGACTTCAACGGCAAAGCGCTGCTGGTGGTCAATACCGCCAGCAACTGCGGGTTTACGCCTCAATACAAGGGCCTTGAGGCCCTGTGGCAGCAGTACAAGGATCGCGGGCTGGTGGTTCTCGGGTTTCCTTGCAACCAGTTCGGGCAACAGGAGCCGGGGGACGAGGCGGCCATTTCGCAGTTTTGCGAGATCAATTTCGGGGTGAGTTTCCCGCTGTTCAAAAAAATTGAGGTCAATGGTGCCCAGGCACACCCGTTGTTCAAGGCGCTTAAAAAGCGCGCACCGGGGTTGCTGGGCTCGACAGCGATCAAGTGGAACTTCACCAAGTTCCTGATCAGCGCCGATGGTCAGACCATCAAACGTTATGCCCCGCCGACCAAACCCAACGCGTTAAAACCCGACATAGAAGCACTGCTGGGCTAAGCGCTGCTTCACGTCAGGCCAACTTCTCAGGGCTTCAAGGGCACCCAGGTGTCCAGCAGCGCCTCAAGCTCTTCGCGGCGGAAGGGTTTGGCCAAGTAGTCGTTCATGCCCGCTGCCCGGCAACGCTCGCGCTCTTCGGGCATGGCATTGGCGGTCAGGGCCACAATCGGCAGGTCCGGCCAGCGCTCACTTTGGCGGATCTGCCGGCTGGCTTCGTAACCATCCATGACCGGCATGTTGCAATCCATCAGCACCAGGTCGAAGTCGTGTTGTTCCAGCTGATTCAGGGCTTCGCCGCCGTGTGCGGCGACCACCACATCGCATCCCAACTTGCTCAACATGCCTTTGGCCACCAACTGGTTGACGGGGTTATCTTCGACCAGCAGGATTCGCGCGCGATGTTCGGTTGGCTGACTGCTGACAGGCACGCGCAAGGCTTCGTCATCGTCTTTTTGCAGCAGGTGCAGCAGGCTTTGATAGAGCGCTTTGCGCGACAGTGGACGGGCCTTTTGTTGCAAGGGCGCGAGGGCATTCACCTGATCGCCGGGCATGAAGTTGCCATAGGCCGTGACCAGCAAAATCGGCGCACTGATAGCGGGGCGCAAACCAAACAGGCATTCCGGGCAATCGGTGATCAACAAGTCAGGGTCAACGCCTGCCAGTGAATCGTCGATGGAAAAGCGCCGGTAGTTCAAGCCCCAGGTCGGTAACAGGTTGCCAAGCAGCTCAGACAAGCCGCTGCTGGCAGTGGTGACGGCAATGACCTTGCCCTGCAATGGCGTGGGCGAAATGGCCGGCGTGTGGCAGGGCAGCGGCAGGTCGGCGCAGAACTGGCTGCCAAAACCGACTTCTGAGCTGATGGTCAGACGTCCTTGCATGACCTCGCACAGGCTGTTGGTCAATGCCAAGCCCAATCCGGTGCCGCCGAATTGCCGGGTAATACCCGCGCCAGCCTGGGTAAAGGGTTTGAAAATTCTGGCCTGGGCTTCTTGGGCAATGCCAATGCCGGTGTCGCAGACCTCGATGCGCACTCGGTCGTTTTGTGCCTGCAGGCGTACATCTACACGACCAAAGCGGGTGAACTTCAACGCGTTGGACAGCAAATTGCTGACGATCTGCCGCACCCGCGTCGGGTCGCCGATCACCAGTGCCGGGAAGTGCGGGTCAATCAGGCAAGTCAGTTCGACGCTGGGAGCAGCGTTCTGGGACAGCAAGCTGGCGGTGTCTTCAACCAGCGCACCGAGGTCAAACGCAATGTGTTCGAGCTCCAATTGCCCGGCATCGAATTTCGACAGGTCGAGAATGTCATTGAGCAGTTCGACCAGCACTTTGCCTGAATCGTGGGCGATTGACAGTTGCTGGTGCTGCTCGGCATTCAACGGGCTGTCCAGGCTCAAGGCCAGCATGCCCAGCAGGCCATTGAGCGGGGTGCGTATTTCGTGGCTCATGTTGGCGAGAAACGCCGAGCGCGCCTGGGCCATCTCCAGCGCCGTGCTGCGAGCGGTTTCGAGCTCTTCATTGGACTGCGTCAGGCGCGCGTTGATCGCCTTGAGCTCCTGGGTGCGGGCCGACACGATGTGTTCCAGTTGCGCCAGGTACTCGGTCAAGCGGTTCTCGGCGCTGCGCCGGTGTTCGATTTCTCGCACCAAGGCGTCAAATTGCTGGTTGGCCACGTTGACCAGCACCCCGATCTCGTCGTCCTCATGGCCGGGCGGGCAATCAATACGCGATTGTGTGGGATCGCCGGGTTTGCTGTTACTCAGGTCGCGAATCACCCGGACCAGAGGCTTGGTCAGCATCACGTAAAACAACCCGAGCAGCAGCCCGGACAAAATCAGGCTGCGGGCAAAGCCGGTGAGCAGGGTCACTTCTGCACGGTGCAAGAAACGGCTGCCAAACGGGTAAGTGTCCACCTCTAGGTGCAGCACGCCAACACTTTGCTCGGGCAGATGATTGAAGTAGAGCCGGTCATCGAATGAGCGATTGGCGCCGAACAAAAAGTCACTCAACGTGCGGTAGCGGCCGTCTTCGGGCTGATCGTGCACCGAGGCCAGCATCGATTTGTCGTTATCAATCAACTGCGCGCCAATGATGGCGGGTGAGCGCAGGAGCCCCAGCGCGAGCTCTTGCGCCAGTTCAGAGTCGAGGTTGTAGGCAATCCGTGAGGCCGGGTTATGGCTGATCTCAAGCAAGGATTGGATTTCACGATTGATGGCAGCGTTTTCGCTGGCATAATCGATGCCAATTTGTAGCAGGCTGAGCAGCGTCCCCAGTACAAAGCCGACCAGCACTGTCAGCCGCGCCTGTTTGAAAGACAGGCGGTGGGTGAGTTTTATATCCATAGGGTGCTGCACCTGTTTCCATTCCTTTCGCCGGACCAGAGATTAACAGGTTAGCCGACACGCGGTGCCGGGATCATCCTGCTGGCTCGTATCGGTTACTTCGGGAATGGATATCCAGGCCGTTCCATCAATGCGCAATCTGTGTATCAGTCTGAGGAGATGTTGTGGATTCTAAACTGAATGCCTTTCTGGAGCGTGCCGATGCTGTGCTTGCGCGTATTGAGCCCTTGTTGCCAGCGATTCGTGAGCCTGTGGACTGGGAGCATGCCCTTGCCGCACGCTGGCAGCGAGAAGGACGTGCAGGGTATTTGCTGGCGCTGGACGTCAGCCTTGAAATGCGCCTGAGCGACTTGATCGGCATTGATAAACAGCGCGATCAGTTGGGGCGCAATACCAAACAATTCCTTGACGGTTTACCGGCGAACCACGCATTGCTGTGGGGCTCGCGTGGTACGGGCAAATCCTCGCTGATCCGCGCGCTGCTGGCCGAATACGCCTCACGAGGGTTGCGCCTGATTGAAATCGAGCGCGATCACCTGGCGGATCTTCCGCGGGTAGTTGAAGCGCTACAGGGGCTGGAACAGCGCTTTGTACTGTTTTGTGATGACTTGTCGTTTGAGGCGGGCGAGGGCGATTACCGCGTGCTGAAAAGTGTGCTGGACGGCTCGCTGGAGCAGGCGCCAGAAAACGTCCTGTTGTACGCCACTTCCAACCGTCGGCATTTAGTGCCGGAGAACGAAAGCGATAACGAACACTGGAAACGTGTGGACGGAGAACTGCATCCCAGCGAGGCAGTCGAGGACAAAATTGCGTTGTCTGACCGCTTTGGTCTGTGGCTGTCGTTTTATCCGTTCACACAAGAACATTTCTTGAGCGTGGTTGAGCACTGGATCGGCGTATTGGCGACCAAAGCCGGTCTGCAGTGGCAACGTGATGAAGCGCTGGATATTTTGGCAGTGCGTTGGGCGACCGGGCGCGGCAACCGTAATGGTCGTTGCGCCTATCAGTTCGCGCGCTACTGGGTCGGATTGAAATTGCTGGAGCAAACCAATGATTGATTTGAACGCCACAGGCGCAGGCCTGGACGGTTACACCTTGTTAAAGGCGCAGTTGGAATCTCTGCTGGCCGATGAACGTGACTTTATTGCCAACGCCTCGCAGTTTTCGGCGTTTTTGTTTCATCAACTGGACGACCTCAACTGGGCCGGCTTTTACCTTAATCGCAATGAAGAGCTGGTGCTTGGGCCATTTCAGGGCCAGATCGCCTGTGTCCGCATCCCGTTTGGACGGGGCGTCTGCGGTGCAGCCGCTGCCACCCGTCAGACTCAGCGGGTTGACGATGTGCATGCGTTCCCTGGCCACATCGCCTGCGACAGCGCGTCGAACAGTGAGCTGGTGGTGCCTTTGGTCAAGGACGGTCGCTTGATTGGCGTGCTGGACCTGGACAGTCCACGTATTGGCCGTTTCACCGAGCAGGATCAACACGGCATTGAAGCGCTGGCGGCGATCTTTTTGCGTTTAAGTGACTGCTAAGCCGCAAGCCCGGCCTTGCGCAACAGGGCATCGATATCCACGTCGTCAATTTGCCCAGGCTCAAGAAAGCGCCGGGCGTATTGCATAAAAATCTGTTCGTGCATAAACAACGCAAACAGTTGCGGGTCGATATGAGCGTCGTGGCACATGGCTGCCATGATGCTAAGCGCTTCGCTCAATGTTTTGCCCTTTTTGTAGGGGCGGTCCGAAGCGGTTAATGCCTCAAAGATATCGGCAATCGCCATCATCCTCGCTGCCAGACTCATTTCTTCGCGCTTAAGCCGTTTCGGATAACCGGTGCCGTCCATTTTTTCGTGATGGCCGCCCGCGATTTCAGCGATATTGCCCAAATAGCTCGGGAAAGGCAGGTGCTTGAGCATGAGAATGGTCTGCACGATGTGGTTGTTGATGATGTAGCGCTCTTCGCGGGTCAGCGTGCCACGGGTTGTACTCAGGTTGTACAGCTCGCCACGATTGAATTTGTAGGGAGGGACGTCCAGTTGAAAACCCCAGATATTGTCGGGTTCAATCCGTTCCGATTCGTTGCGCTCAAACAGGTGTTCCGGTTTGTCGGCCAACAAACGTTCGGTGACGGGCAAAGGGTGTTCCTCACGCGTTGCTTGACGCTTGTTTTCCTCCCATGACACCCCTAAACGATCATCCAGCGTGCGCGTCCAGGTGCGCAGGGCAATGGTTTGCAGGCGTTGCAGATCGGCCTCGGCCATGGCCTCGCCCCCCATGTTGCAATGTGCGACGAAGGCAAAATCGTCATCCAGGGCGGCCAGGGCTGCTTCAAGGATCTGCGTCAATTGCTGATCGTTTCCGCCCAACGCCCGGCCTTGCCAATAACTGACCCATGCATCGCGCTTGAGTACTTCAAAGCGGGTGCGTATCTCATGAATGCGGTCGTACAGCGTTTCAAGTTTGGTGGCTTTGTCTACAACGTACTCGGGAGTCGTGACTTTGCCGCAGTCATGCAGCCAGGACGCGATGTGCAGCGCCTCCCATTCTTCGTCGGTGGGGCTGTAGTCCTCAAATTCAGGTGCCTGGCTGGCAGACGCGGCTTCAGCCAACATCAGGGTCAGGGCCGGTACGCGTTGGCAGTGGCTGCCGGTATAGGGGCTTTTGGCGTCGATGGCGCCTGCCAGCAATTGAATGAATGCATCCAGCAGTTGCTTTTGCCGCTCCTGTAAACGCTGACTTTCGATGGACACGGCCGCCGCGCCGGACACGGCCTGGATGAAGGCGATCCGGTCGGCGCGCAGGTGCTCCCGGTCTTCATTGGAGCCACTGTTGTTAAGCAGCAATACCAGAATGCCGACGGTTTCGCCGTGACGGTTGTGCAGGCGAATGCCAAGTAAGTGTGCGCTGTGGGTGTCGAGTGCTTGCAAGACGGGTCGCAGGTCGCCTGACTGCTCAAGGTTGAGCGTGCACACCACGCTGTCGCTGCCTTGGCGCAGTGTGCGCAGCCACTGGGGATAGTCGCGCGCATCCGCATGTATAGGCGAACGCTGCACAATGCCTAAGTCTTGGGCCTGATCACCAATGATCAAGCCTTTGAGGGCAAACTCAGGGCCATCGTTGTCGGTCAGGTAAATCAGCCCGGCTTGAGCCTGAGCGATTTTCATGGTCTCCAGCACCACCGATTGCAGTAACGGCTCAAAGCGGGTGTGGGCCGACAAGCTGGCCGTGATTTCAAAAAAGCTGGCCAGGGTTTCTTTCATTCGACGCATGGATGACGCGAGTTGGTCAATCTCGAGCACGGGTGAATGAGGGCTCGCAGGGTAATCAAAGTCAAAACGGCGTATGGCTTCGGCCTCTTGCACCAGCCTGCGCAGCGGTTTGACCAGTAACCGGGAAATCAGCCAACCCAAGGGCAGGCATAGCAGCACAATACCCAGTGTGACCAAGGCGCCCTGCCATCGCATCCGGTATGCATCGGCGAGCAGTTCATCCTTCGGGACCATCAGGGCCAAGTGCAGGCCGTTGAGCGCGCCATCGCTAAGTCCGGCCCTCGACACGATCCACTGACGCTGGTCTGCCGTCAGCTCAGCGGTGTTCTCGGCAGAGCGAGTGATCAATGCGCCCAAGGCCGGACTGAGTTGCTCCACTTTCGGCAACTGAGAGGATTCTGGAGCCGCGACCAATTTTGAATAGTCAGGGTAAGCGATTGCATTGTTGTCCTGATCGAACAAGGCTATTTCTGTGTGCGGCGTGACTTTGTGTCTGGCAAGCGTGGCGGACAATTGCGACAGGGTCAGATCGGCGCCCATAACGACTTTCGCAGAACCGCGGCCGGACAGGGTGGTGCCAACCTCACGGGTGGAAAAAAACAGATAGGGGCTGGTCGTTATTTCGTTGTTAATACCCCGGGCGGGGATAAACCAGCTGCGCTGGCGTGGGTCGTAGGTTTCATTGGGGTTGTCGCGCTGGCCCGCCAATGACAAGGATTCATCATAGAAAAAGTGTCGGGACAGCGGCTTAATCTGGTCTGAGCGTTGAATGCTCCAAGCTTCGTAAGCGGCTGATTGTGGGGCAGACAAACGGTCTTTAGCCGCTTGTGTCCGCAGCGGACGAACCAGAAAAAAATTCCCCTGCGCATCCCCCACATACAGCGCCGCCAGGGCAGGATTGTCCTTGAGCGTCTGGACAAATGGCTCCAATAAGGCCATCCGGTCTTCGGCTCGCTCAATGCCTGTATTGGCATTGAGCGAAAGCAGCCTCAGCGCATGACGAATCGGTTGATAGGTGTGCTGTAAATCTTGCTGAACATCCTGTTCGATCTGGTGGAACAACTGTTGGCTGCTGTTAAGAATAATTCGCGTTGTTTGCAAGTAATTGAAAATACCCAGCGCTACACCGAGCACTATCAACAGCAACGTAAACATCACACTGATGTGCACATGCAGCGGAAACTGACGCTTGCTGGCCGGCGCAGTCATGGGCATTAAGGAGTCTCCGCTGTGAACAAGCTTCAGGTCGCCTTAAGCATAGTAGGGCCGAATAACCTGCGCTTTTTTTGTGTTCACAGCGGGAAGGGGGTAATCAGTGGTTCAGTTTCTCAAGTTCAGTCAGCAGTGTTTGCTCCATCGATGCCATGGCATCAATTACCTGCTTGCAGCAGTGATGCACGGTACTGAGATCGGCCTTCTCAAGGGCCTCGCATTGCGCTATCAAGAGGTGTGCACTGACAATTCGGGCTGCGCCTTTAATGCGATGTGCCAACTCTGAAAAAGGTGCCAGTCCGTCTTTTGTCGTCAGTTTTTGAAGCTCTTCAAGGTCGATGCGGTTACTGCGCAGGATCTCTTCAAGCAAGCGTTTGACGCGAACCGGATCAGAGCCGGAAAGGGCATAAAGACTTTCGATATTAAAGGCGACTTCGCTCGAAGCGGGCTTGAGTTCGTTCAAGCGCTTACTTAACAACGTGAGGCTTATGGGTTTGAACATGCAGTCGTCCATGCCTGCCTCCTGGCAGTTGAGGCGTTCTTCGGGCTGCGCATTTGCGGTAAATCCTAAAATCACGCAAGGCGTGCGTTGTTCGGCGTGCTCGAGATGGCGAATGGCCCGAGTCAAGTCATAACCGTTCATCACAGGCATATTGCAGTCCGCAATAACCACATCAAATACGCCCTGTTTCCAGAGCTCTAACCCTGCAGCGCCGTGCTGCGCGGTCGTAAACATATGCCCCAGAAACCCCAGTTGCTGACACATCAGCAGGCGATTGGCCGGGTGATCATCGACTACCAGTACATTTAGCGGACGGGTGCTCTGTGCGACTTCCGGCTCTTTTTCCGCCTGTTCCAGGCAGGGCGTAAGGGAGGGAAGTTTCAGGGTGATATTCACTTGCGTCCCCACAGTGGGCTGACTGCTAAGTGTCAGCGTGCCGCCCATCATTTCGCACAGGCTTCTGCAGATGACCAAACCCAACCCTGCGCCGCCCAACGCCAGTTGCCCGGAGTTTTCAACTTGTGAGAAGGGGCGGAATAGCCGGGCCTGATCGGCTTCATTTATACCAATGCCGGTGTCCTGCACGCTGAGTTGAAGCTCCACCTGGTCCGGGACCTCGGTGGGGCGCACATCCATTTGCAGCGTGACCTGCCCCCGTTCAGTGAATTTGATGGCATTGCTGATCAGGTTGGTCAGGATTTGTTTGAAACGCAGCGGGTCGATCAGTACATCCGGGGCTTCATGCTCAGGAGTGAACTTAAGGGCCAGGGTCAGTTTCTTTTGGCGTGCCAGACCGTCAAACACCCGAATGACTGCGTTGGCCAGTTCACGCAGGTTGACACGTTCTGCAGACAAATTCAGTCGGCCGGATTCGATGCGGGCGATATCAAGGATGTCGCCGATCAACTCCAGCAGGTCTTTGGCCGAGTTATATGCCACTTCGATGGAAGGCCGGTCCAATTGCCCCTTGTCGGCGCGTTTTAACGTCAGTTCCAACAGGCCGATGACAGCGTTCATCGGCGTACGGATTTCATGGCTCATGGTTGCCAGAAAGGTGCTTTTGGCACGGTTGGCCTCATCTGCACGCTCTTTGGCAGCACGCAGTTCGTCCATCAGTTGACGACGATCACTGATGTCAATCCAGCCCCCGATAATGCCTTGAACTTCGCCCAGAGAATCCCGGTAAGGGAGAATCCAGTGATAGATCGTGATGGCCTGATCGCCCAAGTGCAGTTGACGGTCCATGATCAATGGAGTGCCTTCGCGTATGACGCGCAGGTAGTCCGCCTGGAAGTCGTGTGCTTCGTGTTCATTGCTAATGGCACGCCGGGACTTGATGACTGTCTTGCCGATTACATCCTCGCGTTTGGCTGCAAAGGCTTTCAGGTAACTGTCGTTGCAGGTTTTCAGTACGCCTTCACGGTCACGTACGTAAATGGGATGGGGGGTCTCATTGACCAGTGCGCGCATGAATTCGAATTGGTCGTTTAGCGCGCGCTCCGCCCGTTTGCGATGCTGGATCTGACGGCGCATGTAGGCATTCCAGAGCAGCGACAGTAGCAGCAGCAGCGTGGTACCGATGATGACTTGGTAAATCAGGCGATGATAATTGCGCCAGTAGCTGTCAGAAGCTGGGACATAGCCCCGCCAGCGACTGTTGATAATCCCCAGTTCATCGGGAGCAATGCTGAGCAGGGCTTTATCGAGGATGGTGCTCAATTCGCTGGCATCACGGGCGGTCGCCAACGCGAAAGTGGCGGGTTGGGTTCCGATCGTGGCGCTGATTTGTAAACGGTCCTGAAAAAGCTGGGAAGCCAGCAGGTAGTTGGCAATGACCAACGTATTGACCGCCCCCTCGACTTTTCCTTCTGCCAATAGCTGTGTGGCCTGATAAATGTCGTCGGTTTCAACCAGGGTAATGTCGGGGAATTCTTTTTTCAGGTAATGGGTCAGTGGATTGCCCAACGTCAGTGCAAGACGCTTACCGGCTAATTGTTCAAGATTTGAGGGGTGGTCATGGCCTTTTTCAGTCAGTAGAACAAAAGAGTTTTCGAGGTAGGGGCGGCTGAAGTGGAGCTGGCTCTCCCGGGACAACGAAGGGCTGATCGCTGAAATGATGTCGGTTTCGTGACGCTGGATCATGTCGATCATGTTGCCCAGACTGCGGGTTCGCTGGATCTCGAAACGTAATCCGGTACGCAGTCGAATCATTTCAAGCAGGTCTGCGGTAATGCCCCGAAAATTACCTTCGGCATCGAAAAAGCTGAGTGGGGCCAGGGTTTCGTTGACCACGACCTTGACCGTGGGGTGTTTGGCCAGCCAGCGCTCTTCCCGCTCGGTCAGTTGAAGTTTTTGGTCGGAGAGCAGGATATCGCTACCTGCGCTCCAACGCTTGGCGATGCTTTCACGTTCGCTGTTGGGGATGGCCGCCAGGGTGGTATTGAGAATGTTGAGCAGCATGGGGTTGTCGCGGTGCACGGCGAAGCTGAAACCATACGCTTCATGCTTGCTGAAATTGGCCATTTTGATGTTTTTCAAATAGCCCTTGTTGATCATGTAGTGCGTTGAAATTGTATCGCCAAGAAAGACATCGGCCTGATCGAAGGCTACCGCATTTATTGCATTCTGATAGGACGGGTAGGACTGGATAATTGCCTTGGGATACAGCTTTTTGACATCCTCCAGTGGCAAATAGTGGTACACCATGCTCAGGCGCAGGCCTTGCAGACCTTGGGTCAGCGAGCGATTTTCCCCTTCGCGGCTTACCAGTACAGGCTGGTCAACCGCGTAGGGAATGGACAGGACCAGGTCGGGGTTCGCTGCTTCATAGCCATTGGAGGTACCGAGCATATCGATGGTGCCTTCCACGAGTGCCTGAATCGCCTGGTCTCGTGAAGTAAAGCGTTGAACCCGGATGGACACGTTGAGAGCCTGAGACAAAAGCCCCGTGTAATCGGCGGTAAACCCTTCGTAGTCCTGACCACTGGTGGTCATGTCAAAAGGCGGGTAGTCCGGAGACGAAATACCCACCCGTAATATGCGCTTTTCCTGCAACCAGGTACGTTGATGCTTATCGAGAGGCGCTTCCTGATAATAGATGCCCGAGCGGCTTAGCAATGAATAGTTGTCACGGCCGGTGGCATGGGCCAATACCGGGTAGCACAGGATGAAACCTGCGATCAGTGATAGGAAGTGTATTAACCGCGTGGGCATCCTGTTTCTCACACTAAAGAATTGCGTTTGGCCAATTCGATAAGATCAACCAATGAATTCGCTTTTAGTTTTTGCATGAGTCTCTTCTTGTAAGTGCTCACGGTTTTGTTGCTCAGAAACATGCCTTTGGCTATTTCCTTGTTGGTTTTGCCCTGTGCAAACAGCTGCAAAACCATCAGCTCCCGGTCGTTGACCGATTTGAATAGTTCGATCTCTGAATAATCACCACCCTCGTGGCGTTCTGGTGTCAAGGCCTGGCTGGGGAAATAATTGTAGCCAGCGAAGACAGCTTTAATTGCACTGACAAGTTCGCTCAGTTCTTCTTGTTTACACACATACCCGGCGGCCCCGGATTGCATGCAGCGCATGGCGAACAACGTAGGAGATTGCGCTGTCAGGACGAGTGTTTTAAGGGTCGAATTCATGGCGTTAAAGCGTGCAAGCACTTCCAGTCCGTCGAGTTTCGGGATGCTGATGTCAAGAATGATTAAGTCCGGGACACATTCGCGCACCATTTGCATGGCATCCACACCGTTGTCGGTTTCACCGACTATTTCATACCCTTCATGTTCTAACAACATACGAATAGCGAGCCGGATAACCGGGTGGTCGTCAACAATAAAGACGGTGGTCATAGTTAATTCCTGTTAAGCGCGGTATAGAAAGCGCGCACCATAGCTCAGTTATAGGAGTGGGCACACGAACCCTTTGGCCTACAAACGTAGTATGGGAAAAATCCTACGCAAATTAAGGCGCAAGAGCACGGCTGCTTGATATGAGGAAGTGCCGTTTGTTTAAAGCTTTGGCTGTTTCTTGACTGATATGTTTGATATGCAAAGATTAGGTTTAGTATGTTGAAGGAAATGGACTACAGATATTTAAGTTGTTTACATGTTGTGTTTGGGTGTTTGGTTTTAATTCTTTCGCGTGAGGTGTCATTTTCTGACAGTGCAATACAAGGCTAATCGCTGAGCGTGATTAGCCTTGTATTGAGGGCGGGGCTCAGGTAGGGCTTGAGCGGCCAGTCATTTCCCTGGCCATTTCTGTGGCGTAGCTGTCGGTCATGCCGGCGATAAAGTCGATGATGCGCATGAAGGAACGGTGCAGTGGCCAGTGAGGGGCTGGCGCGTTATTACCCAGCAAGTCGAGGATGCGACGGCTCTTGAATGAGGGCGTGCGACCTTTGTGCTGCTCCAGCGCTGCCCCGCAAAAGGCATTCAACAAGATCTCCAGCGTCGTATAAGCACCAATCTCATGAAGGGTTTTGCGTTTGTCCTGAAATATCTTGTGCCTGGCCATGTTTTTGGCATCCAGCACGCAACGTTTTGCCGGACCATGCATATGCTCGACCAAATCGCCCGGCAGCGTGCCTTCAAGCAATGCATCCTGCTGCTCGACAAATGTACGCGCCGCCGCATTGGTCAAGTGTTCAATGGCTTTGCCGCGCAGAATGGCGAGCTTGCGCCGTTGCGAGTCTTTGGGCCCCAGCTGGCGATAGGTCTGCGGCAAGTCATCGCCTACCAGCCCCAGCAGCAAGGCTTCAACTTCCGGATAGGCCAGTAAATCCATTTCCAAACCGTCTTCGAGGTCAATCAAGGCATAGCAGATATCGTCCGCTGCCTCCATCAGATAGACCAGAGGGTGACGTGCCCAGCGTTCGTCCTCGAGTTGCGGGAGGCCCAGCTTCTGGGCGATCCCTTCAAGCAGGGGAAGCTCGCTCTGATAGCATCCGAACTTGTGTTTTTTGTACCCGAGCGAGTCGGCATGCTTTGCCGTCCACGGGTATTTGAGGAAGGTGCCCAGCGTGGCGTGGGTCAGGCGGGTGCCTCCGTCAAACTGGTGATATTCCAGCTGCGTGAGCACCCTGAAGCCTTGGGCGTTGCCTTCAAAACTCAGGAAGTCCAGTCGCTCGGCGTCACTCATGTCATCCAGCCAGCCGCGGCCAGCGGCCTGTTGAAACCAGTTTCGGATGGCGTCTTCGCCCGAGTGCCCGAAAGGCGGGTTGCCGATGTCATGGGCCAGACAAGCCGACTGCACCACCACTCCAAGATCGCCGGGGTCACACCAGTCAGGAAGGGCGCCACGCAGGGTTTCACCCACGCGCATGCCTAAAGAGCGGCCGACACAACTGACTTCCAGTGAATGGGTGAGGCGGGTGTGAATATGATCATTGCTGGTGACCGGATGAACCTGGGTTTTACGGCCAAGACGGCGGAATGCACCCGAGAAGATGATGCGGTCGTGATCTTTATGGAAGGGGCTGCGCCCTAGTTCTTCCGGGCTGTGATGGGGTTTTCCGAGACGTTCGCGATTAAGTAGGGTTTGCCAATCCAAGGCGCAGTGCTCCGTCAGTGAGTCCGGGCTCAGCTTCTCGCTTCACGCAGGAGGGTGCAAGGGGGAGGAGGTTGCAAAAAAAGGCGCAGCGCGCAACCGTCGTTCAAACAACGGACACGCGATGCGCCGGTCAGGCATGTTCAAGGCTTGCGCGCTGTACCCTGGATGACCAGTTTGATCAGCGGCAATAAACCGGTCGTCAGGCCAATCAGGCGTGACATGCGGCCGGTGCCCTTGGAGCGTGCACCTTTGCCTGTCAGAAAGCCCAGCAGGGTAACAGCGGCCACGCCCCATAACGGGGCGTGTTTGATGCCGAGGCTATCTTGCCAGTTAGTCGTCATCCCGCGCATCTTCTGCAGAGGTTGCATCAGTTGCTGGGCTTCGTGGCGTATTTCCTGGCGGTGCATCTCCATGCGCAAGCGAATCAGCACTTTGCGCATTTCACGCCGGGACGCTTTTGGCGGCATTTCAGGCAGGTTCATGGCAACAAACGCTCGCGGTCTTTGGCCAGCTCTTCAAGCGTGGCATTGAAAGGAGAGGATTCATCGAACACCGCCGCTTTGAGGCGCAGGCCGCAGAAAATGGCGGCCAGCGCATAAAACACGCACAGTCCGATGATGCCGGCCAGACGATAACTGTCCCAGACCAGAACCAGCACCAGTGCCGAGAGCCCGATCAGCAACAACAGACCGAACACCAGTGCCAGCCCCGCAAATAGCAACAGACTGACCGTACGCGCTTTCTGTTCTTGAAACTCAATGCCGAGCAACTCGACATGGCTGTGCAACAAGCCCAGAAACGCGGCACCCAGGCGCCGGGGTGAGGAACGAGGGGATCCGGATTCTTCTGTCATATTCAGCGCCGAGTCGCCAGCAAGCCGATCAAAAAGCCCACGCCAGCAGCAATACCGACCGATTGCCAAGGGTTGGCCTGGACATAATCTTCGGTAGCGACCACAGCAGCCTGCCCGCGCTCCTGAAGGGTTTCCTTGGTTTGTTCGAGTGATTCACGGGCCTTTAGCAGGCTGTCCTTGATCTGTGAACGCAGTTCGTCAGCCTGATCGCCAGCCAAAGAGGCTGTGTGTTCCAGCAAACGTTCGGTGTCGGCAACCAGCGTCTGGAAGTCAGCCATCAAAATCTCTTGCGCATTTTTTGCTGTATTGCGGGCCATGATGATCTCCGTGAGTGGCTTCTTGATGGTTCAGAGTGTAGGCATGGATTGAAGGTTCACTGAAAATCTGTCGCCGGGCATGCCGGCGTCTGAGATGTTCACCCTCGGTTGTGACAAGACCTTACCTTAAATTACTCACCTTCGCGGGTGAACCCCGGGGTTTCGCGTGCGTCAGCGTTATCCAGGCAGCCGTCCAGCAAGTGATAGCGGTTGTGACGGACCTCATCGACCCGGTGGCGCACACTGCGCTCCGGTATGCCCAGAAGGATCAGTGCGTGGGAGGCCAGCATCAGGCTCGACTCCAGCAGCTCCGGCACCACTTCAGTTGCTCCGGCGGCTTTGAGTTCGGTGAGCAGACTGTCGTCGCGGGTGCGCACCAATACAGGCACATCGATTGTGATTAAACGCGCCTCCTTGAGCACGCACATGGCCACCTCGGTATTGTCGACGGCGATCACCAGCAAGCGCGCACGGTCCAGGCCCACCGCCCGCAGTAAATCCCCGCGGCGAGCATCGCCGTAATGCACGCAACTGTCGACTTTGGCCGCTTCCTGAATGCGATCCGGGTCGTAATCCAGCGCGACGAACTCATGCTGCTCACTGCGCAAGAAGCGTCCGATGGACTGGCCGACACGGCCGTACCCGCACATCACCACATGCCCGTGTAATTCGGCGTTCTGTGCGGCGATTTCTTCCAGTTCCGCTTCCTCGTTGGACTTGCGGTGCAAGCTGGCCGCAATTTGTGGCGCCGCGCGTAACAGCAAAGGCGTCAGCAGCATGGAGCAGAAGGTGGCAGCCAGCAGGTAACCGGCCATTTCTGGCGGGATCAGGGCACTGCTCTGCATCTGCGCCATCAGCGCGAAACAGAACTCGCCGCCTTGGGCCAGGGCCAGGCCACTGCGCCACGCGGTCTCGCCATCGCTGCCGCGTATTTTGACCAGCAGCGCAACCACGGCGCCCTTGATCAGCAACAGCGCCAGGGTCAGCCCCAGAATCAGAAAACCGTCATGCACGAACAACTGCAGATCAATCAGCATGCCGATACTGACGAAGAACAGGCCCAGCAAAATGTCACGGAACGGGCGAATGTCTGCTTCGATTTGATGACGGTAATGGCTTTCACCCAGCAGCATGCCAGCGAGGAATGCCCCCAGTGCCGGCGACAACCCTAACAAGTGGGTAAGCCACGCCGTCAGCAGCACGATGACCAGGGCCAGTAATACAAACAGCTCTGCCGAGCGCGAGGCTGCGACTTCATGAAACAGGCGCGGTAATAGAAAGCGACTGGCCAACAGCAAGCCGACAAACAGAATCACGGTCTTGCCCAGTGTGACGGGCAACGCCCAATACCAGGCCTGATCGCTGCTGCCGGCAAACACCGGCACCAGGGTCAGCAAAAGTACCGCCACGACGTCCTGAAACAGCAAGACGCCAATTGCGTTCTGGCCATGGCGACTGAAAATTTCCCCCAGGCTGGTGAGTTCCTTGCTGACGATGGCCGTGGATGACAGCGCGAGGCCGGCACCGAGCAGGAAGGCGGCATTCAGGCTCATGCCAAAGGCGTACAGCAACCCCCCCAGCACCAACGAGGTGCACACCACTTGCAGGCTGCCCAGCCCGAACACCACCTTGCGCAGTGCCAGCATTTTGGGCAACGAAAACTCCAGCCCCAGCGAAAACAGCAGAAACACGACGCCAAGTTCGGCCAGATCGGGCAAGTCCGGGCTGTCGTTGATCCAGTCCAGAGCGGTTGGCCCCACGAACAGGCCCACGCACAGATAGCCCAGCACCGGGGGCAGCTTCAATCGCCTGAAAAAGGCAATCACCACCAGTGATGAGGCGAGGATGATCAATAAATTGGCAAACACAAACGTCTTCCCTGTGAGTTCAAATAAAAAAGTCGCGAGCTTCCAGCAAATGAGGGGGGCTGGCGCTGATATGCATCATTCTTTGAGAGCAAAATTCCAAAATCACGGTCCTTCGCTATGCTCAGAACCAGCAGTTTAATGGGATGTTGAACAAGCGTAGTCGTCAGGAGCGTTATGGAACGTCTGTATTCCCTCCAAGGCTTGAGAGGCGCTGCCGTTCTGGGAGTGGTTGTATTTCACATGGCCTCGGTTGAAGCGAAGTATTCCGGGGGCGATCTTCTATTGCCAGCATTGGTGAATTTTTTCCAACTGGGCGTCGATCTTTTTTTTGTCATCAGTGGCTTCGTTATGGTGATCGTCACCCGTGGCCGTTTTCAAAACAAAGTGCAGACCCAGCGCTTTGTGTTTAATCGACTCTCACGTATTTACCCCAATTACTGGCTGTATTTCTTTATTACTTTGGGGGTGACCCTGGCCCTGCCGGGTGTCGTGAACACCTCCCACGGCAGCTCTAACTGGCTAATGTCGTTCCTGCTGCTGCCCAATGACCGGGTGTTGTTGGTGATGGTGGCGTGGTCACTGATCTTTGAACTGTGGTTTTACCTGGTGTTTACCGGCTTGCTGTTGTTCAAGGAGAAACACCTGCCACTGCTGCTGGGGGTGTGGGCGATCGGGTTGATTGGCTTCAACGTGTCTGCCAATTGGCAGGACTTCAACCCGGCATTGAAAATCATGCTTCACCCGTATGCGCTTGAGTTCATCGCGGGCAGTGCGCTGGCCTTGTTTTTTTACAGCAAATTCAGCGCCAGGTTGCCGACGCCCTGGGTGTGGGCAACGCTGATAGCCGCTCTGTGTATCGGGTTTCCCTTGATCTATGGCTATCAGTTATTTGCTGCCGAGGGGCTGATGCGCATGCTATCGGTCGGTGGTGTTTTTGGCGCACTGGTGGGCGCACTGGTGCTGCTGGAGCGCCGTAAACGGATCCGCGTGCCTGCGTTCCTGATCTTTACCGGTGATATGTCCTACACGATCTACCTGTCGCACCTGTTAGTGCTGGGTGTGATCGGTCATCTGTGGCAACGGGTCGGGGTGTGGCCTGCCAGCCCTTGGGACAATGCTGTTTTCCTGCTGCTGATGATGGCGGCCGTGTTGTGTTACGGGGCACTGGCGTATCGTTTTTTCGAGAAACCGGTGCTGGATTGGGCAACGGCCTATTGCGCCCGAACATTTGCAGTCAGTCCACGGCATTCGCAAACAGGCCCGGCCAAATGACTGTGCAGTTTGATTGCAGGTCGACGACGGCATGGGAGGCTCTTAAAATGGCGGCTTATTTCCTTCAGGTCGAAAATCATGCTTCCCGAATGTCAACTGTTCGGCACATTGGGCTGTCATCTGTGTGAGATCGCGGAAGCGCAATTGATGCCGCTTATCGAACATGGGCTGTTGGTAGAACTGATCGATATTGCCGAAGAACTCGCGTTTTTTGACACCTATAGTTTGCGTATTCCGGTATTACGCCGTGTGGACACGGGGGCTGAGCTGGACTGGCCTTTTGATATAGAACAAGCGATTGGTTTTTTGCGCGTTATGGATTGTTAACCCTCCAGCTGCAGGCCGCACGGCCTGCAGCTGAGAGCCTGCCTGTGTGTGTCACGCCCTATAAATAAACCCGGTGGGCACGTCAGCGAGTGGCGTCTGCATGACCCCTCCTAAAAACGCCAGTAATTTACCTTCATGGCGGGCTGTTTTCATGGCCAGCGACAGCGGTGACAACGGGTTGCGCTGGATCATGGCCTCGATCGACTCCGACAGGGTTTTGGCCAGCGAGATCTGCGGCGAGTTGATGCTGTGCAGCTGTAGATAGTTCATGGTTCCGGCCCCCTTGCGGCGGAACACCAATTCAGTGGCACTTGGGATGTCCGGATAAATTTGATAGCCGAGGCGCTCCAGCACACGTCTCATCATGTTGTTCAGGCCCAACGGTTCATTGAGTAGCAAGCGTTCGCTGGCGAGCAGAATCAGATCCAGCTGATTGAAGAATGATGTGCGTGCCAGTTGCCCGAGCGTGAAGGTCTTATTGCCGGCGGCTGTGCCTTTTTGCGCCAGCAGGGCGAGCGGGTCCCCAAGATGGAGATGGTCTGGGACGGCGTTGCCTGTGCGCCAACCATGCAAAGTGTTGTTGATAGTGCGCATGCGTTTCGGGGTCAGGTCGGGGCTGGAGGTATCGGCGAATTGATACAGCCTTTTTGCCACTGCACTCCTTGAAACAGGTGTCAGGGCCGGCAAAAGAGAACCGACAAACTGGGCCAGCGACTTATGGAAAAACGGCGGGTGGACAACCCATTGGCCATTAATGAACTCGGCCAGCCGGGGTTGCAGGTAACGGCTCTGGTGAATCAGCAAACCTAACTGTTCATACGTGTTGCAGGGTTTGTCGGGGTAGCGGATGAACACCCGGTTGCCTTGGGGGAGATTGCCCTGTGGCAATATCTCGTAATACAGCTCGTCAATGTTAATGACCCGGTAAGTTCCTTTTGCATCGGTGACTTTGGAGATGGGCGGGTTCAGGCTCACCGGGGTCAACTGTGTTGCTTCCAGGGCTTGCCCCCAGTGTTTCCAGCTCGTGTTGTTCAGGGGTTCAATCACCACCGTCGTGGTCGAAACCACAGGCTGTTTTGGCGCGTTGCGCGGGAAATCCCCGGCGGGTTCCGCAAGCTTGCGTTTATTGCTCAGGCCCACAGTGCTGCTGGAAGTGCTCGGCTGTACCCGGGCGGCTGCTTCCCCCAGTCCGGGTTTCAGGTACTGCCTGGACCAGATCGGAAACACGTGATGTTTGACCAGGTATTCCGCCAGGTCCAATTCCAGCCGCATTTGACTGGCAGGGGGGAAGTCAAATTGATCAAGCAGTTTTCGCGCTTCTCTAAAGCTGAAATTGGGGAATGCAACACGTACCCGAAACGGCGCGAGTGTGGAGCGAATCCCGCCCAGCAAGCCTGCCTGCGCTGTTTCGATGCGCCACACGCCCTGGCTGTCACGGGCTATGGGGGAGCGATACCAGGCTTGTGGATTGCGCATGTCGATCACCCGCCACAGGTTCAGATGCGAGTCGTGGACGATTTGAAACCAATGCTCATCTTGATGAATGAAATGCTGTAACGAGCCGCTGCCCGAGGGGGCTCTTTCATAAATGCCCTGATAAATGCCATCGCTGCGCAAGGTCAGGTCAGACACGCTGTGGCTGTAACTCAGTTTTGGATCAAGGGCGGGAGCGGGGGTAGCAATCGTTTTAGGCCCGCGAATGAAGCCAACGCCGATATCGATGCTGGCGTCTGCCCAGTGCGCAATCATGCCCACCCAATGCCCGATGGCTTCCCTCTGGCTGTCGCGTTTAAGGGCGTCGATGAAACGCCACAGCGACATCAGGCTGCGTCCCAAGGCGATGGGCGCGGTCACTTTTAAAGGCAGTAGCATGGTCACCACGTCCACCACCGTTTCAATGCTGTTCCAGACCGTGAGCTGATTGATTTCGGAGGTGGAGGTACTCAGTGCTTCGGCATTGGCGATGCCCTGCCGCGCTTCGGCCAAGCAGGCTTGCTCGATGAAATTGCCTGCAATAGGTATGAGCTTGATATCGGGTGCTCTCAATCCTTGCTCAAGCAAGAGACGGACCCGCGCCTTATTGCCTTGACTGACGCGCGAAACAAAGTAGTCGAGCAACTGCGGGTTGCCCAGAAAATGCCTAGCAAAATGCTGGCGGCTTTCGAACTCTCTGAATCGTTTTCCGTCCGGCGCATACGGGGTGTACACCACCAGCGACTTGACGGGGAAATGGGGGGGCGGCGCAATAATATCGAGCATCACCAGCGTGCTGTCGATTGGATGGGTTGCAGGTGTACCAAAGATCAATACACCGCGCACGGTGGCTTCGCTGATCAGCAGTTGGAAGGTGGCAAGGGCATGCTCTTCAAAGGTCGCCGTGAGCTCCGGATTTTCGGCCGCTTTAAGCGCCGCTTCCACCCATCGATACCCCCGGTCAACGCGATCGGGCGAAAAATCACCGTTGATCTTGGCCTCCAGTGCATCCACCTGCATTTGCGCATGCATCAGCCGCATGGCGGTTTCACGTCGCGCCACGGCCTTGGGCGAATCGATCAGTGCATCGTGCAGATAGGCGGGGTAGTTATCACCGATATTGACGGTTCGGATAATGGCTTTGATTTGCGCTGCATTGAGCGGAGCTGCGGCGGTATCGCTGCTATGAACGGTGGTCACGCGGGCCGTCAGTGCGTAGTCAATGTCAAATTTGCTGACGTTTTCGAGGGCCAGTTCCGTCATTGTTCGCGTGGTACTGCTCAGCCTGATCGTAGGTCCGGTACGCGAAAGGCTGTTGACTGCCGTGTAGGAGGTGGGGGCCCAAGCTGTCGGCGGAATAACCGGCCCGGCCCCTCGCTCGGCCGTGGTGACGGTGATCAGGACCGTGTCGGGATCAACGTTGAGCCCATAGTGGGCCTGGATATGTTGCTGCAATTGTTCACGCGCATAGCGCAGCAAGAAGGGCTTGTCCCCAAATTGTTCGGCTGAAGGCTCACCGTTTTCATTGGCCAGCAGGCTCATCAGGCGATAGTGCTCAGACGCATCCAGCCAGGCCTGACGATCGGCGCTGTTGGCTTTAAGCAGCCATTCACGGGCTTTTAGTGCGATGCGTTTAACGGATCGCGCATTCAGCGCATTGGCCTGTTTAAAACGATGCGCGTAGTCGACAACGTGCGCCAAGCCTTCGCTGATTTGCGTGACTGAGCGGTTAGCCGAATGGAGCAGGACGTGGAAAATATTCTGTTCGCGCTGCTGGTCATGGGCGCTGAATAGGTGCTCGAACAGGGAGCCCTCTATCTCGGTGAACACCAGCCCCAGCGGCGCCTGCGGCCCTCTATCCCACGTCAGGACCCGCTTCAGGTCCTGGGTCGAAAGCAGTTCCAGCAGCGACTCAAATTCTGACGTGCTGCGCCAGCGGCGTTCGATTTCATCGTGCAAGGCTTTCAACGAGGTAAAACCCGTCAGGCCACCGGAAGGCGTGTACAGCACCACGGTGCCAGCATCGGCGCTGGCGCTGATCTGAACAGCCGCTGTTTTGACAGGAATCGCATACGCCCCGGCTGCATCGTCCGCACCGGTACCATCCCGGGCGGTAATGACAAATGCGCCCGCCAAATCAGCCAAGGCTGGGTCGTCCTCGGTTTTCAGTGCGAGGGCGTAGACGGCGGGTCGTGAAAACGCGGGCAATGCTCCGCGTGCCGTGACAGTCGGGTAGCGCACGATGTGATCGATCAGCACGCGATGGTCCGGAATCAGGGTGCCGTCGAATGACAGCAGTTGAGATTCGACGGTCAGCAACTCACTGAGCTTTTCCTGTAACCAGGCTTTGCGGGTACGGGTGCCGGTCAGAGGTGTTTGTGCGTGCCAGAACGCTGTCGTTTGTTGCTTGAGGTAGCGTTGTAAGTGTTGGCGGACGTCGCCACAAAAGCCCTCAAAAAGGGCGATGTCCAGAAGTGAGTTTGTCGCCTCGACCTGCGTGGAAATAAAGGTTCGTTCTTTTGGGTAGCGCGGGTAAAGACCGGTACGGAAGGTATCCAGAACCGTGTCCAACACGCTTAACGGTTGCGGTCTTACAGAGGAGGACGTCTCGCCGCTGGGTTTGACGATCACCAGCAGACGCTCCGGGTCAAGCGGGTCGGTTGCGTCAGGGAAGGTTGTGTTCAACGCTTCTTGCAGCACGGATTCAACGGTGGGCTGTTGCGCCAGTAGTGTTTGGATCTCGACGTCCAGCGCTGTCCACTTCTGGACATGCTGCCGTTCTGCAGGGGGGCTCAACGAAACCAGTTCGGCGCTCAAGGCATCCGACAAATGAAAGACATCACTCATGGGCATCACTCACGAAAATTCTAATACCCCGGCCTTGTATCTCGGTCCAGCCGATAGCCGGGAGGGGGAGGGAAACGTGAGCAGTGTGTACCGGCATAAACGCCGGAAATGGCTACATATATAGGGTGGGATGCGATTGGCGGTTTCTTGAACGGGGACGCTGGGCGATAATCCCGACTGCTTTTTTATTGCCCGAGCCCACTATGTCGCCCCCTGTTTTCAACGCCGCCGCGCATCAAGCCAGCACCCTGTATCTACCGCCCGGCCAGTGGTCGACGGTACTCGACTGCCTGTGTGATCACTTTCGCGCAATCAGCCGCGAGCAATGGCTCGATCGTATGGCCCGCGGTCGGGTGCTGGATGCCCACGGGGAGCCTGTCAGCCCGCAGTTGGCGTACAAGGAAGGCCTGCGCATTCACTATTTTCGTGAAGTGCCCAACGAAACGCCGATCCCTGTGCAAGAGACCATCCTCTATGCCGATGAGCATTTGGTGGTGGCCGACAAGCCTCACTTTTTGCCGGTGACGCCTGCCGGGGAATACGTGGAACAGACCCTGTTGCGTCGGTTGATTCGCACCCTGGGCAATCCGAATTTGGTGCCGCTGCACCGTATTGATCGTCACACCGCCGGGCTGGTGCTGTTCTCGGCCAACCCGGCGAGTCGCTCGGCGTATCAGTCGTTGTTTCCGACGCGCAAAATCGACAAGCATTACGAAGCCATTGCGCCAGCGTTGCCGGATCTGCCACTGCCCCTGGTGCATAAAAGCCGATTGATTGATGGCGAACCGTTCTTCCGCATGCAAGAAGGCCCAGGTGTCAGCAACACCGAGACGCACGTAAGCGTGATCGAAAAAAATGGCGACTTGTGGCGTTACGGGTTATCGCCGGTGACCGGCAAGAAGCATCAATTGCGGGTGCATATGGCGGCGTTGGGGGCGGGGATTTGCAACGACCCGTTTTACCCACAGGTGATCAAGGATGCTGAGGATGACTATGCCAACCCGTTGAAACTACTGGCAAAGACGTTGCGTTTTACCGACCCGGTGACAGGTCAGGCGCGTTTTTTCGAGAGTCAGATCAGCCTCGACTGGTAAGAAACAACACGCGGGGAGCCATAAACAACAAAACCCGCACCAGGCGGGTTTTGTCTTAATGCATGAAACTTACAACTCTTTAACGGTGCGAACCTGATCTTTGTTGATGCGGGTTTCTTTACCGTCCAATTGTTTGAACTGGTAGAAGCCCGAATCTTCATCGTACTTAGGCGTGTCGATTGCCTGGATTTCACGACCGTCGTTGAGTGTGATCACGGTTGGCGAAGCACAGCCAGCAAGGGCGGCCAGGCCAGCAGTGAGCATGAGAGCGGCGAGAGTCCGATGAGTCATGGTGTTTCTCCAACAAATGAATGTGCGTGATAGGTAACTGACCCTGAGACGTATACAGCGCCTGCAAGTTCCCTGAAGAGTGGCGCAAGAATAGCTATTGCGGTTAGTCCAGTAAATCCGGGGTATTGAAATTGACCAGCCGCGGGTCATTGTCTACGCACTCGCAAGCGTGTGCATTGAGCTTAAGCATGATATTGCGCGGGCTGCGTTCGCCGTTTGCCCAGGCATTATCAAACACGCCGCGCTGGTTCACGGGGATGACGCAGAGCAAGGGTTCCCACTGTTGGCCTTGGCGCACCATGACCGGTCGGCCGGGGTGCTGACCTGCCGTATCGAGCAACCGGGCAATCAGTGCGGCGTCGATCTTCGGTACGTCACAGGGCAGCACCAGCAGATGGGCATGCCGTGCTGCTGCCAGACCCGCGCGGATCCCGGCCAATGGCCCGTCGAAGTCGTCGTTGCCATCGCTGACCAGTTGATCGGCCAGGGCTGCGTAGCGCTCGCGATTACGGTTGCAGGAAATAATCAGGTCATCGGTGAAGGGACGTGCCACGTGCAGGGCATGGGCGATCAGCGGCTGACCCTGCCATTGCACCAGCCCTTTATCTTGCCCGCCCATGCGCTGGCCGCGTCCGCCCGCCAGAAGCAGGATGGAACAAGGTAACCGGTTCATGAATTGACTCCGCGCAGTCAGGCAAAAGAAGGGCTGTGATATAACACCGGGCTGTTCTTCCTACAACTGGACCTCGTCTATGAAAGCCAAGGTTGATGCGCCTTTCGTACCTTTGAACATCGCTGTTCTGACCGTCAGCGATACCCGCACCCTCGACACCGACACCTCGGGTCAGGTGTTTGTCGACCGCCTGACTGAAGCGGGCCATCGATTGGCGGCACGTGTGTTGCTCAAGGATGACCTGTACAAAATTCGCGCCCAAGTCGCGCAGTGGATTGCCGAGGATGAGGTTCAGGTGGTGCTGATCACCGGCGGCACCGGTTTTACGGCCCGCGACAGTACGCCTGAGGCCGTCAGTTGCCTGCTGGACAAACAGGTGGATGGCTTTGGTGAGTTGTTCCGGCAGATTTCCGTGGCCGACATCGGCACCTCGACCGTGCAATCGCGCGCGCTGGCCGGTCTGGCCAACGGCACGTTGGTGTGCTGCCTGCCGGGTTCGACCAATGCTGTGCGCACGGGGTGGGACGGGATTCTGGCCGAACAACTGGACGCCCGTCATCGCCCATGCAATTTCGTGGCGCATCTGAAGCAGGCAACGGCCTGTGAAACCCGTGGGTAAGCCGGGCCGTACCGGCGAGTTGATGCCGGTTGAAGTGGCACTGGCGCGCCTGCTGGCACTGGCTGAAGCCGCGCCGATTCGCGACACCGAGACGTTGCCACTGGCGGCCTGCGAGGGGCGAGTGCTGGCTCAGGATCTGATCGCCACCCTGGACTTGCCGCCCTGGCCGAACAGCGCCATGGACGGTTATGCGCTGAACCTGGCCGACTGGACCGGGGAGCCGTTGCCTGTCAGCCAGCGTATTTTTGCCGGTCAGGCGCCCGAGGCGCTGACTCCCGGCACCTGCGCGCGGATCTTCACCGGCGCGCCGGTGCCTGCCGGGGCGGATTGCGTCGAAATGCAGGAAAACGCGCAGGTACAGGCCGATGGCCGGGTAGTGTTCAGCCAACCGTTGCGCGTCAATCAGAACATTCGCCCGCAAGGGCAAGAAACCACCGTCGGTGAGGTGGTACTGCCCGCAGGCACCCGCCTTGGGCCGATCGAACAAGGACTGGCCGCGTCGTTGGGCTGCGCCACGCTTGACGTGATTCGCCGGGTCAACGTGGCTGTATTGTCGACAGGCGATGAACTGATAGAGCCAGGGCAGCCATTGGGGCCGGGGCAGATCTACAACAGTAACCGTGTGTTGCTGTGCAGTTGGCTCAGCCGTCTGGGGTGTGACGTGCTTGATGCAGGCATCTTGCCGGATGACCTGCCTGCCACCCGCCAGCGCCTGATTGAGTTGGGCGAGGTGGATCTGATTCTCTCCACCGGCGGCGTTTCGGTCGGTGAAGCTGACTTTCTGGGGGTTGCCCTGCGTGAAGAAGGTGAGCTGGCGCTGTGGAAGCTGGCGATCAAACCCGGTAAACCTTTGACCTGTGGCCACTACCGTGGCGTGCCGGTCATCGGGTTGCCGGGTAACCCGGCTTCGACGTTGGTGACGTTTGCCTTGTTGGCGCGCCCGTACCTGCTGCGCCGTCAAGGGGTGCAGGCGGTCGAGCCGCTGACCTTCCAGGTGCCAGCCGGTTTCGTCTGGGCCAAGCCGGGCAATCGTCGCGAGTACTTGCGCGGGCGTCTGGAGCAAGGCCATGCAGTCCTCTACAACAACCAGAGTTCCGGCGTGCTGCGTAGCGCCGCGTGGGCCGAAGGGCTGGTGGAAGTGCGTGAAGGCAGCACGCTGGCGCCAGGCGATGAGGTCGGGTTTATTCCGTTGAGCGAGGTGCTGGGCTAACCCCTGCGCCGTTACTGACGATCCGCGCGATGGCTGCACGTGATGCGGCCATCGCACGACTCAGGCAAACGGCCCGTCCCAATAGCGTTGGTACATGCCGAGTTTTTTCTTCCAGCGAGTGGGCAAGCGTCGCTCCTGCTGACCCAGTTTGTAAGCCCCCAGTTTGACCGCGTTACGCAGCAGCGAGCCGGGCCAGTCGAGCACACGCCGGGGGCCCAAAAACGTCAGTTCGGATTTCACGTAGCGCAACCCTTCACCCCCGGCCCCGCCAAACGTCTGCCGGATCCACGGCTCGCGGGCCTGAAAAACGCCAATGTCAAAGTAGCGGCGAAACTCTTCCTTGAGCGAATAGTTGTGCGAGTGCCGACAGCACGCCAGGCCTTCGTACGCGACTTTCCAGCCAGCCAGCAACATTTTGGCGGCGACGTACATGTCCTCAGACAGGATCACATGGTTTGGAAAGCCACCCACGGCGATCAGCGCATCACGCCGATACGCGGAAAACGAGTTGGACATGAACGCGGTCTTGATCCCCAACTGCGCCGCATCGTCGAGGCTTTTGAGCTGCGAGGTGGGCGGATAGTTGAAGTGCCGCGCATGTTGCGCCAACGGCACGGCATCCAAATGCGCTAACTGCCGCCCGCACACCGCGCCCACAGACGGGTCGCTAAACGGGCGAACAAGCGCGGCCAGCGCGTCGGGGTCGTCCAGATAGGCATCCTGGGTCATGAACACGCACACATCGTAGTCCGGGTTGCGCTCGACCATCATCTGCCGCGTGCCGCCGTGGTTAAAGTCCTTGCTGTCGATGCGCAGCACGTTCGGGCAGCGCGCCTGCGCCAGCTCGAAGGTGCCGTCACGGGAGCTGGAGTCGACGATGAACGTGTCGAACTCGGCGTTCTGGCGCGCCAGTGAGTCCAGCAGGCGCTCCAGTTCCTGACGACCGTTGTAGGTCGGGATAATGCAGGCAACCCTGAGCGGCAAATTCATTGAACCTCCGGTTTGTCCGTGCCCCAAGGGCGTAACCACAGGGCCAATGCCAGCATCAGCAATGCGCCGAACGCGGTGCTCAGGCCCAGTTGTAGCCAGATGGACTGCAGTGGGTGCAGCAACAGGGCCGACACCAGCATCATGCCCAACCCGAGCAACCAATGGCTGCGCCACGGCACGTGGGCGAGCAGGTGTTGGCGGCGCATGAGCAGCAGTCCGGTGAGCACCACGCCTCCCACCGCTGCCAGTGCAATCCCGACCAAGCCAAAGAAAAACGGCAATACGGCCAACAGGACCGCGTTGAGCAGGCTGCCGATCAGTTCGCACGTCAGCGGCATGCGCGTGTCTCCAGCGGCGTAGGCATAGCGGGCGAGCAATGCGTTCCACGCGCCAAACATCAAGGGCACCGAAAACCACGCCAGCAACTCAGGCAAGGGGCTGTCTGCCGCCTGGTTGGGCAGCAGCAGGTGCACCAGCGCTCCAGCGGCGCCAATCAGACCGGCCACGGCGGGCACGGTCAGCAAGGTGGCGCTGGCCAGCCCCTTGCGCAGCAGGCCCAGACGTTGCTCGCCCGAACTGCCACTCATCAGGCCCAGCAGCACTTGATTGAGGCTCATGAGGGCAATCAACGGCAGGTTGATCAGCTTGCGCGCCAGGTTGATCCACGTGACCGAACCTTCGCCCAGCAGCGAGGCGACCATCCGTTCCAGCAAAGCCAGCCCCTGACTGGCCAGGTTACTGCTCAACAACGGGCCGATGCGTTGCAGCAGCTCGCGGCTGGCACCGGGCGCGGACTCAATCTGCCAGGGTTTCCAGCCGTCGCGGTACAGCGTCAGCAGCATCACCGACGGCATCAGCACACTGCCCAATACGCAGGCGCTGGCCAGCCCTTCGGCGGTGGATTGGTGCTTCAAGAGCGCCAGGTACACCACCGGCGGCAGGTTAAACAGCAGCGATCCGAGGCCGGCCAGCACGAACCGTGAGCGGGCTTGCAAAGGGACGCAAAACAAACCGTGGAGCACAAAGCCCGGGGCGCACCACGCCAGAATGCGCAAGCTGTGGCTGGCCAGTTCGTAGCCCTGAGTGTCGAGGCCGGGGCCGATCAGGCGTACCCACAGCAGCGAACCCAAGCCGAGAATCCCGCTCAGCAGCAGTCCGCACAGCAGCAGGCGAGGGGCCAGCGCGCTGAGCCAGGCGCGTTGCGCCAGCGGTGAGCGTTGCTGATACAACGGCAAGGCGGCCGCGCTCAACAAACCTGCGGCCAGCGCCATGCGCAATGCTTCAGGCAGGAACATGGCCACTAAAAAGCCGTCACTGCGCCCGCCCGCGCCCCAGGCAGCCACCAGCAGCCACTCGCGGGCGAACCCCGCCGCGAGCCCGGTAAGGGTTGCCAGGGTCAGCCACAGGGTTGATCCGAACATGGCCTGGGCCTAGTGAAACAACGTGAACAGGCCTTTGCCGCCCACTTTGTAGTTCAGGTTGCGGCAGCGTTCGCCTTTGATCGTGGCGTCAGGGCCGCCGACGATGGCATACGGCGGAATCGGTTTGGACACCACGCAGTTGCCGCCTACCACCGCACCCTCTCCAATATCGGCACCAAAGGAGAGCAAGGCGCGGCTGGCAATCCAGGCGTAATCGCGGATGTACACGGGGCCGCCCACGGCCCAAAACTCGGGCGCTTGCACGTCGTGGCCGCCCGCAATAATCAGGACGTGGGAGGCGATGGTCACATGGTTGCCAATGATCAGGCCGCCCCGTGCGTCCAGCTGGCAATGCCAACCCACGGTGCTGTCGTCACCGATGCGCAAGCTGTCCACGCCGAGGATTTCGGTGTTGCGCCACACCGTTGACCCTTTGCCGATTTTCGCCCCGCCCGCGCGCAGCCACAGCAGGCGCAGGGTGTGGCTGGGGATTTTGCAGATCAGAATGTTGTAGGCCAGCTCCCACCAACGCAGCAGGCGGTCGCGCAAGGTCGGCCAGTTTTTGCCGTACAGCGGGATCAGCGCGCCTTTGAGTTCACGCCCCAGCAACGCATAAAACCGTCGGGCCAGCGGGTGTTCAATACGCGGCTCGATATTCAGGTAGCTGATGAAACACAAGGTATCGCCCTTGAGCGGTTGTTCGAAGCACACGTCATTGGCCAGCATCCAGTCGTAGGCGTCGGTCAGTTCTTCGAGGCTGACGCCCATTTTTTCGGCGTACTCGGGCAGGGCCTGACGCAGGTTTCGCGAGTGGAAAAGGCGGTGTTTCATGGGCGAACTCCTGAATAAGGCGGCGAGGCAGGGTGTTTAAGGCGCCGGGCTTCCTGCAGGCTCAAACCGAGCATCAGCCAGAACAACGCGATCAACACTTGAGTGAAGCTGAAATAGTGGTCGAACAGGCCACTGACCAGCGCGGCCAGCAGGCCGACGGTGGTGCCGAGCCAGATCGCATTGTCGGCAGTCAGCACAATGGGCTTGTGGACCGGGCGCACACTGCGCCACCAACTGGCGATGACGGCGATGAACAGCAGCATGCCGGGCAGGCCGAGTTTGTACATGAAGTTCAGGAACAGGTTGGAGATGCCCAGCAAACCGGTGCCCGCTACCCCGGCTTCGACCTTGAAACCGATGCCCAGCGGGAAGCTCGCGATGGCGTTGGGGAATGCCCGGTATTCATCCAGCCGCACACTGGTACTGCCGGAGTCGGACGTAGAAAAGATGGCGGCCAGACGTTCTTGCAACGGCGGGTACACCAGCAACAGCACCACCACAGCGGCAGCCGCAGCCAGCAGCATGCGCCCGGTGTAGGGCACGCGTTGGCTGGCGCACCAGATCAGTACCACCATCATGCTAATCAAGGCCCCGCGCGAACCGGTCATGGCCAGTGCCAGCACCCCCAGCAGGCCGACACTGAGCCCAAGCGCTCTGAGCCAGCCGCGTCGGGTATAACCGAAGCACAGGGCCAGCGGCACGAGCAAGGCCATGGCGCCGCCCGTCACGTTGGGGTGCATCCACGGCGAGCTCATGCGGGTGGTAAAGGACTGCAAACGGTCGTCGAGCATGCTCACGCCGCCATAGCCCAAGTGCCCGAGGATTGAGGTAATGCCGCTGGCAGAACGGTCCCGCAGGTACACCGGGATCGACAGCAGCAACAGCAATAACGTGCCGAGCAGCAGCGCGATAACCATCTGCTCACGTGCTTTGGGCGTATCGAGCAGGCGCGGCACTAAAAACAGTACGGACAAGTTCAACAGCCAGCGCACCCAGTTCACCGGGCCGTTGCCTTCGGCAGTGACCATCCACTGGCCGACCACAAACGGCACGGCACTGAACACCATCAACCCCAGCACCCAGCGTTCGGTGCGCAAGAGTGGGGGGGCGGGTCGCAGGTTGTTGAGGATTTTTTGCACCAGCACGCTGCCCCATACCAGCAGGATCAAAAGCTCCGACACGGTGGTGCGAAAGCCGATATTGATCGTCGTGTAGGGCAGGAAAGTCGCGAGCACGCCGAACAGCAAAAGCCCCCACAGGGGATGGCGCAGCACCGTTACCACTCCGGCGACGCCCACCATCAGGACGATCACAGTGAGCGGCGCAAGCACCCAGGCCATAAGCCCGAATAACAGACTGAACAGCAACGCGAGCGGAAGTGCCAAGGGCATTATCGAAGCTCCTCCAACAGCGTATTGAAGCGCTGGCGATACGCTTCGTCAGCGTAACGGGTTGCCCAGCTCTTCATTTGCCCGGCGTCTTCCGGGCCCTGATTGGCCAAGGTCACCATCAACGCGGTGAGGGCTTGTGTGTCGGTTGGGGAGAAGCGTGGGCTCTGGGCTGGGGTGATCTCATCCAGCGCTGAACCGCTGGCCACGGCCACCGAGGTGCCCACACTCAGCGCCTCGATGACTGGCAGGCCAAAACCCTCGGCATAAGAGGGCTGCCACAGGCGTTCGGCGTGCTGATAAACCGCGTGCAATTGAGCGTCTGTCAGGTCGCTTACAACATGCAGGCCAGCCAATTGCTGCAAGGGCTCAGGCAGGTGTTCCCGGGCACCAACCAGCACCAGCTCCGGCACCTGTTCCGAGCGTTGGCGCGCCGCCTGCCAGGCACTGACCAGCCAGGGGATATTTTTGCGCGGCTCGCGTGTGCCCACCGCCAACCAGTAGCGCGCGGGCAGGTTAAGGTCGCTGATGTCCGCCGGTTCACCGACAAAGCCGCTAACCAGGTTCGGCAGCACCCGTACTTTGTCTTTGGCCGCGGGGAAGAGCTTCACCACCTCATCTGCCGTGTATTGCGAAGGTGTCCAGATGCGGTCTGCGACCTTGATCGAATGCCCGATCGAAAGTTTGTCGCTGGTGCGGTACACCTTTTCTTTGAGGCGCGACCCGTGGTGGTTGATGTGGGTCAGTTGGAACAGGTCGTGCAGTTGCAGCACATAGCGCATGCCGGAGGGTTTGGCGCCCAGGGGCAAGCCCATGTTGAAGTTGCAGATGTGAATTTCAATACCGGCCTCACGCAGGGCGCCGGGCAGGAAGCCGCCTTCGAAGCGAATGCGGCCGGGCAGGCGGTGCACGCTTTGCAGCGGCGCACCCCAGCGCGGGCAATGCACGCGGCGGCGCAACGGATGATCGTGCGGGGCGACGCCGAACAATTGCAATTGCACATCGGGGTGCGCCCGCAACGCTGCTTCCAGGGCCAGCGTCTGACGTCCAATGCCACTGTTGCCATAGCCCGCAGCGGGGCGGTAGTCCAGACCTATGCGCATACGCTGACTTCTTCTTTTAAGGAGGGAAGGCGGGTGTAAACCTGTTCCAGCTGGGCCGCCACCACCGACCAGTCATGCTCGGTTTTGACGTAGGCGCGTCCGGCCTCGCCGATGCGTTGCAACAGGGCGGGGTCGCTCAATGCCGTGTTCAGCAGCTGTGCCAGTTCTAGCGGGTGTTCGCTGCCCAGGTAGTGCTCGCCGTTACTGACGTTCAGCCCTGAGCGTCCTTGGGCAGTGGTGACCACCGGCAAGCCTGCGGCCATGGCTTCGAGCACTTTGAGCTTGGAGCCGCCGCCCTGACGCAACGGGGCAAAAAACACGGCGGCCTGACGCTGTAAATCGCGCAAATCCGGCACGAAGCCTTGCCATTCAATGCGCGGGTCGGTCCAGCGCTGGCGCCAGTGATCCGGCAGGCCAAAGCCGCAGATGGCAAAACGCACGTGGGGATTGAGCGCCCATAACTCGGGCAGGATGCTGTCCAGCGCCCATTCCACGGCATCGACGTTGGGGTGGTATTCGTAATTGCCGACAAACAGTAAACGCTGGCTGTGCAGGTCGGGCTGTACCTGAGCGTAATGCCCGCTGTCGACGCCGTTGACCACCACTGACACCGGCGTGTCCGTCAGTTGGCGCATGGCACGCGCGTCCTGCTCGGTGACAGCAATCAGCTCCTTGGCCAGCCCGAACACGCGTTTTTCCCAGCGCCGATAGCGCCACTGGTCATAGGACGTAAAGGGCTTGAGCCAGCCCGGCAAGCGATCATAGCTGGCGGCGCCAAGGGCTGATTCGAGGTTGTGCTCGGTGAGGATGAAGTCGCGCCCGGCGGCGCTCAGTGCACGCTCGAACGGCTGAAAACTGTAACTGTGTTCGATCTGGATCACGTCCCACGGCTCTTGCAGGAGTTGCCCTATTTGCTGTTCCAGCGGGGCCGTCACGCCGTTGATGCCGGCCAGCATCGGGTAGGGCGCCAAGGCCACGGCCAGAAGGGTCTTAAGGCTGCGCAAAGGGCGGCGGCGGAGCACGATCAAACGGTCGAGAAACGGCTCAAGCGCTGCCCGGGTGGCGGCGTCGAGGGCTGTTTTTGACTGCACCAGCAGGGTGATTCGATGCCCGCGCGCGGCCAGGCTGCGCAGCAAATGGTATTGGCGGGTCTTGCCGCCACTGGTGGTTGGCCAGGGCAGATAGGGCAACGTCCAGAGTATTTTCATGGCGTCCATACCAACAGTTGCAAACTGGATTTAAGCGGCACGGTGATCGCCGCCGCATCGTTTAGCGGGGTTTCAGTGCCGGAGAGCGGGTTGTAGAGGGTGGCCTGAGTCACGCCTGGCAACTGCACCTGATTGCCGCTGGCGCTCCAGAACATCCACAAGCGTTTACCGTCGCTGCGGGTCCAGCCAATGCTGTACAGGTCGTTTGGCGCACCGTCGACAACGGGGGCGTCGGCCGGGTCGAGGCGCGGGCCGGTGACCTTGAACACATGCTGCAACGCTACGTATACGGGCTTGGGATTGCCCTGCAGGTCCAGCAAGCCGTAGTACTGGTCGCGCGGCGTGGCGCGGCTGTCGAGGTCGCTGAGGTTGAACAGGAAGATGCGCTGAAAATCCATCGCACTCATCAGCGCTAGCCGACGCAGGGTGAAATCCGCCTGCCCGTCGACGCCGATCAGCAGTTGCATTTCCTGTGGGCCGTTGTAGCTCGACCAGCCCCATTCCGTGGCCCACACCTGGTCAATGCCCTTGGCGTGCAAGGCGTTGTTGAGGAAATTGGAACGGGTCAGAAAGTCGTTGTCGGCGGGGTTGTCGCCCTCCGGGTACTGCGAATACGGGTGGTATGCGGTGATCAGGTGTTGCTCGGCCAAACCCTGTTCCAGCATTTTTTCCAGCATCAGGCCCGGTTGCTTGGGCATTTGGCTGTAATACGCCATCCCGGCCGTGGCGATGGGGTGCTCTGGCAACGCGGCGCGAATCGCCCTGACGGTGGTGGTCAGCAGGCGGTAGTACTCGGCAGGATCGGCCTGGGGCAGCCACATGATGTTGGGCTCGTTCCACACCTGCCATACGTTCACTTGCGGGTAACGCTGGGCCAGCATCAGCATGCGTTGGGCAAAGACTGAAAAATCCTTGGGTGGATAAAGGTCAGTGGTCGGTTCGCCGGGGGGCACGCTGCTGGCGAACGGCGCAGAACCCACCAGATAGGCCAGGGTCTTGAAATGATGCGCGCTGATGGCCTGCATCACGCCATCGAGCGGCGCCAGTTGCAGGTTGTTTTCTTCGGGCTCGATCATCGCCCAGTGAATGGTCAGGCGCACCCAGTCCAGCCCCAGCGCATCGAGGCGCTGCATTTGTTTTTCATACACCGGCTGCGGGAAGTACTGGAACTGCGCGTTAACCCCCAAAAAGTCCTTCCATACCACCGGGCGCGGGGCGCGTAACGTTGTGCCTTCGGCTTCGGCGGGCGGGCTCCATGGCAGCAGGCTGACCCCGATAACCACGATCAGCAGTGCGGGGAGCCAGAACACAGGTTTACGCCACATGGGTGCGCCCCCAACAGGCGGATTTGAACATCTGGTGAAAGCGCTCGGCGGTTTTGCTCCAGACGCGTTCATTGCCGATCTGTTGGGCGTGCTCGGCCCAGCGAACAGCCATCATCGGGTCGGCACACAAATGGCCCAACTCGGCGGCCAGCGCGGCCACATTGCCTTGGGGGTAAATCACCCCGTTACCATGATCGACCTCCTCGGCAAATGAACGCGCATCCGACGTAATCACCCCGCGCCCACAGGCCGCGGCCCATGACAGCGCCCCGCTGGTGCCGCGCAACTGGCCCAACAACTTGAGTTTGCTCGACTCGCGGTAGGGCAGGACCATCACGTGGTGCGCCTGAATGACCGTGGCGATGTCGCTGGCTGGCAGGTCAAGGCGCCACGCGATGCTCTTCTCCAGCCCCAATTGCTCAATGCGTTGACGCAGCAGGTGCAGGTAGCTGCCGCCGGATTCGAAGGCCATTTCCGGTTCGCTGCCCCCGGCCAGTGTCAGGGTCAGTTGCTGCTTGAGTTCGGGCTTGTGCATGAAAACCATGGCCAGGGCTTCGAGCAAATCCTCGATGCCTTTGCCGCGATAAATAAAGCCGAAATACAACAGCTTCACCGGGTTGAGATCAGGCAGCGGCGCAGGCGGAATCAGTAAGTTGCCATGGGGGATGACCACCATTTGCTCGTTATGCAGGCCCATGCGCTGTTTCAGGCAGTCGCTGCCTGACTGCGTGAGGGTGACCAGGCGCGTCAGGCTGCGGGCCAGTTGCCGTTCTTCATACAGGCACAAAGGGTCGGCCAGCACGGTCGCCAGTTGCGGCAACGGCGAAGGCAGGCGGCTGGCCAGTGACAACGGCCAGGGCAGCCGGGCGCGGCGCCAGACCAGCCGCTCCGGGTCGTGCACCGTGGCGGTCAGGGGCAGTTTCGGGAACCGTTCGCGCAAGGCATGCAGGGCGTGGAACTCTGCCAGACGCCCGCCACCCAGTTCGGCGTGCACCAGATCAATGCCGCGCCAGTCCGTACTGGCCACCCGTTGCAGCGCGCGTTCGGAATCGTTGCCGATGCCAGCCAGCGGCGTACTGACTTCAATGCCTTGACTCTGCAGGGCGGCCTTGAGGTGCCCTGCGTAGTCGGCGATACCGTTTTGTTCAGGCGCCAGGGGCGCTAGCAGGGCGATGTGCATCAGGCTTTACCCCGAATCCGCGCCAGGAAGTTCAACACCTTCTCGGGGATGTCGAAACGACGGCGGTTAATGATGATGCCATCCACCCGCTTGAACGCTGTGTTCAAGGTGTTGAGCGCGGTTTGCAGGATCGGCACAGTGGTTTTTTCAGCCTCGACGATCAGGCAGATCAAATCGGCCTGACGCAAGATCACGAAGGCTTCCTGATTGGAGAAGAACCCGGAAGCGTTCAACAGCAAGATTTCTCCCGGCGCCGCAGGGCCGGTACCCTCGACCCGCACCTGATGGCCGCGCTCTTCCAGCAGCTGGCGCAGGTGCTCGATGACGAAACTCACGCCTTCGCCCCTGCGCGCAGAGGTCAGGCCAATGCTCAACCCGCGTTCGGCCACTTGTTCCAGCGGCAGCACCCCATACAGCCGGTACATGCTGGCGATAAAGGCGCTGCGCCGCTGGGGCTGGTTATCGCTAAGGTCTTGCAGGCTGGTCCAGACCTTGACCCCAAAGCGTTCTTCGATGTGGTCGCCGTCGTGGATGCGTTGGTCCAGCAGGTAGAAGAAATACAGCGCCAACAGCCCGACTGCGAGGCTGATCGGAAGGGCTAGAAACAGCATCAGCAAGCTTTTCGGGAACACGCGATTGGGGTTGAGCGTGGCTTGCTCGATCACCGCGATGTTACTGATGCGGCTCTTGTCCAGTTCACGGTCAATACGCGCTTTTTCAGTACTGTCGCTGTACAGGGCAAAGCTTTTTTCGGCGGCGGCCAACTCACGTTGCAAACGTGACAGTTCAGGCTCAAGGGCCAGCGCCTCGCGGCGATCTTGCTCAAGTTTTTCCAGTTGTACTTTTTGCTGGGCAGCCTGGGTTTTGAGACGACTGAGGCTGGCCTGCTGATCAGCGAAGCTGTTTTGCAAGCGCGTGTACACCGGGTTTGGTGCAAGGTTTTCACTGCGTTGCACCACGGCCTTCTCGCTGTTGAGCAGCGCTTGCAGGTTGGCGATGGCCGCGTCCAGCGCTTTGACCGGCGGCGCGGTTTCTTTGAAGGTGCGGGTCATTTCCTGACGTTCGATCAGTTTGGCGTTGATACGTTGTGCCAAATCCTGGCGGTCCGGGTTAATGCTGATTTGCCGCCCGATGCTGATCTCTTTTTTCATGCTGTTGAGCTGCGCCTGAATCGTGTCCAGGCCGCTCTGGGTCGAGGCCACGGCGCGGGTAGTGTTGAGGTGCTCGCCCTTCAGGTTGTTGAGGTTGCGGGCAATGTCGCTCAGGCGTTCGTCGATGCTGACGGCGCCCAACTGGTTGAGGATTTTTTCGATCTGGCGCTGGTAGTCGAGGATCCGCGCCTGAGTGGCGGCCGCTTCGGTTTCATAAAAGCCGTAGAGGCTCTTGCGGCCCATGGTCGAGGTGCGTTCCTGCTCGTATTGGTCGATCCACGATTTGACCACCTGCTGGGCCACTTCAGGGTCATTCCAGGTAAAGCTCACTTCCATCACCGATGAGCCGGGGGCATGGGTGACGCTGAAATTTTTGCTCAACTGATCGGCCAGGCGCTCAACCGGGGTTTGTTTCTCCACCAACCCGAGCATTTGCAGGAACCCGCGACCGATGTCCACCAGCCCTTGCACGGTGGCTTTGAGCGTATTTTTGAGGGTCGCAACGACCCCGGTGGGTTGTGGTTGACGCGACAGGTCGTCGAGGTATTTCTCGGCCACCATGCGCACGATCGGGCGCCCGGTGAGGATGCGTTCTTCGTCAATGATCGGGTCGCGCATGGCACTGGGGATCACAACGGCCTGGCGATCGGCAATTTCGATCGGCAGGGTGCTGGTGTCGCGGCCGGGTTTGACCAGCAGCAAAGCGGTGGACTCAAAGCGGTTGGGCAGCAAAAAAGCGCCCAGCACAATGATGATGAAGGTCACCAGCACGGTGATTTTGACTTCGCGCTTGAAGATGAAGAACAGGCGCAATAAATCGCGGAAGGAACGGATATTGATCATGTCTGCAGTCCTTTGGCGATTAGTTATTGTCGTTTTTACGCAGTTCGTAGGACGCCCCAATGCCAATTGATTTGGTAAACGGAATCAATTGGTTGAGGTAAAGATCGACCCACTCGATGCCATTGCCCACGGAGGACTTGGGCACAAACACAACGTCGCCGCGCTGCAGCAAAACAGGTGCCTGCTGACTGTTGCCCCGCGCGATGGAGTTTTTGTAATCGAAGAAATACGTGTTGTAGCGCCCGTCGTCTTCCTGACGCAGCAGCGCCACGTTGTTGCTGTCGCCCACCGGCAACACGCCCCCGGCACCGACGATGGCCTGTTCCAGCGTGGTGGCGATGTTGACTTGCAGGGTGGCCGGGTTTTGCACCGCGCCGCCCACATAAACGGTGTTGCTCGGGGTTTGCGAGAAGTTGATGGTCAGTGACGGGTCTTGATAGACGTGGGTCAGTTTCTTCTCCAGCACGGCCGTCAGTTGGTCGGGGGTCATGCCCGCCGCCTTGACGCTGCCAATATAGGGATAAGAAAACGTGCCGTCGGTGCGCACATTGAACAAGGTCAATTCGTAGATCGAGTTGGCGGTAAACGCCGAAATCGACGGCGCTTCACCGGTGTTGCGCACAATGCGCAGGGTGTCGCCGGCGCGTATGCGTTCAAGGGGGAGGGGTTTTCCGGCCAGGGCCTGTCCGGCGCGGTGGCCTTCACGCAAAACAGCATCGTCCGGTAGCGTCACTTTGGACGGCAAACCGCACGCACTCAGCAAAACAACACTCAACAGCAACAGGATTTTTTTCATTATTCGCGCTTCCTGGCATGCAGGGTCACAGCCCTCTTGCGGGGCTGGGACAAATGGAAAACGGTGTTTAATGCGTGCTGGCATCGACCGGGACGCGCCCGTATATGTCAGTAAAGCGTACGATGTCGTCCTCTCCCAAGTACTCGCCGCTTTGCACTTCGATCATCACCAGATCAACCACCCCGGGGTTGAGCAGGCGATGGGTTTTACCGGGTTTGATAAATGTGGATTCGTTGGTGTCGAGCAGAAACTCGTCGTCGCCATTGGTGACCCTGGCCATGCCGCTGACTACGATCCAGTGTTCACTGCGGTGGTGGTGCATTTGCAGGGACAAGGTGCCCTGCGGCTTGACCACGATGCGTTTGATTTTGAAGCGGCGTCCCTCTTCGAGCACGGTGTAGGTGCCCCACGGGCGGGTCACCGTGCGGTGCAGGCGATACGCGTCATGGCCCTGAAGCTTGAGGGTCTGGGCGATGTATTTGACGTCCTGACTGCGGCTGGCGTCAGCGATCAGCAGGGCGTCCGGGGTGTCGATGATGATCAGGTTATTGAGCCCGACCCCGCCCACCAGACGCTTGGGCGAATCGATGTAGCAGTTGTGTACGTCATGCAGCACGTTTTCGCCGTTGCACTGATTGCCATTGGCGTCTGCCGGGCTGAGTTCGCGCACCGCCTCCCATGAGCCGATGTCACTCCAGCCCAGATTGCAGGGGACCACGGCGACTTTCTTCGAGCGTTCCATCAACGCATAGTCGATGGAGATGTCCGGGACCTGGGCGAAGGTGCTGCTGTCCAGTTCGAGATGGATTTCCTGTTTGCCCTGAAACACCTGGCTGTGTTCCAGGCAGTGGCTGACCGCCGTCAGCACGTGCGGGGCGTAGGCTTTGAACTCGCGCAGCACGCTGTCCACGCGCATGCAGAACATGCCGCCATTCCACAGGTGCAGGCCGCCGTCCAGATACTGTTGCGCGGTGGTGGCATCGGGTTTTTCCACAAAGCGCGCGACTTCATAGGCGTCACTGTTCAGCGCGGGGCCTTTCTCGATGTAACCGAACCCGGTTTCCGCCTTGGTCGGCAGAATGCCAAAGGTCACCAGCCAGCCCTCATCGGCCAATTGGCGCGCACTGTCCACCGCGTTGGCGAAGGCGTCGATGTCGCGGATCAGGTGATCGGCGGGGAGCACCAACAACTGAGCGTCTTGGCCATAACGTTGCGCCACGTGCAGGGCCGCCGCGGCAATCGCGGGCGCGGTGTTACGGCCAAAGGGTTCGAGGATGAAATCCAGCTCGACCCCGCCTTTGTTCATGTGCCGGTAGTCGTCGAGGGTGCGGAAAAACACCTCGCGGTTGGTCACGGTCAGCACTTGCCCCACATCGCGCAAGCCGCAGGCACGGCGGAAGGTCTTTTGCAGCAGGCTTTCACCGTCGGGCAAGCGCATGAACGGTTTGGGCATGGCCTCGCGCGAAACAGGCCACAGTCGCGTACCGGCGCCGCCGGCGATTATGCAAGGAATGAGTAGGCTCATTCAGAACGCCTCTTTAGTCAGGAGCACCGCCGGAACTGTGCGGAACAGGATGTACAGGTCGAACCAGACCGACCAGTTTTCGATGTATTCGAGGTCGAACTCGACACGTTTTTCGATCTTTTCCAGGGTGTCTGTTTCGCCCCGGTAACCATTGATTTGCGCCCAGCCCGTAATGCCGGGCTTGACCCGATGACGCGAGGTGTATTCCTGCACCGCTTCTTCGAACAGAATGCCGGCGGCCTTGGTTGCCGTAGCATGCGGGCGCGGGCCGACCATGGACATGCTGCCGGCGAAAACGTTGAACAATTGCGGGAGTTCATCAAGGCTGGTCTTGCGGATAAAACGCCCGACGCGGGTGACACGCGGATCGCCCCGGGTCGTTTGCTTGTCGGCGGTGAAGTCTGACTGGTTCTGGTACATCGAGCGAAACTTGAATACTTCGATCAACCGGTTGTTGTAGCCATAACGCTTTTGCCGGAACAGCACCGGCCCCGGCGAGTCGAGCTTGATCGCCAGTGCCACCAGCAGCATCACCGGGGACAGTACGATCAGTGCGAGGCTCGACAGCACCATGTCTTCAATGCGTTTGAACACGGGCGACCATCCGCGTAAAGGCACTTCGGAGGCGTTGAACATCGGCAGGTTGGCCACCTCGCTGATGCGATTGTGGGCATGGCGAAAGGCAATCATGTCGGGCACCAGCAGTACGTTCACCGGGAATTTGCGCAGGTTGCGAATGATGTAGTCCAGGCGGTTTTCCGCCGACCACGGCAGCGCCACCAGAATCTGCGTGACGCGCTCTTCGCGGATCATTTTTTCCAGGTCCTGGGTATTGCCGAGCACAGGCAGGTGAGCCACGGTGTCGGGCAGGCGTGCCATCCGGTCATCAATGAAACCGATCACGCCGGAGCGGATGTCTTGATGCTGGGCCAGGTATTCGGCCAGGCGTACACCGTTTTCGGTGGCGCCCAAAATGACTGCTTGTTGCAGAAAGATCCCGCGGCTCATCAGGCGCTTGAACAGGGTCAGCAAAATCATCCGCTCGACACCAAACAACAGCAGGCTGCCGAGGTACCAGACCAGTAATTCGGCGTTGCTGATGTAGTTGAACAAGTCCAGCGCGCGGTGCATGAACAGCAACAGGCAAAACGCCGCCGACCAGGCGAACAGGGTGAGTTGCAGGCGCCAGCGGTTGCTGAAGATGTTTTCGGCATAGACCCCCAGCGCCTGGAAAAACAGCACGCTGACCACCCCGAAAAATATCAGTACGGCGAAGTAACTGTTGGTGGTTTCCGGGTGTTGTTCGCGCAAATAAAACAGCAGCAACAAACCGGGCAGGATGGCGGTAATGCCGTGTACCACGCGGATGGCGAACAAGAAGTACTCGACCATGCTCGGGCGGGTAAGGGACAAGCTGTCAACGGGCTGCAAGCGCATAAGGATCCCTTCTTAATCGCTACCCCTAGAAAAGGCGCGGACTGCAAAGCAATGTCGTTCATCCATGCTGCTTAACGCCAAATGACGGCTAGATACGGAAGTCGCCATAGAGGGTTTTATGACTATTTATTTGGCGTTCTGCGTCTGACACTGCAGTGTAGACGCGATATTTTTTTGTGTGCTTGATTGGGTGCAGGCCCGTGTTTTCGGGCTGTTAGCAGCCTCTGTGCGGGTTTGCTTTGCTAATGGTCTGTAGTAAAGGACATGAAACAGGTTGTTGCGAATCGAATTTTTGGATCCGCTTTCCGGCTGCGTTTTGGGCCCGATGGATCGAGCTTGAAGCAGCAAAAAAAACAACAGGCCATTTTCATTTGGCTGTTGTCCAACACCCAGACTCACTGTTTGAGGGACGATGAATGAGCGCAGCAAAGGCCTTTTTAATCTTGCATGGCAAGCAGGCACTCAATGAAGACGTGCGTGCTGCGGTTGAACACCAGCGGATGCAGGGCTGGGACCTTGCGGTGCGGCTCACGTGGGAAGCCGGGGATGCGCAGCGTTTGGTGCATGAAGCGCTGGCCGCCGGTTACACCCACCTGATCGCAGGGGGCGGAGACGGCACCCTGCGTGATATTGCCGAGGCCATGGCTCAGGCGGATGCCCGGGCCAGTCTGGTGTTGCTGCCTTTGGGCACCGCCAACGACTTCGCGCGGGCCGCTGGCGTACCTCTGGACCCGGCCCAAGCGCTGGCGCTGCTCGATGCCCCGGCCCGCAGCATTGACTTGGGCGATGCTGACGGCGAGCTGTTTTTGAACATGGCCACGGGCGGCTTTGGCAGTCAGGTGACGGCCAACACGTCCGAGGACTTGAAAAAGGTTTTGGGCGGAGCAGCGTACCTGTTTACCGGTCTGACGCGTTTCAGTGAGTTGCACGCCGCCTATGCTGAGTTGCAGGGCCCCGATTTTCACTGGAAAGGCGATCTGCTGGCGTTGGGCATTGGCAACGGCCGTCAGGCCGGGGGCGGGCATGAACTGTGTCCGTCGGCGGTGGCCGATGACGGGCTGCTGGACATCAGCATCCTGCCTGCGCCGCAAGAAGTGGTTGGCACCCTCAAGGGCCTGATGGAAGGTGGCTGGGGCATGGACAACCTGTTTGTGCGCGCGCGCCTGCCCTGGGTGGAAATCAAGTCCGCGCAAGGGCTGTCCATCAACCTCGACGGTGAGCCGATGGCGCAGGAAGCGAGCCGGTTCTCTGTGCGCAAGGGCGTTTTGCAGGTGCATTTGCCCGAAGGCTCACCGCTGGTCAGTCGTCAAGGCTGATGATTTGCTCGCGTACGGCAAACAGCACAAGCCCGGCAACGTCATGGATGTGCAGGCGCTTCATGACCTGAGCGCGATGGGTTTCGACGGTTTTGATGCTCAGGCCGAGCCCGCACGCAATTTCGCGGGTGGACTTGCCGCGCACGATCAGGCGCAGGATCTCCAGTTGGCGTTCGGTCAAGTTGTGCTGCCTGGCCTGCGTCGTGCAGGGGGCTGGGCCGCGGTTGAGCGCCTGATTGATCACGGTATGGGCGATGGCCGGGCTCAGGTAACGCTCGTTGTTGCGCAGTGCGCCCAAGGCCTGTTCCAGCTCCACGGCGCTGGTGTCCTTGAGCAAGTAGCCGTGGGCGCCGCTTTCGAGGGTTTGCATGATCAGGGACGGGTCGGTGTGCATCGACAGGATCAGCACTTTGCAGCGCGGCATAACCGCTTTGAGCTGACGCAAGGCTTCCAGGCCGCCGGTATGGCGCATCGACAAGTCCAGCAGAATGATGTCCGGTTGAAGTCGTTCGGCCGCCTCAACCAACTGCCCGCCATCTTCAACTTCGCCAATCACCGCGTAGCCCGGCAAGTCATTGACCAGTGCCTTGACCCCGGCCCGAATCAACAGGTGGTCATCCACCAGCAGCAGATTGCACGTCATGAGGTTTGGCCCAACTGTGCACGTGGATGAGTGCGCCGGGGCCAGGGCAACAGGACTTCGGTATGCGTCCCGGCGCCGGGTTCACTGATGACGCTGATGCTGCCATTCAACTGCTCGACCCGCTCAAGCATACCGGCCATGCCCCGTTGCCCGGCCTGTCTGGGGTCGCTGGCGGGGACGAAGCCGACGCCATCATCGCGCACGCTCAAATGCAGGCCGTCCGCCTGGCGCCGCAGTTGCACCAGCAGGTTGCTGGCCCTGGCATGACGCAGCACATTGGTGACGGACTCCTGGGTGACGCGAAAGATAACCACGGCCATGTCTTCCTGAATATCGCCCAAACGCGGGTGGCACTCGAAGGTCCAGCGAAGCGATGCGTTTTCGAGGGTTTTCATCAAGTGTGCCCGCAGGCTGACGTCGAGGCCGAGGCTGGCAATTTGCGTTGGGTTAAACGCGGCTGAAACATCGCGCACCTTGGCCAGGGTTTCTTCAAGCAACGTGCACAGGCTCAGGCAGTGCGCCTGCAAGTCTTCGGGTGCGCGGCGTTGCAACCAACGGGTTTGCAGGGTGGCAGCTGTCAGCAGTTGGCCAATGTCATCATGCAGTTCGCGGCTCAAGTGTTGGCGTTCGCTTTCCTGTACCTCAATCATGCGGGCCGCCAGTTCCTTGGGTTGCAGTGTGATGGCGTTGCGCGAGTCCCGGTGCAGCCACCAGATGCTGGCCAGGGTGGTCAGGTCGAGCAGCATTAAAACGGTGGGCAAGGAGTCGCACGCCCAGTAGGCGACGATGCTTGAGAGTGCAGAGCAAAGACAAAGCGCTGCCGTCAGCCGGCGAGCGGTTTTACCCGTAGGGTACAAAGGCTTGAATGACTTGAGGCTGGCGTGCATAGCGTGTGGAGCCAAAGGTGTTCGCTGAAGGACCTGGCAGGTGGCTGGCAGGTAAAGAGTTAACGGGATCAACGTTCATGGCTGATGCCAAGCCTGAACGGATTTACACACAGGCGTTCGGCTTAACGATCGGCGCGCATGGTATCACTTCATTTAAAGCGGGTCGCCTTTGACATGGGTTAAATGGCATTTTGCACAGCATGGTTAGTTGCGCATTACAGGTTTTGCCTGTGCGCTTAAATAGGAAATAAGTCGATAGCTTAGTTGGCCCTTAGATGCAAACGCCTGAACCGCGCTGACAGTCTGATATCAGAATTAACTTACAGGATAGTCGACATGTAATGTATTCACGGCGCAGGACGTTTTAATGCGTCATTGAAGACGTGGACCGGGATAAGGCATCGGGGATGCGAGGCTAACCGAGTGGCGGCGGGGCCGTTCGCATGGCTTCGACCTGTTCGGTGAACGACGTGATCAGCATCTCTTGCTCACTGTCATCGAGGCTCAGTTGGCCTGTAGTGGGGTCTATCAGTTCAACCTGCCATGCCAGCAGGCTAAAGCAGTCTTTGAGGATTTCAACCGCTTGGTCGTGCAGGGTACCCAGGTTTCTTGCCTGCCTGAGCAGGGTGCGCAGGGTTCGGCAAAAGCCCGCAATGGGGGCAATGGTCAATGCTTTGGCACGCTTCTCCAGCCTGGAGAGGGTATTGACCATGCAGTCGATCGCGTCCTCGTCATTGTGAATCAATCGCAAGTGGGTCAGGCATTCTTCTGCGGTGGTCAATAACACCTGGGCTTCGATTAAAAAGTCGGCTAGCGCTAATGGCCGGTCATTGCCATTGAACATGCTTATTCTCACTCTTCTGGAACGCCTTTTAAGTAATGTCCGGGCTCATCGTGCAAAAGCCCTCAATGAGCATGGCAACTGGATCAGCGTTTTGGGTGACTTTAAGTGCAACTTTTTGGGTGTGAGTAATGGGTGCGTTCACATAGAAAGTTTTAAAGCGTTGTGTGCAGATATGTAAAACCCGGCACAAGACAGCGCTGTTTCAGTAATAAAAAGTTCCTGCGGTGATTCATATAATGCGAAGGGGGTCACAATAATGGCAATCGAATAGCACGAATATCAGGTCGCTCCTGAGCACTGCTCAGGGAATCCCTTAGGGGGAAGCAAGGGGGAGAGTTGCGAGGGGAGGTCGGACGAAAGACGAAACCGATAATGGCACTGGATGATGTTAAAGTGCCACCACTTTTATGAGGCAGATTTTCGCAGGGGGTCAAGCTCGCGTTTTTTCTGCCGATAACGCTAGACATTCAGTACCCACGCCCAGGAGTTATTCATGGCCGGCATTCTCGACGCGGTAGACCAGCGCACCCAGTTGGTCGGTGAAAACCGACTGGAAATTCTCATGTTCCGTCTGGCGGGTCGGCAGCTGTTCGCGATCAACGTGTTCAAGGTGCAAGAGGTTCTGCAATTACCCAAATTGACCTTGATGCCGCAGCGACACCCGTTTGTGTGTGGTGTGGTGAATCTGCGTGGCCAAACCCTGCCAGTGATTGACTTGTCGCAGGCCATCGGCATGCGCCCTCTGGTGCCTGGCCCTGACAGTACGATCATCGTGACCGAGTACAACCGTTCGGTTCAGGCATTTCTGGTGGGCGGAGTGGACCGCATCGTCAACATGAACTGGGAAGCCATATTGCCCCCGCCCACCAGCGCCGGTCGCCAGCATTACTTGACGGCCATCAGTAAGGTCGATGAGCAACTGGTCGAGATCATTGACGTTGAGAAAGTGCTGGCGGAGATCGTGCCGTACAGCGCCAAGGTCTCGCGCGAGAAGCTCGAAGACCCGATCCTGGAGCATGCGCGTGGCCGGGAAGTGCTGTTGGTCGATGACTCGAAAGTCGCCCTGTCTCAACTGCGCGAAACCCTTTCGCAGTTGGGGGTCAAGATGCACGTGGCCAGCGATGGTCTCAAGGCACTGAACATGCTCAAGGGGTGGGCAGACGCCGGGCAGGTCATGACCGACAAACTGTTGATGATCTTTACCGATGCCGAAATGCCCGAGATGGATGGTTATCGCCTGACCACCGAAATTCGTAACGATCCGCGCCTGCGGGGGCTGTACGTGGTGCTCCACACCTCGCTGTCGGGCAGCTTCAACGAATCCATGGTCAAGAAGGTTGGCTGTGACAATTTCCTGTCCAAATTCCAGCCGGACAAACTGGTGGATGTGGTGCGCCAGCGCCTGATGCTGGATCAAGTACCTGCCTGATTCTTTGCACGCGGGATCGGCTCGTATACTGTGGCGTTTTTAATCCGCAGGGAGCTGATCCATGCTGCATCTAAGTTCGATTTACCGATTCCCGCTCAAGTCCGGCAAAGGCGAAAGCTTGTCTCAGGTGCGCCTGGACAAACTGGGTGTGGAGGGTGATCGACGCTGGATGCTGGTGGATGAAGCCTCCGGGCGCTTTTTGACCCAGCGCTCCCACCCGCAGATGAGCCAACTCTCTGCCTTGTGGAATGCCAATGGCGGCCTGACGTTGACGACCGAAGGTTTTGAGGCGCTGGACGTGCCGTTGCCGCAGGCCGGCAGTGACCTGCGCGGTGTGACCATCTGGCGCGATACGTTGCGTGTGCCCGATGCAGGCGACGAGGCGGCGCAGTGGTTGAGCCGCTTTATCAACCAGAGCGTGCGACTGGTGCATGTGCCGCTGGAGCGAGCGCGGACCACCGAAGCCGGTTATGGCCGCGATGATGACAAAGTGGCGTTCGCCGATGGTTACCCGTTGTTGCTCATAGGTCAGGCATCGCTCGACGACCTTTCACACAAGGTCAATCGAACGTTAGAGATGCTGCGTTTTCGCCCCAACCTCGTGGTGTCCGGCAGTGAAGCGTTTGCCGAAGATGGTTGGAAACGGGTGCGCATTGGCGAGGTGGAGTTTCGCGTGGTCAAGTCATGCTCGCGTTGCATCCTGACCACTATCGATCCCCAGACCGGCGTGCGTGACGAGCAGCGTGAGCCGTTGCAAACCCTGATGAGCTACCGCAAGCAGGAAGGCGGCACGATGTTTGGGCAGAACCTGGTGAACGACAGCCATGGCCTGCTGGAAGTCGGCATGCCGGTCACCGTGCTGGAATAAAGCGCGGCACTTGCAGGTGCGCGCGCACCTGCAAGGTGTTACCCACGATCACTGATCGTCAAAATACCGCTCATGCCAGTCCACCAGAGGTTGAGGCACGTTGAGTTTCTGGCCGTAGATCACCGAGTACGACAAAACGTTCTGCACGTATTGGCGGGTTTCGTCGAAGGGAATACTTTCAATCCACACGTCGAAGCCCAGGTGGTTGGCGCCCCGTAGCCATTGGCGAACACGCCCCGGCCCTGCGTTATATGCCGCTGAAGCCAATACCCGGTTGCCGTTGAACTGGCCATGCACCTGACTCAGGTAGGCTGCACCCAGTTGGATGTTCTTGTCCGGGTTCAGCACTTGTTGGGGCGATGCCAGCGGAATGCTGAATTTTCTGGCAGTTTCTTTGGCTGTGGCCGGCATCAATTGCATCAAACCGCTCGCGCCTACGCCGGAACGTGCGTCATCCATAAAAGCACTTTCCTGACGGGTAATGGCGAACACCCAACTTGAATGCAAACCGCGCACTTTGGCCTCGCGCACCAGTGTGTCGCGGTGCGCCATCGGAAAGCGGATGTCCAGATCGTCCCAGTACTGAGCCTGACTGATGGTGCGGATGGCCGGGAAATACCATTTGCGGTCGTAGGCTAATTTAGCTTGCGCCACCATTTCGTCGCGGTTGAAGTGACGACTTACGTAATACCACTCTCGACGGCCATCCACGATTTGCCCGCGGTCATGGAACTCGAGTGCACGCTGCACGCCGGGTGTGTTGCGCACTTTGTTGATCAGTTGCGGGCTGAGCACGAGCGGTTTGTTGTTGAGCTGATAAGGGGTCTGCGCCCGATCGGCTGCCAGGAAGCCGTAGAAATCACGTTCGCGGGCGACATTTTTGAACAGCACCTGCGCTTGCGGATTTTTCGGTTCGGCCAGCTCCAGGCTGCGCGCCTGCCAGTAACGCCAGCGGTTGCTGGTCGCCAAGTCCTGCGGCAATTGGCGGGTCAGTTGATAGGCATCTTCCCAGCGAGCCAGGCGCAACAGCAGGCGCAGGCGCCATTCGGTGACGGTGTTGTCGCGCAGCTCGGGGTCATATTTAGTCATGATGTCCAGGCCACGGCTGTCATACCGGCGGGCGAACGTCAGACCAATCTCACGGGCGATGGCGACCTTTTCATCCCGCGAGAAGTGCATGTTGGTGGCGTATGTATCGAGCAGTGCTGCCGCTTTTTCAGGGTCCTGTCGCGCTAAACGACGCAGGCCCAGTCCCACGGCATCAGACATGGCTTCACTGGCGGGCAGAAAACGCGAGGGTTGACTGAGAAGATCAGGCTTTTGCGCCACGTCAATCATCACTTTGGCTTGTGGGCCCAGCGTGTTGAGGCCATTGGCCAGTGTCGTGGCCAAGCCGTAATTGCGTGCTTCAGCCGCCAACTTCACGCGCTGCCACCGCTTTTGTTCGGTCAGTTGACCTTCAGCGGCCCACTGGCTGAACAGGGCGTCGCATGCCGCCGGTTGTGCTTTGCCCACCAGCCAGAGTTTTTCCGCGCTGGCGTAGCCTTCGGCCTTCTGGTTGTGCGCCAGTTGGTACTGGCCATTAAGGCAGTCAAGCTCGGTGAAGTTGAGCTTGGGGTCGTAATATTTGGCAAAGGTCGCCCAGTCGCCGCGATCAGCCAGCCAGCGCAACCAACGCAGTTTCATCCAGTTGGCTTGCGGCAGATCGCCATGCGCCGCCAAGAACTGCTCAATTTCAGCGTTACTGGCGCTTTTCAAGCGGGCGGTGAGTTCGTCGTACGCCAGGTACGGTGTCAGCGGATAGCTGCGCAGGGCGTCGGCATTTCGGAAATAGGGGCCGGAGTCGCCTTTGGCCAAAGCGCGCTTGGCCTCGTCGTACAGCTGGCGTTGTTGGGTCAAGTCGGCGGCCTGTGCGGCTTGCACGGCGCAACTGGTGAGAAGCAGGCAGGATAAAAAGTTGAAGAGACGACTGCGCATGGGGCTTCCGTACAGATGAAAAACGCGGCGTGTGCAGGGCGGGCCCGGCACTGATTGAGTCGTAGCTTAGCCTTTTGCCAGCAGCGCGTGAACGCCTTGCAGGCCCAGCGGTGAAACTTGCGACTAAATGGAGCTGCGAGCAGGGGCAACAATAAATAGCCGGCCGCCTGAGGGCGCAAATCAGGTAGAATGCGCGCCCAGTTTTTGGAGAAGCTCATGACCCTGCTCAAATTCAGCGATGTGTCCCTTGCTTTCGGCTCTACGCCGTTGTTGGACAAGGTGTCCTGGCAGATCGCCCGTGGAGAGCGGGTGTGCATCATCGGCCGCAACGGCACCGGCAAGTCCAGCATGATGAAGCTGGTAAAAGGTGATCAAAAGCCTGACGACGGCTCTGTCTGGCGCGCACCCGGCCTCAAGATTGGCGAATTGCCGCAAGAGTTGCCGGTTGCCGACGGACGGACCGTGTTCGATGTTGTGGCCGAGGGCCTCGACGGTGTGGGCGAGCTGCTGGCTCAGTACCATCACCTCAGCCAGAACATCGTCACCGATGCCGACCTGGACAAGCTGATGCACGTCCAGCAAGACCTTGAAGCCCGTGATGGTTGGCGCTTGCAGCAATTGGTCGACAGCACCCTGAGCCGCCTGCAATTGCCGGCGGACAAAACCCTGGCCGAATTATCCGGCGGCTGGCGTCGTCGCGTTCTGCTGGCGCAAGCACTGGTGTCCGAACCGGACCTGCTGCTGCTCGACGAACCGACCAACCACCTGGATATCGGCGCCATCGCCTGGCTGGAAGAAGCCCTCAAGGACTTCCAAGGCGCTGTGCTGTTTATTACCCACGACCGTTCCTTCCTGCAAAATCTGGCCACCCGGATTCTGGAACTGGACCGTGGCGGTCTGATTGACTGGAACGGCGACTACGCGAGCTTCCTGGTCCACAAGGAAGCCTCCCTGGCGGCGGAAGAAACCGCAAACGCGCTGTTCGACAAGCGCCTGGCCCAGGAAGAAGTGTGGATTCGTCAGGGCATCAAGGCGCGTCGCACCCGTAACGAAGGCCGTGTGCGTGCCCTCAAGGCCCTGCGTGTTGAACGCAGCGAGCGCCGTGAGCGCACCGGTAAGGCCAACATCCAGCTGGACACCGCCGACAAGTCCGGCAAGCAAGTGATGGTGCTGGAAAACGTCAGTTTCGCGCACCCGGAAGGTCCGTTCCTGATCAAGGACTTCTCCATGGTGTTGCAACGCGGCGACCGCATCGGTCTGCTGGGCGCCAACGGTACGGGCAAAACGACACTGCTCAAGTTGATGCTGGGCGGCTTGCAGCCTACCAACGGCAAGGTGGAAGAGGGGACGCGCATCGACGTGGCGTACTTCGACCAGTTGCGTCACCAGTTGGACCTGGAAAAAACCGTGATCGATAACGTGGCCGAAGGTCGCGACTTTATCGATATCGATGGTCAAAGCCGCCACGTCCTGAGCTACCTGGGTGATTTCCTGTTCAGCCCGCAGCGTGCCCGCACGCCGGTCAAGGCGCTGTCAGGCGGCGAGCGTGCGCGCTTGCTGCTGGCCAAGTTGTTCAGCAAGCCTGCCAATCTGCTGGTGCTCGATGAGCCGACCAACGACCTCGACGTCGAAACCCTCGAGCTGCTGGAAGAGGTGTTGCTGACCTTCAAGGGCACGGTATTGATGGTCAGTCACGACCGGGCATTCCTCGACAACGTGGTTACCAGCACGCTGGTCTTTGAAGGCGAAGGCAAGGTGCGTGAATACGTGGGCGGTTATCAGGACTGGCTGCGTCAAGGCGGCTCGCCGCGCTTGCTTGGTGTGACTGAAAGCAAATCCGGCAAGGCTGACCTGAACTCTGCCGTTGTCACGGCCGCCGCAGCGCCAGCTCAGGCTGCTCCGGCCCCTGCTCCGGCGAAAAAGAAGCTGAGCTACAAGCTGCAGCGCGAACTGGAAGCGCTCCCTGGCGAGATCGATGCCAAAGAGCAGGCGATTGCTGCCGTGGAAGCTGAAATGGCTGACGCAGGCTTCTATCAGCGTCCTGCTGCACAAACGGCTGAAGTGATTGCCAAGCTCGAAACGTTGCAAGCTGAACTCGAGCAACTGGTTGAACGTTGGGCTGAGCTGGATGCCTGATTGAGCAGTCGCTGAACTGAAAAAGCCCGGCCTTTTTAATCAAAAGGTCGGGCTTTTTTGCTGTGGAGGGTGGTGCTCAATCGGTTTTTTTGAGGCTGACAGCCAATACGTCGCACGGCGCGCCATGCAGCACGTCATTGGCGGTGGAGCCGAGCAGCAGCGCCAGGCCGTGGCGGCCGTGGCTGCCGACCACGATCAGGTCGCAGCCATGATCTTTGGCGAAACCATGGATTTCTTGGCGGGGTTGGCCGTACGCCAGCTTGCAGTTGTCTTTTGTGAGTTGCGGATAGATATCGATCAGCCGGTCGAGGCGTTCTTTGGCCTGATCAAACTGTTGCTGCTGCAACTGCGACAGGTCCATGGGCACGTCGCCCCCAAAGGCCATGGCCATGGGTTCGACGATGTGGATCAGGGACAGCTTCGCGCCGTTGGCTTCAGCGCTGGCGCTGGCACGGTAAATCACCGGGTCGCACTCTTCAGTCAGGTCTACGGCAACCAAAATGTGCGTGTAGGGTTTGGGTGTGGACATGTGAGGCGCTCCTGTAAACAGTAATTGGCGATGAGTATGGCCCTTTTGCAGAGCCTTGGTTCAAGTCAGGGTCAATGCATTAATTTGAAGGCAGTGAGAGTACACATATGACGGTATGGATAGTGGTGTCAATCCTGGCGCTGATTTTGAGTCCGCTTGCCTGGCTGCGTCCTTCGCGTCGCCAAAGCGGGCGTATGGCGCTGCGTATGGAGGCGCGTCGTATGGGGTTGGCCATGCAATTGACGCCTCAGCAATGGCCGCATTGGCTGGAGCCCGAGCCGCCCGGCTCGTGCGCGCAGTTTCATCGTCCGCGGCGCGGCAGTGACCCTGATGTGTGGTGTTATTGGCAATCTGCGCCGGGAATCTGGGTCAATCAATGGCGTGAAGTCTGTACAGACGAGCGCTTGCTGGCGCAGTTTCGCAAGTTGCCAGCGAACGTTTACAAGGTTGAAGCAGGCAAGCAAATGATTGCGCTGTATTGGGGCGAGAAGGGCGAATCGCAGGTGTTGGTGGCGATCGACGAAACGCTTAAAGCCCTTGCCTGAGCAGGCGGCAACTGCCCCGAGCCTGCGTGCGTGACAGCAGCGCCTGCCGTTCGCAGGCGACCAGGAACTGACTGACAGGTCGTTTTGTCATCGTTGTTTCGGACAATTGACAAGCGCACGCTTTTCCGTGAAGGTGTCGACACCCAAATCAAACGGGCGTATGAATCGAGTGTTTGCCACACAGGCAGCATTCGCATAACCCCGAATATCGCGTTGGCGGGTGTGCCTGGTGGATTGGCGTTAGCATTGACGGTGTCGTCATTGCCAGCCAGACGCTAGCGTCCGACGTGTACTGTTCAGCTTCCATATCCTGGAGATCAGTTGATGATTTACGAAGGTAAAGCCATCACGGTTACGGCTCTTGAAAGTGGCATCGTCGAACTGAAGTTCGACCTCAAGGGTGAGTCCGTCAACAAGTTCAACCGTCTAACCCTGAACGAATTGCGTCAGGCAGTCGATGCGATCAAGGCAGATGCTTCGGTCAAGGGCGTTATTGTTTCCAGTGGCAAAGACGTCTTTATCGTCGGCGCGGACATCACCGAATTCGTCGAAAACTTCAAGTTGCCGGATGCCGAGCTGATTGCTGGCAACCTCGAAGCCAACAAGATCTTCAGTGACTTCGAAGACCTCAATGTTCCAACCGTAGCAGCCATCAACGGTATTGCACTGGGCGGTGGTCTGGAAATGTGCCTGGCGGCGGATTTCCGTGTGATGGCCGACAGCGCAAAAATCGGTCTGCCGGAAATCAAACTCGGCATCTACCCGGGCTTCGGCGGCACTGTTCGCTTGCCGCGCCTGATTGGTGTGGACAACGCTGTTGAGTGGATCGCGTCCGGCAAAGAAAACCGTGCTGAAGATGCCTTGAAAGTCGGTGCCGTTGACGCTGTAGTGACAGCCGACAAGCTGGGCGCCGCAGCATTGGACCTGATCAAGCGTGCCATTAGCGGCGAGCTGGACTACAAGGCCAAGCGTCAGCCAAAACTTGAGAAGCTCAAGCTGAACGCCATCGAGCAAATGATGGCATTCGAAACCGCTAAAGGTTTCGTGGCCGGTCAGGCCGGTCCAAACTACCCGGCACCGGTTGAAGCGATTAAAACTATCCAGAAGGCTGCGAACTTCGGTCGCGATAAAGCGCTGGAAGTTGAAGCGGCAGGTTTTGCAAAACTGGCTAAAACCTCAGCATCGCAATGCCTGATCGGGTTGTTCCTGAATGATCAGGAGCTGAAGAAAAAAGCCAAGATCCACGACAAGATCGCCAAAGACGTGAAGCAGGCTGCCGTTCTGGGCGCAGGCATCATGGGCGGCGGTATTGCCTATCAGTCGGCCTCCAAGGGCACGCCGATCCTGATGAAGGACATCAACGAGCACGGCATCGAGCAAGGGTTGGCGGAAGCCGCCAAGTTGCTGGTGGGCCGCGTTGATAAAGGCCGTATGACGCCAGCCAAAATGGCTGAAGTGCTCAATGGCATTCGTCCTACTCTGTCCTACGGTGATTTCGGTCACGTGGACCTGGTGGTTGAAGCAGTCGTTGAAAACCCGAAGGTCAAACAAGCGGTGCTGGCTGAAGTTGAAGATCACGTCAAGGAAGATGCCATTCTGGCGTCGAACACCTCGACCATTTCCATCAGCCTGTTGGCAAAAGCCCTCAAGCGTCCGGAAAACTTCGTCGGCATGCACTTCTTTAACCCGGTGCACATGATGCCGTTGGTTGAAGTGATTCGTGGCGAGAAATCCAGCGATCTGGCCGTAGCCACTACGGTTGCCTACGCCAAGAAAATGGGTAAAAACCCGATCGTCGTTAACGACTGCCCGGGCTTTTTGGTCAACCGTGTGCTGTTCCCGTACTTCGGCGGCTTCGCCAAGCTGGTCAGCGCTGGCGTCGACTTCGTGCGCATCGACAAGGTCATGGAAAAATTCGGCTGGCCAATGGGCCCGGCGTACCTGATGGACGTGGTCGGCATCGACACTGGCCACCATGGTCGCGACGTGATGGCGGAAGGTTTTCCGGACCGTATGAAAGACGACCGTCGTTCAGCGATTGATGCACTGTACGAAGCCAAGCGCCTGGGTCAGAAAAACGGTAAGGGTTTCTACGCTTACGAGGCTGACAAGCGCGGCAAGCAGAAGAAAATCGTGGACTCAAGTGTGCTTGAGGTGCTCAAGCCGATCGTTTATGAACAGCGCGATGTCACCGACGAAGACATCATCAACTGGATGATGATCCCGCTGTGCCTTGAAACCGTGCGTTGCCTGGAAGACGGCATCGTTGAAACCGCAGCCGAGGCCGACATGGGCCTGGTGTACGGTATCGGTTTCCCTCCATTCCGTGGCGGCGCCCTGCGTTACATCGACTCGGTCGGTGTTGCAGAGTTCGTGGCCCTGGCTGATCAGTACGCTGAACTGGGCGCGCTGTACCACCCGACTGCGAAGCTGCGTGAAATGGCCAAAAACGGCCAGAGCTTCTTCGGTTAAGCGCCCCATTAGAGTGAGAGTGAAATTATGAGCTTGAATCCTAGAGACGTGGTGATTGTAGACTTCGGTCGCACCCCGATGGGCCGCTCCAAGGGTGGCATGCACCGCAACACCCGTGCTGAAGACATGTCTGCGCACCTGATCAGCAAAGTGCTGGAGCGCAACAGCAAGGTTGATCCGAACGAAGTAGAAGATGTGATTTGGGGCTGTGTTAACCAGACCCTGGAGCAAGGCTGGAACATCGCGCGCATGGCGTCGTTGATGACCCAGATCCCGCACACCTCGGCTGCCCAGACCGTGAGCCGCCTGTGCGGTTCATCCATGAGCGCTTTGCACACCGCTGCGCAAGCCATCATGACCGGTAACGGTGACGTATTTGTGGTGGGCGGCGTCGAGCACATGGGTCACGTGAGCATGATGCATGGTGTCGATCCCAACCCGCATATGTCGCTGTATGCGGCAAAGGCGTCGGGCATGATGGGCCTGACCGCTGAAATGCTGGGCAAGATGCACGGTATCACTCGCGAACAACAGGATGCTTTCGGCGTTCGTTCGCACCAGTTGGCCCACAAGGCGACGATTGAAGGCAAGTTCAAAGACGAAATCATCCCGATGCAGGGATATGACGAAAATGGCTTCCTGAAAACCTTCGACTACGATGAGACCATTCGTCCGGAAACAACCATGGAAAGCCTGGCGGCGTTGAAACCTGCGTTCAACCCTAAGGGCGGCACTGTTACCGCCGGTACCTCGTCGCAAATCACCGATGGTGCTTCGTGCATGATCGTGATGTCGGCTCAGCGTGCAAAAGACCTTGGTCTGGAGCCGCTGGCGGTGATTCGTTCGATGGCCGTTGCAGGTGTTGATCCGGCAATTATGGGTTATGGTCCGGTTCCAGCGACGCAAAAAGCCTTGAAGCGCGCGGGCTTGAGCATGGCTGATATTGACTTCATCGAGCTCAATGAAGCATTCGCTGCACAGGCTCTGCCAGTGCTGAAAGATTTGAAAGTGCTCGACAAGATGAATGAGAAGGTTAACCTGCATGGCGGCGCCATCGCTCTGGGTCATCCATTTGGATGCTCAGGTGCGCGTATCTCCGGCACCTTGCTCAATGTAATGAAACAAAATGGCGGCACCTTCGGGTTGTCCACCATGTGCATTGGTCTTGGCCAGGGCATAGCAACTGTCTTCGAACGCGTCTAAGCGTTGCGTTGACAGAAGCCGGGGCCAAGTGCCCCGGTTTTTGTTTTTATGACTTTTTAATCGTTATGAGCTTTAATTTTTTTATCCGTAAAAAAGGTGTTGCAACATGCCGCTACAACCTGGCCTCTATCAACATTACAAAGGGCCACACTATCGGGTATTCAATGTGGCTCGCCATTCTGAAACCGAAGAAGAAGTGGTGTTTTACCAAGCCCTGTATGGGGATTTCGGTTTTTGGGTACGCCCATTGAGCATGTTTTTGGAAACGGTCGAAGTGGATGGCGAGCAGGTACCGCGCTTTGCACTGATTGAGGCCGAACCCAGTCTTTTTCCCCGGCCATAAGTGGGCGTCGCGCAGCACCCTGCGCTTGACCTCACCTTGTTGCCACTATATATAGCGGTGCCGCGTCAGGCGCGAACCGCCTTTCACTTCTAGAATTCAGGAATTTTCTGATCCATGGGCAAATCGCTGGTCATTGTGGAATCCCCGGCTAAGGCCAAGACCATCAACAAGTACTTGGGTAACGAGTACGTGGTGAAGTCGAGTATCGGCCATATCCGAGACCTGCCCACCAGCGGTTCGGCTAGCGCCAGCAAAGAACCGGCTGCCAAGCGTGGCAAGGCCGCGGCGGGCGAAGCGCCGGCTTTGTCGCCGAAAGAGAAAGCTCAAAAGCAGCTGATCTCACGCATGGGCGTCGATCCGGAGCACGGCTGGAAAGCCAAGTACGAGATCCTTCCCGGAAAGGAAAAGGTCATCGAGGAGCTGCGCCGGCTCGCCAAGGATGCTGACACCATCTATCTCGCAACCGACTTGGATCGCGAGGGGGAGGCCATTGCATGGCACCTGCGCGAAGCCATCGGTGGTGATGACAGTCGCTACAAGCGCGTGGTGTTCAACGAGATCACCAAAAAGGCTATTCAGGAAGCGTTCTCCAAACCGGGCGAACTCGACATCAACCGTGTCAACGCCCAGCAAGCGCGCCGTTTTCTCGATCGCGTGGTGGGCTATATGGTTTCGCCGTTGCTGTGGGCAAAAATTGCCCGTGGCTTGTCGGCAGGTCGTGTGCAATCGGTGGCCGTGAAGCTGGTAGTCGAGCGTGAGCGCGAAATTCGGGCATTCAACCCTGAAGAATACTGGGAAGTTCATGCGGACCTTGGCACGGCCAAAGGCGCAAAAGTGCGCTTCGATGTGGCCCGCGAAAAAGGCGAGGCCTTCAAACCGCTGAACGAAGCCCAGGCCATGGCCGCGCTGGAGAAGCTCAAGGCGTCCAGCTACACCATCGCCAAGCGTGAAGACAAACCGACCAGCAGCAAGCCGTCGGCACCGTTCATTACCTCCACCCTGCAACAGGCCGCGAGCAATCGCCTGGGCTTCGGGGTGAAGAAAACCATGATGATGGCCCAGCGCTTGTACGAAGCGGGCTACATCACGTATATGCGTACCGACTCCACCAACCTGTCGGCGGATGCGGTTGAAATGGCCCGCACCTACATTGAAGGTGAGTTCGGCGCGTCCTATCTGCCGCCAGCCCCTAACGTGTACAGCAGCAAGGAAGGCGCACAAGAGGCTCACGAAGCGATTCGTCCTTCTGACGTGAACATGCACCCGAGCAAGCTGTCAGGCATGGAGCGGGACGCTGAGCGCCTTTACGAGCTGATCTGGCGCCAGTTTGTGGCGTGCCAAATGCTGCCGGCCAAATACCTGTCTACTACCGTGAGCGTGGCGGCCGGTGATTTTGAGTTGCGTGCCAAAGGTCGCATCCTGAAGTTTGACGGTTACACCCGTGTCATGCCGCAAATTGCCAAGCCGGGCGACGACGATGTGTTGCCTGACATGGCTCAGGGTGACGTGCTGAAGCTGATCAATCTCGATCCTACCCAGCATTTCACCAAGCCCCCGGCCCGCTACTCCGAAGCCAGCCTGGTCAAAGAGATGGAAAAACGTGGCATTGGTCGTCCATCGACCTATGCGGCAATCATTTCGACCATTCAGGATCGCGGCTATGTGGCCTTGCACAATCGCCGTTTTTACTCCGAAAAAATGGGCGATATCGTTACCGAGCGTTTGTCCGAGAGTTTCTCTGACCTGATGGACTACGGCTTCACCGCCGGCATGGAAGAAAACCTCGATGACGTGGCTCAGGGTGAGCGCGACTGGAAGAACGTGCTGGACGAGTTCTACGGCAGCTTCAAGAAGAAACTTGAGGTGGCGGCTGACCCGGACAGTGGCATGCGTGCCAACCAGCCGGTGATGACCGACATTCCGTGCAAGGAATGTGGGCGTCCGATGCAGATCCGTACGGCATCGACCGGTGTATTCCTCGGTTGCTCGGGTTATAGCCTGCCGCCGAAAGAGCGTTGCAAGGCCACCGTGAACTTGGTCCCTGGCGATGAGATCGCAGCCGACGATGAGGGCGAGTCGGAGTCGCGTGTTTTGCTGGGCAAGCACCGTTGCCCGATTTGCAGTACCGCAATGGATGCTTACCTGCTGGATGAGAAGCACAAGCTGCACATCTGTGGTAACAACCCGGATTGCGCTGGCTACGAAATCGAAGAGGGCAGCTACCGCATCAAGGGCTATGAAGGCCCGAGCCTGGAATGTGACAAGTGTGGCAGCGAGATGCAGCTCAAGACCGGTCGTTTCGGCAAGTTCTTCGGCTGCACCAATGCGCAGTGCAAAAACACCCGCAAGCTGCTGAAAAGCGGTGAAGCGGCGCCGCCGAAAATGGACCCGGTGAAAATGCCGGAGCTAAAGTGCGAGAAGGTCAACGACACCTACATTCTGCGTGATGGTGCTTCGGGGTTGTTCCTGGCAGCCAGCCAGTTCCCGAAAAACCGTGAGACCCGTGCGCCGCTGGTGATTGAAATCATCCCGCACAAGGATGAGATCGATCCGAAGTATCACTTCTTGTGCGAAGCGCCGAAGAAAGACCCCGATGGTCGACCTGCTGTGATCCGCTACAGCCGTAAAACCAAAGAGCAGTACGTGCAAACTGAGGTGGACGGCAAGCCGACAGGCTGGCGTGCGTTTTACGACGGCTCCAGCTGGAAGGTTGAAGACAAGCGCAAAGAAAAAGACGCGTGATAAGTTGCTGAACGACTGAAAAACCGCGCGATGGCATCATGCCTCGCGCGGTTTTTTTTTGGCTCAGGGGTTGAGGTCTACGGTAGGTAAGGTGGCTGATGCGTTCTCACGACGACTTCGTGGTCGGCGCGCCTGGCGCGGCGCATTCATAGCGCCACCCTCTTGCGCCTGTCACCTCATTTCCCGGAGACTGCTCAGCCTGCCCTCATCCTTTTGCTGTGGAGTGCCTTTATGGCTCACGAACTCTATACCCGCACCAATCAGAAAATCTATTTTGCGGGCCTGGCGCTGGAAACCATGAACAAAGCACTGCAAGGTGGGGCCATGAACGCGCAGGCATTGCTGCAGGCAGAGCGCGAATCAGCGGTATTTCACTTGTATGGCGCGTTGCTAGGTTTATGTCATGAAATTGCAGGTTTCTATCGATTGCCGCAGGCCCATGCCAATCGTGTGGAGTTGTTGCTAACTCAAGAGGTGCTGGACGCTAAAGCTATTCCAGAGCTTGCGGAGATGGTTGAGCTGGCAAGATCGCCGGGCACTTGGCTGGCGCAATTGGTGGCAGCGCATGCAGCCCTGTATCAACCGTTGCAGGCGCCTAAAAAGATCAAGGCCGATGTGTTTCAACCCTTGATTGAAGTTGTCAGTGTGGAAGGCGACGGGCCGGAAACGCTCAGTCGCGACACCCTGGAAGAATGGCGTCAAAACCTTAAGAAAATGGCCATACGCTTTCGCGATGGACTCAATGAGTGCTAAAAGTCGGGTTCGAAACTGTACGGTCATTCATCAGGACGTCATTAAAGCGTCATAGAACGTGGCAAATTTCTGAAGGATGACTGATATAATCCCGCGCTTTCGTGGAGAACCAACTTTTATGCCAACGTCCTTTCTAGAAATTGTCGAATTGCCTGACGGCCGTATCGAGTTGCGCCGGGCTGAGGACGAGGGGTCTTTGGTGACGCTGAACTTCTCCGAAGATGCCAAGGCCTTTCTTCAGGGGCAGCATGTTGAAGTGGCAAAAGCCATGTTGAGTGTTGGTGTGCAAATGGCGGGGCGGCTGGCCGAGGGCGAGCTGGAAAAAGAGGATGAAGGACCGCGCATCCTTCACTAAGTGTTTCTGGTTGAACCTCTAAACGGCTGGCTTCTGTGTCCTGTAGAAGCCCCGTGCTGCTCGCGTCTGGTTAGCCCAATCGAATATTCAGGCTTTGCCCTTGACCCATCAGCGCTGAGCCGATCAATTGTTGGCGAGCCGTGCTATTGAGCGGGTTTATCCAGCTCACCACCGTGTGGCTACGGCCCAGGCGCAGCGCTTCGCAAGTCAATTGCAAGGCGCTCTTGTTGCCGTTGGGTTGGAGCAGCAAGATGCGTTCGCGGTTCAGTCCGGCATCACGCAGCCAGGTTTGTGTCAGGCTGGCCGGTGGTGCGATCAGTGTCAGCCAGCGCTCATCTTGTTGCTCGCTGAGTTCGCGAAGCATGGGGGCCAGCAGGCTCAAGCAGTTCTCGGCAGCGCCGCGTAGCGACAGTTCACTGAAAACTTCAGGTTCTGCGCGCCAGGGTGAATCAAGCACGGTCTTGATCGTGGCTGGTATGGGTTGAGCCATGAATGCCTCGAATAAAGGGAGTTGTGCGGGTAGCGATGTGTGCGGGAACTGCATGACGCCTCCTTATTAACGGCGAATAACGCCGACACTCAGGCCTTCGATAACCAGCTCCTGCTCTTTGAGGTTGACCTCAATGGGCGCGAAATCGGGGTTTTCGGCGATCAGCCAGACCTTGCTGCCTTCTCGCTTGAATCGCTTGACCGTTACTTCGTCATCAATACGTGCAACCACAATTTGCCCGTTTCTGGCCTCGCGGCACGTGTGAACAGCAAGCAGGTCGCCATCAAAGATGCCAACGTCCTTCATACTCATGCCCTGGACGCGCAATAAGTAGTCGGCCCGCGGATGGAAGAAGGTCGGGTTGATGTTGCAGGATTCTTCAACGTGTTCCTGCGCCAGTATGGGAGCGCCAGCCGCCACTCGACCGATGATGGGCAGGGTGGACTCGTCGGCGCTGGCCTCGAAACCGGGAATCCGTATGCCCCGTGAGGCCCCCGGCGTCATTTCGATGGCGCCCTTGCGGGCCAGGGCCTTGAGGTGTTCCTCGGCGGCATTGGGCGACTTGAAGCCCAGCTCCTGTGCAATTTCGGCACGGGTGGGCGGGTATCCGTTGTCATCCAGGCAGCGTTTGATAAAGGCCAGGATCTCAGCTTGGCGTGGCGTCAGTTTTAGCATATTGATCGCTCTGTCTTTTTATACAGTGACTGGGATTATATACAGTGAAGGCTCATTGGCAATGCTCCATTTTTAACCGTCCGCTGGACGGTCGTCGATGAGCAATGAGGCGGCTACTTTATCAGCACAGGCCACGTCGTCCGAGGCTGTGGTTAAATGCGGGACTGGCCGGTCGCAAAAAGAATGCCCACCTTGACTTTTAACAAACTGAAACGTATGTTTCAAACAACTGTTTAAGTGTTTGTCAGCCGGAGTAGACATGGCCCAGTCGGAAACCGTTGAACGTATCCTTGATGCTGCCGAGCAGCTGTTCGCGGAAAAAGGTTTTGCCGAGACTTCATTGCGGCTGATTACCAGCAAGGCCGGGGTTAACCTGGCAGCTGTGAATTACCATTTCGGGTCCAAGAAAGCGCTGATTCAGGCAGTTTTTTCGCGTTTCCTCGGGCCTTTCTGCGCCAACCTCGATCGTGAACTGGAGCGGCGTCAGGCCAAGCCGGACAATCGTCCCGAGCTCGAAGAGTTGCTGGAAATGTTGGTGGAGCAAGCGCTGGTGATTCAGCCGCGCAGCGGCAACGACCTGTCCATTTTCATGCGTTTGCTGGGTTTGGCGTTCAGTCAGAGTCAGGGGCATTTGCGTCGTTATCTTGAAGACATGTATGGCAAGGTCTTTCGCCGCTACATGCTGCTGGTCAATGAGGCTGCGCCGCAAATCCCGCCGATTGAACTGTTTTGGCGTGTGCACTTCATGCTGGGTGCGGCTGCGTTCAGCATGTCCGGGATCAAGGCGCTGCGGGCAATTGCCGAAACCGACTTCGGTGTTAACACCTCGATTGAGCAAGTCATGCGCTTGATGGTGCCTTTTCTGGCCGCTGGCATGCGTGCGGAAAGCGGCGTGCTCGATCCGGCGATGGCGGCGGCGCAAATGCGTCCGCGCAACAAATCTTCTCAGGCCAGCCCCAAGGTTTGACCTGACGCGGGTGGGCGAGGCTGCGCAGTTCCGCTAAGCTTGCCGCCATGCTCATTCCCGCCTTGTTTCCCTGTGTCCTCTTTACGGCTGCTGCCAACACTGCTGGCGCGCGCGCCGCTGTCTGCGTGCGGGACCAGGAAGCAAGCGCACTTTCTTTGAAGGAATACCCATGAGTTCTGCCTTGCAAGGCTCCTTGATGGTGGACGTCGCCGGCACTTGGCTGACGGCCGACGACCGACACCTGTTACGCCAGCCTGAAGTGGGCGGCCTGATTATTTTTGCGCGTAACATTGAGCACCCGCGTCAGGTGCGTGAGCTGTGTGCTTCGATTCGGGCCATTCGCCCCGACCTGCTGCTGGCGGTGGATCAGGAAGGCGGGCGGGTTCAACGCTTACGCCAGGGGTTCGTCCGATTGCCCGCTATGCGCGCTATCGCGGATAACCCCAATGCAGAGTACCTGGCCGAGCAGTGTGGCTGGATCATGGCTACCGAAGTCCTGGCCGTTGGCCTGGATTTGAGCTTCGCGCCGGTGCTGGACCTGGATTACCAACGCAGCGCCGTGGTCGGCAGCCGCTCATTTGAGGGCGATCCAGAGCGCGCTGCAGCCTTGGCCGGCGCTTTCATCCGTGGGATGAACGACGCTGGCATGGCCGCCACGGGTAAGCATTTCCCGGGGCACGGGTGGGCAGAAGCCGATTCCCACGTGGCCATTCCTGTCGATGAGCGCAGCCTTGAACAGATCCGCAGCCACGACCTGGTGCCGTTCGCACGTTTGAGCCGGCAGTTGGCGGCGGTCATGCCCGCTCATGTGATCTATCCCAATGTTGACAGCCAGCCTGCGGGCTTTTCCCGTCGCTGGTTGCAAGACATCCTGCGCGGCGAGTTGGGCTTTGATGGCGTCATTTTCAGTGATGACTTGTCAATGGCCGGTGCCCATGTGGTGGGGGATGCGGCCAGCCGGATCGAAGCCGCCTTGTCGGCTGGCTGTGACATGGGGTTGGTATGCAATGACCGGGCTGCGGCTGAATTGGCCCTCACGGCGGCTCAGCGCCTGAAGGTCACGCCTTCGGCCCGCATTGCACGCATGCGCAGTCAGGCCTTCGCCAGCACGGACTACCGCCAGGACCCGCGTTGGCAGGTGGCGATTGGTGCGCTCAAAGATGCTCAGTTGATTGATTAAAGGATCGCGTTGATGACGGTTTACGCAATTATTGGTGGCACAGGCCTGACCCAGCTTGAAGGGTTGACCATTACGCGCTCATTGGCGCTGGATACCCCGTATGGCCCGACGTCAGCCGACATTCAGATCGGCGAATTAGCGGGACGTGAAGTGATGTTTCTGGCGCGCCACGGCCACCCGCATCGGGTCCCGCCCCATCAGGTGAACTACCGTGCAAACATCTGGGCGTTGAAACAGGCCGGTGCGCAGGCCATTTTGGCTGTTAATGCCGTAGGCGGGATCCATATGGCCATGGGCACCGGGCATTTTTGCGTACCCCACCAAGTGATTGATTACACCAGCGGTCGTGAACACACGTTTTTTGCGGGTGATCTGGAGCATGTGACGCACATTGACTTCAGCTATCCCTACACGCAATCCCTGCGTGAGCACTTGATTGACGCACTGGCTGCCGAGGGTTGTTCCTACAGTTCTCATGGTGTGTATGCAGCAACCCAAGGGCCGCGTCTTGAGACAGTGGCCGAAATTGCCCGGCTTGAGCGTGACGGCTGTGACATTGTCGGCATGACCGGCATGCCAGAGGCGGCACTGGCCCGTGAGCTGGAACTCGAATACGCCTGCCTGGCGTTGGTCGTAAACCCGGCAGCGGGCAAGTCCACGGCGATTATTACCATGGCCGAAATCGAACAGGCCCTGCACGACGGCATGGGTAAGGTCAAAGCGACGCTGGCACGTGTGCTGGCAGGGTAATCTCTTTCACCGTTGTAGCCGCCAGACGGAGCTTCGCGCTGTTTGTCAGCGGCTACAGGGTTGGGGTTGGGCTTAACGCTTTTCGTTTTTGGGTGGCAGGGGCGCGAACAGGGCTTCGATATCGTCGTCCTGCAACTTCCAGTCTCCCGCAATACGGCCGTCCAAAACGCCTGCGGCCAAATCCGATTTTTCCTGCTGCAAGTGCTGGATTTTCTCTTCTACGGTACCGCGGGCAATCATCTTGTACACAAACACCGGTTTTTCTTGCCCGATGCGATAGGCGCGGTCGGTGGCCTGGTTCTCGGCCGCCGGGTTCCACCACGGGTCGTAATGAATCACGGTGTCCGCTTCGGTCAGGTTCAAGCCCACGCCTCCGGCCTTGAGGCTGATCAGGAAAATCTGCAGTTTGCCGCTCTGAAAGTCTTTGACGGGGGTACGTCGGTCCCGCGTTTGACCGGTGAGCAGGGCATAGGCAATGTTGCGCTTCTTCAATTCCGCTTCGATCAGCCCGAGCATCGAGGTGAATTGCGAAAACAGAAGAATGCGCCGGCCCTCTGCGAACAACGCGTCAAGCATCACCATCAAGCTGTCGAGCTTGCCCGACGTACTGCCTTTTTTCGGCGGGTTATCACTCACAAGCCGCAAGTCGCAGCACACCTGACGCAGCTTGAGCAGCGCTTCAAGAATGATGATCTGGCTGCGCCCGACCCCTTTGCGGGTGATTTCATCGCGCACTTTCTTGTCCATCGCCAGGCGCATGGTTTCGTATACATCCCGCTGCGCCTCGTTCAGATCAACCCACTGGATGATCTCGGTCTTGGGCGGCAGCTCGGTGGCGACCTGCTCTTTGGTGCGGCGCAGCAGAAACGGTTTGATGCGTGCGTTCAAGTGTTGCAAGCGCTCATCGTTGCCCTGGCGCTCGATCGGCACCCGATAGTCGCGATTGAAGGCTTTGACATCCCCCAACCAGCCGGGCAGCAAAAAGTGAAACAGCGCCCACAGCTCCCCAAGATGGTTTTCCAGTGGCGTGCCACTCAGGCACAGACGTTGCCGGGCCACCAGTTCGCGCGCGGCCTGGGAAGCCTTGCTGTTCGGGTTTTTGATGTACTGCGCTTCGTCGAGGATCAGGATGTGCAGCGGCACCTTGGCCAACAGGTCAATGTCTTTGGGCAACAACGCATAGGTGGTCAGGATCAGGTCGTATTCGTTGAGGTGTTCGTAGTGTTTTTTGCGGCTGGCCCCATACAGCGCCAGCACCTTGAGCTGAGGTGTGAAGTGCGTGGCTTCGTCCATCCAGTTCGGGATCAGGCTGGTGGGCATCACCACCATGGCCGGACGGTCCAGTCTTCCTGCGTGTTTTTCACACAGAATATGCGCTAGGGTTTGCAAGGTTTTACCCAGTCCCATGTCATCCGCAAGAATCCCGCCCACCTCAAGCTGGCGTAGCGACTGCATCCAGCTCAGGCCTTCCAGTTGGTAGGGGCGCAAGGTGGCATTGAGCCCCTGTGGTGGCTCCACGCTGAAATCCTTGATGTCGCGCAAACGCTGAGCGAACCCGCGAATCTGTTCGCCGCCCTCCCAGCGCAGCGGTAGAGCGTCCAGTGCATTGAGCCGTGGCGCGTCTGCGCTTTTGATGCGCAACGTTGTGGTGCCCGGTTCGCCCAGGTAAAACTCACCCAACGTGGCCAGCACGGGCTTCAGACGTCCGTAGGGCAGGGCGACTTGCAGCGGTACTTGTGTGCTGTTGGGAATGGCCGGGATGTTCACCAGAATCAGTTCGTCATCTCGGCGTTTGGCCAGTTTTTCCGGACTGAGAATCTCGGTGTGCGAGCGCATCAGGTTCAGCAGGATCGGTAGCAGGCTCAGGCGCTGGCCATTGACGATAATCCCCAGTTCCAGGTCGAACCAGTCACGTTCCGGCGCTTCGTCGACGTTGGCATACCAGTCTTCGACAGGGCTCAAGTCAAAGCCGAAATGCTCGTCAATCTGTAACTCCCAGCCCTTGTCACGCAAGCTGTTCATCTGATTGAGGGTGAAGTTCAGCCAGGCACTGTCGTTGACCAGTTCAAACAGTTCACCGGCGCTTTCAGGCAGGGCTTTGCTCTGGCGGGTAGCGATTTTGAAGCCGAGGGTGCGCAGTTGCTCGCGGCAGGCGTGTTCTGTTTCCGGGTGACGCTTGATGCGCAGGACGTGGTCATCCTGGCGAATCAGCACGTCGGCGTTTTTCTGTCCCGAAACGTACTGTTCCAGGTATTTGAAAGACAGTGCGGCACGGTGCTGGATGTAACGCTGCATTTTGCCGTTGCGCGGCTCGAACGCACTGAACTCAGCACTGGCCAGCCATAAGCGCGGCACCGGTTGCACGTCGTCTATCAGTTGTTCGGGCAGGTTGGCAGGGCGACGCGAGTCGAGCACGGCTTGCAGTTTTTCCAGAAGCTCGGCGTCCTGGGCAGCAGCAGGGTAGTTCAAAGTGTCTTCAATCTTCAGTAGTACGGCCGCTGTGTGCTTGCAGTTGGTGCGCACAGGGCAGGTGCAATTCGCGCTCACCAGCAGCAACGAGCCTTTGGCAGACTCGCGCAATTCGATGGTCTGGCGGTAAGGGTTTTCGCCTGAGCCCTGACAGCTGGACGTGATCAGGCTGTCACCGATCTGGGCGATTCTGACGCGATTTTCCCGGGCGTAGCGACGGCCACGCTCAAGGGTTTGCTCTTTAAACCGACTGACCCAGGTTGGCGCCAGCGGTTTGGTCAGTCGGGGTGTCGAGTTCAGGGGCATGTGGACTTCATTGTGCGGGCCCCATCAAGAAGGCTTCGGTGTCAGGCGCTCAAATAGCGCCTCGATGGTGTTGAAGCGTTCATCCGGGCGTTCCATGGGCACCATGAACTTGAACAGCGTCGCGCCTTCAAACTTGTAGCGATTGGGTTGGCCCTGAATCAGTTTGATCAGTACCAGCGGATCGACCGGCGTGTCGGCGGCAAACTCAATGCGCCCGCCTTGCGGCCCGGCATCCACTTTTTTGATACCCAGTTGCTCGGCGTGCAGCTTGAGCAAGGTAATGCGCACCAGATTTTTGGTCGGTTCCGGGAGCAGTCCGAAGCGGTCGATCATCTCGACCTGCAAGTCCTTCAAGCCCTCTTCGTCGGTCGCTGAAGCGATGCGCTTGTACAGGATCAGCCGCGCATGCACATCTGGCAGGTACGACTCGGGAATCAGCGCTGGCACGCGCAGGTTGATCTCCGGGCCACCGCCCAACGGCTGGTCGAGGTTCGGTTGTTCGCCCTTGCGGATCGATTTGACGGCGCGTTCGAGCATTTCCATGTACAGGGTGAAACCCACGGCCTGGATCTGCCCGCTTTGACCGTCGCCCAACAGCTCACCGGCGCCCCGGATTTCCAGGTCGTTGGTGGCCAGTACAAAGCCGGCACCCAGGTCCTGGGTATTGGCGATGGCCTCCAGGCGCTTTTGCGCGTCCCCGGTAATTTGCTGGCGTGGCGGGGTCAACAGGTATGCGTAAGCCTGGTGGTGACTGCGACCCACACGGCCGCGCAACTGGTGCAATTGCGCCAGGCCGAACTTGTCGGCGCGTTCGATGATGATTGTGTTCGCACTGGGCACGTCGATGCCAGTCTCGATGATGGTCGAAGCGATCAGTACGTTGAAACGTTTGTGATAGAAGTCGCTCATCACTTGTTCGAGTTCACGCTCGCGCATCTGGCCGTGACCGATGCCGATACGGGCTTCGGGAACGAGTTCAGCCAGATCGGTCGCACATTTCTCGATGGTCTTTACATCGTTGTGCAGGTAGTAAACCTGCCCGCCGCGCAGCAGTTCACGCAGCAGGGCTTCTTTGACCGTGCTGTTGTTTTGCTCCATGACGAACGTGCGCACCGACAGCCGGCGGGCGGGCGGTGTGGCAATGATCGACAAGTCGCGCATGCCCGAAACCGCCATGTTCAGCGTGCGCGGGATCGGCGTGGCGGTGAGGGTCAGGATGTCGACTTCGCTGCGCAGGGCCTTGAGCTGTTCTTTCTGACGAACGCCGAACCGGTGTTCTTCGTCAATGATGACCAGCCCGAGGTTTTTGATTTTGACGTCGTCTTGCAGCAATTTGTGGGTGCCGATCACGATGTCGATCTTGCCCTCGGCCAGATCGGCCACGGCCGCATTGATCTCTTTTGCCGATTTGAAGCGGCTCATGACTTCTACCCGCACCGGCCAGTCGGCGAATCGGTCGCGGAAGCTGTTGTAGTGTTGCTGCGCCAGCAGGGTGGTCGGGACCAGAATGGCAACCTGACGTCCGCCATGTACGGCGATAAACGCCGCGCGCATGGCCACTTCGGTCTTGCCGAAGCCCACGTCGCCACACACCAGCCGGTCCATGGGCTTGGGCGCGAGCATGTCAGCGCGTACCGCTTCAATGGCCGTCTGCTGATCGGGCGTCTCTTCAAACGGGAAACCCGCGCTGAAGGTTGCGTAGTCGGCTTTCGGATCGTCGAACGCATAGCCTTCGCGGGCGGCGCGACGGGCATAAATGTCGAGCAGCTCGGCGGCCACGTCACGAACTTGTTCGGCCGCTTTGCGTTTGGCTTTTTGCCAGGTTTCGGAGCCCAGTCGGTGCAGTGGCGCCAGCTCGTCATCACTGCCGGTGTAGCGTGCGATCAGGTGCAGGTTGGCCACGGGCACATAAAGTTTGGCGCCTTCGGCGTACTCGAGGGTCAGGAATTCGGCCACCTGATTGTCGACTTCAAGCGTCGCCAAGCCTTGATAGCGGCCTACGCCATGGTCGATGTGAACCACTGGCGCGCCTTCGCGCAGCTCGGTCAGGTTTTTGATGACGGCGTCGTTGTTGGCATCGGCGCGTTTTTCACGGCGGCGACGCTGCATCACCCGCTGGCCGAACAGCGGGCTCTCGGCAATCAGGGCCAGTGCCGGATCGTCCAGCAACAAGCCTTCATCGAGCGGGGCAATAGTGATTGCCAGACGGTGTTTGCTGGACACGAAGTCCGGCCAACTGTCGACGGTTTTGGGGCGCAGCTTCAATCGCTCGAGCAGCTCCAGCAACACTTCGCGGCGACCGGCGGACTCGGCCGTGAACAGCACGCGGCCTTCAAATTGTTCAAGAAACCCGGAGAGGGCTGCCAGCGGCTGATTGGCCTTGGCCTCGATGGCAAGATTGGGCAATGGCTGCGCCGGGAAGCGTTCGCGGCTGCTGCCGGTGTCCAGATCATCCTGACTGGCGACCACCCGCGGCCAGCTCTTCAGGCGGGCAAAGCAGTCTTCGACCGGCAGGAACAGTTCGGCCGGCGGCAATAAAGGACGGGAAGGATCAACCCGACGCTCTTCGTAGCGGTTGCGCACGTCGGACCAGAAGTTCTCGGCGGCTTGTTCGATACCGGGCAGCGAAAACACCTGAGTGTCGCCGGGCAGGTAATCGAACAGGGTGGAGGTTTCATCGAAGAACAGCGGCAGGTAGTACTCGATACCAGCTGGTGTAATCCCGCTGCTTAAATCCTGAAAGATAGGGCAGCGTCGGAAGTCGACGTCGAAACGTTCGCGGAACCGTGCTTTGAAACGCGTCACGGCATCCTTCTGCAGGGGGAACTCCCGTGCGGGAAGCAAGCGAACCGAATCGACCTTGTCGATGGAGCGCTGATTCTCTGGATCGAAGGTGCGCAAGGTTTCGATTTCGTCGTCGAACAGGTCGATCCTGTAAGGCAGCTTGCTGCCCATGGGAAACAAGTCGATCAGTGCGCCGCGTACGGCGAACTCCCCGTGCTCGTAAACCGTATCGACACAGCGATAGCCGCTGGCCTCCAGGCGGGTACGCATCTGCTCGACATCCAGCTTTTGGCCAATGTCCAGCACCAGGCTGCTGCCGAGTAGAAACTTGGTCGGCGCCAGGCGGTGTAGGGCAGTGGTGATCGGCACTACCAAAACGCCATGATCCAGCTCCGGCAAGCGGTAAAGGCTGGCGATGCGCTGGGAAATGATGTCCTGATGCGGCGAGAACAGGTCGTAGGGCAGGGTTTCCCAGTCCGGGAAGTGCAAGACCGGCAGTTCGGGCGCAAAGAACCTCAATTCTTGCTCAAGGCGCTCGGCGCTTTGGCTGTCTGCGGTCAGAAGCAGGGTGAAGCGCTTGGCGGCGCTGGCCGCCTCGGCAATTGCGAGGCTCAGGGCGGCACCGGGCAGGTTGCCCCAGTGCTGTTTGCCTGCCGTAGCAGGAAGTTTGGGTAGTCGCAGGACGGGCACGGAAGGTTGAGCTCCAAGCGTTGCGGCAAAGAGGTCGATTGTAACGGGCCTGGGGGCTGGCTGTCAGTTGTCGTCTTAAGTGGCGCGGCAAATCCTTCGGGTAAACAGCAAAATGCAGCCCGTGACCCCTTGCCACGCCCCTAAAACGCACGGGAAAAACGCGGATAGCGATTTTTTTCACCTGTAAATATTGAGGCTTAATCGTTTCAGTCAAGCCTCATGACAGGCGCACATTGCCCATGGCCAGAGCCGGCGGCATAATGTAGCCCCTTTTTTCAGCCCCTACATGTGGAAGGTTCCCGTGACTCAGAAGCCCGACCAGTGTCTTGGTGAATGGATCGACCGTGAAGCACTCGCAGAAGCGATGATTCCGCTGATTGGTCAGCTCTACCGCAATAACAACGTGGTGAGCTCGATCTATGGCCGCAGCCTGATCAACCGTTCAGTCATTGCGATTCTCAAAGCTCACCGCTTTGCGCGTCATCGCCAGTCCGATGACATCGAATTGTCCGTGCACGAAACTTTCCCGCTGCTCAAAGCGATGAGCGAACTCAAGCTGGGTGCTGCTTCGGTAGACCTGGGCAAGCTGGCCGTCAAGTTCAAGGCCGAAGGCAATGGCCGTACCGCCGAGCAGTTCGTGCGTGAAGAGCTGGCCGATGTGGTAGGTCAGCAAAACGCCGAAGCCCGTAAAGGCACCGACGTCGTGCTGTACGGTTTTGGCCGTATCGGCCGCCTGCTGGCGCGCATCCTGATCGAAAAAACCGGCGGCGGCGACGGTCTGCGCTTGCGTGCGATCGTTGTGCGCAAAGGTGCCGATAATGATCTGGTCAAGCGTGCCAGTCTGTTGCGTCGTGACTCGGTGCATGGCCCGTTCGACGGCACCATCGTGGTGGACGAAGAAAACAACACCATCACCGCTAACGGTAACCTGATTCAGGTGATCTACGCGAAGAACCCGACTGAGGTGGACTACACCCAGTACGGCATTCAAAACGCATTGCTGGTGGACAACACCGGTGTATGGCGTGACGCCGACGGTCTCGGCCAGCACCTGGCGTGCCCTGGCGTAGATCGCGTGGTCCTGACGGCGCCTGGCAAAGGCAAACTCAAGAACATCGTTCACGGCATCAACCACGGTGAAATCACCGCTGACGACAAAATCATTTCGGCTGCTTCTTGCACCACCAACGCCATTGTGCCGGTGCTTAAAGCTGTGAATGACAAGTTCGGCATTGTGAACGGTCACGTTGAAACGGTTCACTCGTACACCAACGACCAGAACCTGATCGACAACTTCCACAAGGGCGACCGCCGTGGCCGTTCGGCTGCGCTGAACATGGTCATCACCGAGACCGGCGCTGCCACGGCTGCCGCCAAGGCGCTGCCTGAGCTGGCTGGCAAGCTGACCGGTAACGCGATCCGTGTGCCGACGCCAAACGTGTCAATGGCCATCCTCAACCTGAACCTTGAGAAGCCGGCCACTCGTGAAGAAATGAACGAGTACCTGCGTCACATGGCGCTGCACTCCGAGCTGCACAAGCAGATCGACTTTGTCAGCTCGCAGGAAGTGGTTTCCACTGACTTCGTTGGCTCGCGTCATGCGGGTGTAGTTGATGCCGAAGCCACTATCTGCAACGACAACCGCGTTGTGCTGTACGTGTGGTACGACAACGAGTTCGGTTACAGCTGCCAGGTAGTGCGCGTGATGGAAGACATGGCCGGGGTTAACCCGCCAGCGTTCCCGCGCTAAGCGTCTGCTGCAAGTGAAAACGCCCCGACTGGTTCGGGGCGTTTTTGTCTCTGCTCTGTAACGTTTACAGAGGTGTCACGCGTTGCCCGCCACAGCCGATTTAGCGGTGCGCAGTTCATGCGTGTTGCCGCGGAACAGCACAACGGTCGCAATCAGCCCAAGCACCGCCGCCCCGGTCAGCCACAGGCCCGGGGCTGCCTTGTTGTCCAATACGTGGATCAAATAGGTGCACGCTGCCGGGGTGAACCCACCGAAGGTTGCGGTCGCCAGGCTATAAGCCAGCGAGAAGCCAGTGGTTCGTACTTCCACCGGCATGATTTCGGTGAGTGCCACCACCATCGCGCCGTTGTACGAGCTGTACAGGAACGACAGCCACAGTTCGACGATCAGCAAATGGCTGAAGCTCGGGTTGGCCACCAGCCATGACAGCGATGGGTAGGCGGTCAGAATCGCGAGAAGGGTCGCACCCAGCAGTAAGGGTCTGCGCCCGATCTTGTCAGACAGTGAGCCCATCACCGGTAGCCAGAAGAAGTTGGAGGCACCGATACAGACCGTCACCAACAGCGCATCAAAATCTGACAGATTCAGCTCTGCTTTCCCGAAGGTCGGGGTGTAGGCCGTGATCAGGTAAAACGACACAGTGGTCATCACCACCAGCGCCATACCGCCCAGTACCAGTCCAAAGTTCTGACTGATTGAACGAATGATTTCCCGCAGGGTTGGGCGATGTTCGCGGGCTTCAAATTCTGGCGTTTCTTCCATTGAGCGGCGAATGACAAAGATCACCGGCACAATCAGGCAGCCCAGCAAAAATGGAATACGCCAGCCCCATTCGCCCATGTCTTGTGGGCTAAGCCAGTGATTCAAGCCGACACCAAGCAACCCGGCAAAGACCACGGCGGCTTGCTGGCTGGCGGACTGCCAGCTGACAAAAAAGCCTTTGCGGCCCGGTGTGGCAATTTCTGACAAGTACACCGAGACGCCACCCAGCTCTACACCTGCGGAGAACCCTTGTAACAGGCGGCCCAACAGCACCAGCAGCGGTGCAGCTACGCCCAGCGTGGCGTAACCCGGTACACAGGCAATCAGCACTGTACCCATGGCCATCAGGGCGAGGGTGATGATCAGGCCTTTGCGTCGGCCATGGCGGTCAATGTAGGCGCCGAGGAAGATCGCACCCAGCGGGCGCATCAAGAAGCCAGCGCCGAACGTGGCCAGCGCGAGCATCAAGGAGGCGAAGGCGCTATTGCTTGGAAAGAATGTGTTGGCAATGGCCGTGGCATAAAAGCCAAAGACCATGAAATCGAACATTTCGAGGAAGTTACCGCTGACAACGCGAAAAATCGCCTTGCCTTTACCTGCACTGGAGGCCATCAGAAATCACCCGCTGTTATCTGTTTTATGCGTATCCATGTTTTTAGTCGTCCACACTGCCTGTTCCGGGGCTGCGCCGGTCAGCAAAACAGTTTTGTAACCATATGTGTATCAAAATGTGTAGGCAACTAATGATGTGACTACCGATTGTTCACGGGGTTTGTGCCAGGAGTGTTTGGCGCAGTGTTTCGGGCAACCCTTCAGGGGCGAGCCAAATGCCCAGGTACGCTTTGGCAAGCGCCCTGTCTTTGGTGTTGAAGATGACCTGGCCATTGCGTTCAAGGTTCAGGCCCCGAACGGGGTCGTAATCCAGTGCATAGCGGTCACCGCGTTGGATATTGGCGAAGCTGCCTTGCAGTTTCTTTAATCCCGGGTCGAGGGCGCTGAGTGTGGCAGGGGAGTGTTGGCGCTTGAGAATGGCAGCAGAGGCCGTGGTGATGTCGCTGTGATCAAGGTCGCGCAAATAAAACAGTTCAAGGCGCACGTCACGCAGCTGTTCATAGGCGCGTTGGGGGCTGAGGTTGGCAGGCGTAAACAGTGTTGCAGCGTAGATGTCGGCCCACAGGTAGGTCAGCACGATTTGACCTTTGCGTTGCAGGGTTTGAGAACCATCTTGAAGCTGGGTGGGAAAATTCGCCTCCTTGATCGGTTTTGTCTCGTCTGCCAAGCAGTTAATGCTGTTCATCAACAACAGAGCGATCAATAGCGGGCGCATGAGGGGGCTCTCTGAATGAATAAATGGGACCAGTGGCGCGGGACTGCGATCAAGGCAAAGGGGCCTGCGGCGTTTACATTTCACGCAGCCCGTTTCTGTACCTTGAAGAGAGTTAAGGCCACTTCTCGATGTAGTGAACACAAAATTAGCCTACGACGAGACCAAGGGTTAATGTTCGCCGCGTTCAGGCTTCTATAGACTGTGCCCCACGTTTTGATCCTTCATGGCGCCGGCCGCGTCATGATTTAGCCGCAGGCGCCTGAAAATGCGCCGCGGCCCGTTCTGAGGAGTACGCATGGCTGTCTACAACTACGACGTAGTGGTACTGGGTTCCGGCCCGGCAGGAGAAGGTGCGGCAATGAACGCCGCTAAAGCAGGGCGCAAGGTGGCGATGGTCGACAGCCGGCGTCAGGTCGGCGGCAACTGCACACACTTGGGCACCATCCCGTCCAAGGCGTTGCGTCACTCGGTCCGGCAGATCATGCAGTTCAACACCAACCCGATGTTTCGGGCGATCGGTGAACCTCGCTGGTTTTCCTTCCCGGATGTGCTGAAAAGCGCCGAGAAGGTGATTTCCAAGCAAGTGACCTCTCGCACCGGTTACTACGCCCGTAACCGTGTGGACCTGTTCTTCGGCACTGGCAGTTTTACCGACGAGCAAACCATTGAAGTGGTCTGCGCCAATGGTGTAGTTGAAACGCTGATGGCCAAGCAGATCATCATTGCTACCGGTTCGCGCCCATATCGCCCGGCCGATATCGATTTCACCCACTCGCGCATCTACGACAGCGACACCATCCTCAGCCTGGGTCACACCCCGCGCAAGCTGATCGTCTACGGTGCTGGCGTGATCGGTTGTGAATACGCGTCGATCTTCAGTGGTCTGGGCGTACTGGTTGAGCTGGTGGATAACCGCGAGCAACTGCTGAGCTTCCTTGATTCCGAGATCTCGCAGGCGCTGAGCTACCACTTCAGCAACAACAACATCACCGTGCGTCACAACGAAGAGTACGAGCGTGTTGAAGGCGTCGAGAATGGCGTGATCCTGCACCTCAAGTCGGGCAAGAAGATCAAGGCCGATGCCTTGCTCTGGTGCAACGGCCGTACTGGCAACACTGATCAGCTGGGGCTGGAGAACATTGGCATCAAACCCAATGGTCGCGGCCAGATCAGCGTGGATGAGAACTACCGCACTGTGGTGCCCAACATCTACGCGGCAGGCGATGTGATTGGCTGGCCGAGCCTGGCCAGTGCGGCGCACGACCAGGGCCGCTCGGCTGCGGGCAGCATCGTGGACAATGGCAGCTGGCGTTTCGTGAATGACGTGCCGACCGGCATTTACACCATTCCGGAGATCAGCTCGATCGGCAAGAACGAGCAAGAGCTGACCCAGGCTAAAGTGCCTTACGAAGTGGGCAAGGCGTTCTTCAAGGGCATGGCGCGTGCGCAGATTGCAGGCGAGCCGCAAGGCATGCTGAAAATCCTGTTCCACCGCGAAACCTTGCAAGTACTGGGCGTACATTGCTTCGGCTATCAGGCATCGGAGATCGTGCACATCGGTCAGGCGATCATGAATCAGCCGGGCGAGCTCAATACCCTGAAGTACTTCGTCAATACCACGTTTAACTACCCGACCATGGCTGAAGCCTATCGGGTAGCGGCTTACGACGGCCTTAACCGGCTTTTTTAAGCGGCTCCGGCCGGTGGCCTGAGCCGGCCGGGGAGACCGATTTTAGCCATTCCCGAGGGTGGCAGTGGCCAAACCGGGAAAGTCTGTAATCAGGCTATCTACGCCGAAATCAGCGAGTCTGCGCATCAATGCAGGCTCGTTGACTGTCCATACCGACACATGCAAACCCTGACGCTGGGCTTTTTCCAGGCGCTCCGGGGTGCAGAGTGTCCAGTTCAATGCCAGCATCTCGCAGCCATAGTTTTGCGCGACCTTCAACGGGTCGAGCCAGGCGTACTCTGCAACCAGTCCGCGGGACAAGTCCGGTGTCAGCTCGATAGCAGCCCTGAGCACTTCACGGGAACTTGAGGTCACGGTGACTTTATCCATCAGGCCGTGGCGCTGGGCCATGTCGCGAATCGCCAGTACGGTGGTCGCCGCTCGCGTGCGTGACGCGCTTTTGACTTCCAGCTGCCAGTGTTCGAAGTCGCATTTTTCAAACAGTTCTTCGAGTCGTGGAATCGGACACGGATGCACCCAGCCAGGGCCGCCTTTGCGTGCGTCATAGGTCGCCAGGTCCGCTGCGGTGTGTTCGATCACCTTGCCGCGTCGGTCGGTAGTGCGCTTGAGCGTCGGGTCGTGGATCACCATCAGCTCACCGTCCTTGGACAGGTGCAGGTCGAGTTCGCAGCGGCGCACGCCGTGCTTGAGGCATTGCTCAAAGCTGGCGAGGGTGTTTTCGGGTGCTTCGCCTTTGGCGCCGCGATGGCCATAAATCAGGGTCACAATTGCTCCTTAATACACAATTCACAGCGTTGGGACGCGCTTACTCTTCTTCGGCTGCTTCGTTTTGTTCTCGGGCCAGACGGCGTGCCTGAGCCTGTTTCTGCAATATGTAACGGGCCAGCAACTGGCGCTGTGCGTCGGTGATGGCTTCGAACTCGGTGCCTATCTCGAATTGGCCGCTGCGCGGGGTGCAATGCGTGACCTTGGCGCGCAACAGCAGCCCCAACGCTTGCGGCATCAACACCAGTTTGATTGAGAGGTGGGTACCCGGTGAATAGGCGTTTGCATGCTGGAACTCGATACCACCTTCGGAAAGCTTGACCGGTTGCAGTTCGCCGATCTTGCCCAGTACGGTCTGCGCGACCACCTGGCTAAGCAGGTCAACCCGTTTGTTCAGGGTTTTGAGGTAACTGGAGAGGGTGCGGTCGCGTTCGCTGATCTGGCGCAGCAGGTGCTGCGACTCGAATTCACTCAGGTGTAACTCACTGAGTAAATTGAATAAAGGCGAAGCATCCTGCAACACTTCAGTGCTCGCGGCTTGAGGTGCCGACAGCGGGGTTATTTCCAGTGCGATCACATCATCGATACGGTAGTATTCGCGGCGATCTGCTTCATCTAATGTCGACATGGCGAACCCATGGTGGCGGCTGTGGTCTGAGTGTAAAGCTGCTTATCAGGCCCCGCCACAAGGACGTCTTCTTTTCCCTCGAACAAGCCCCGACATGTTCAGACCTCTCTTCGTATTTATCGGCACGCGTTATACCCGTGCAAAGCGTCGCAATCATTTTGTGTCGTTCATTTCTCTGACTTCAATGATCGGACTCGCCCTTGGCGTGATCGTGATGATTGTGGTGTTGTCGGTGATGAACGGCTTCGATCATGAGATGCGCACCCGTGTGCTGGGCATGGTGCCCCACGCGACCATTGTCGGCGACCAGCCGATCAGTGACTGGCAGTCGTTGGCCGCTCAGGTCAGGCAGAACCCGAAGGTGGAGGCGGTTGCGCCGTACACCCAGATGCAGGGCCTGCTGACCCATGACGGTAACGTGCAAAAGGTCCTGCTCAATGCGATCGATCCCGCGCAAGAACGCAAGGTGTCGATCATTGACCGGTTCATGTTGCAAGGTCAGCTCGACTCACTGGCGCCCGGCGGCTTCGGCATCATCATTGGCGACAAGGCGGCGAAAAAGCTCGGCGTGGCGGTTGGCGACAAACTGACGTTTGTGGCCCCGGAAGTCACGGTGACCCCGGCCGGCATGTTTCCGCGCATGAAGCGGTTCACGGTGCAGGGCATTTTCCATGTGGGCGCCGGTGAAATCGACGGCTATCTGGGCATTACTAACCTGCAGGATCTGGCGCGTTTGCAGCGCTGGAAGCCAGACCAGGTGCAAGGTTTGCGCCTGAAGTTCGACGACCTGTTCCAGGCACCTCGCACGGCGTGGGAAATCGCACAAAAGCTGGGCGATGACCGTTATTACGCACGTGACTGGACCCGCACCCACGGCAACCTGTATCAGGCCATCCGCATGGAAAAAGCCATGATCGGTCTGCTCCTGTTGCTGATTGTGGCCGTGGCGGCCTTCAACATCATTTCCACGCTGGTCATGGTGGTGAACGACAAGAAGGGCGACATCGCGATCCTGCGTACGCTGGGCGCTACGCCGGGCACGATCATGGCCATTTTTATGGTGCAGGGCACCGTGATCGGCGTGGTCGGCACTGCCATTGGCGCGGTGTTGGGCATGCTGGCAGCCTTGAATGTGAGCGCGGCGATCGCGGCCCTTGAAGGGCTGATCGGCCACAAGTTTCTGAACGCCGACGTGTATTTCATCGACTACCTGCCGTCGCAATTGCAGATGCAGGACGTGTTGATGGTCTGTGGCGCGGCATTGGTTCTGAGTTTTCTCGCGACCTTGTACCCGGCCTGGCGTGCTGCGCGCACCCAGCCTGCGCAGGCGCTTCGTTATGAGTGAGTTGGGCATGAAAGAACAAGCAGTGTTGAGTTGCCGCGACCTGGGCAAGTCCTACGAGGAAGGCCCGGAGTCAGTGGTGGTGTTGTCGGGCCTGCAACTTGAGTTGCACCCGGGTGAGCGCGTAGCCATCGTCGGCACGTCGGGTTCGGGCAAAAGTACCTTGCTTAATTTGCTCGGTGGCCTCGACACGCCGTCCTCCGGCAGTGTGTGGCTGGCGGGTGAAGAACTGTCGGCGCTGGGCGAGAAGGCCCGTGGCCAATTGCGTAACCGTTCATTGGGTTTCGTCTACCAGTTTCACCATTTGCTGCCCGAGTTCACGGCGCTGGAAAACGTATGCATGCCGTTGTTGATCGGCAAGACATCGATTCCTGAAGCGCGGGAGCGGGCCACGGCACTGTTGACCCGTGTCGGCCTGAGCCACCGTCTGGAGCACAAGCCGGCCGAGTTGTCCGGTGGTGAGCGCCAACGCGTGGCCATTGCTCGTGCGCTGGTCAACAAGCCCGGGCTGGTGATGCTCGATGAGCCGACCGGCAACCTCGACGCCCACACCGCGCAAGGCATTCAGGACTTGATGCTCGAACTCAGTACCTCGATGCGCACTGCGTTCCTGGTGGTGACTCACGACATGAACCTGGCCCGTCAGATGGATCGTGTGCTGCACCTTCAAGAAGGTCGCCTGACCACGATTTAATCGGCCAAAACCCGGCGCCCTGACCGGTGCCGGGTCTTTTATTTTTTTACGGTGCCCGCGAATGTTCAGACCGTTATCGATTTTTATCGGCACGCGCTATACCCGCGCCAAGCGCCGCAATCGTTTTGTTTCGTTCATCTCCATGACTTCAATGATTGGCCTCGCCCTGGGCGTGCTGGCGATGATCGTGGTGCTGTCGGTGATGAACGGTTTTCAGCGTGAAATGAGTAACCGCATCCTCGGCATGGTGCCCCATGCCACCATCATTGGCGTAAAGCCCATTGATGACTGGCGCCCGGTGGCCGAAGCCGCCATGAAAAATCCAGAGGTCACGGCGGCGGTGCCGTTCACCGAGATGGAAGGGATGCTGTCCTACAAGGGGGCTATGCAGCCTATCCAGATCAGCGGCGTGGACCCGGCACGGGAAGGCGAGGTATCCATCGTGACCCGGCACATCGTGCAGGGGCGCATGGAAGACTTGAAACCCGGCGAATTTGGCGTGGTATTGGGTGATATTACCGCGCGCCGTTTCCGCTTGGGCGTGGGCGACAAGATTACCTTGATCGTGCCGGAAGCCAGCACCGCGCCGGGTGGCATCACCCCGCGCCTGCAACGCTTGAATGTGGTGGGGATCTTCAAAGTGGGCGCCGAACTGGATGGCTCGATGGGGCTGATCCACGTCGCCGACGCAGCCACCATGCAACGCTGGGAGCCGAATCAGGTACAGAGCGTGCGCCTGGCGGTCAAGGACCTGTATGCCGCGCCGAGCGTCTCGGCTGAAGTAGCCGCCGGGTTAGGTGACGGCTACCGCGCGGACGACTGGACGCACACCCAGGGCAGTCTGTTCAGCGCCATGAAAATGGAAAAAACCATGATTGGTCTGCTGTTGTTGATGATTGTGGCCGTGGCCGCGTTCAACATCATCGCAACCTTGATCATGGTGGTGAATGACAAGGGCGCTGACATCGCGATCTTGCGCACCATCGGCGCCACGCCGCGTCAGATCATGGCCATTTTTATGGTGCAAGGCACGGTGATCGGCATTGTAGGCACCCTGATCGGTGGCGTGCTGGGCGTGATTGCCGCACTGAATGTCAGTGCGCTTGTGGGCTGGATGGAGCGGGTTTCGGGGCAGCACATCTTTAGTTCTGACGTTTACTTCGTCAGCAACCTGCCGTCCGAGTTGCAGGGCGCAGACGTGCTGCTGATTTGCACGGCGGGCTTTGTGCTGAGCTTCCTCGCGACGTTGTACCCGGCGTACCGCGCGGCGAAAATCCAGCCGGCCCACGCCCTGCGTTACTCCTGATCCTCGTACGTGTGCGCAGGCTGCTTGCTTGATGATCGAAGCATCGCAGCCTGCGACACCGCCTACACCGACTGCGGCCTGACCGGCAGTTCAATCACAAACCGCGTCATCCCTTCCTGTGACTCACACCCAATCTGCCCGCCATGGGCGCGAATGATCGATTGGGTGATTGCCAGCCCCAAACCTGCATGCTCACTGCTGCCTTCCCGGCGTGCCGGGTCCGCCCGGTAAAACCGGTCGAACAGGCGTGGCAGTAACGCTGCCGGGATGCCGGGTCCAGTGTTTTCAAGGGTGATACGCACGCTTTGTGCTGACGGCGTCATGCGCACCCGGATCTCGCCGCCTGCGGGCGTGTAGCGCAAGGCGTTATCCAGCAGGTTGGACAGGGCCCGGCGCAGCATGCTGCGATCGCCTGCCAAGTGGCCGCTGCCTTCGTGGGTCAACTGAATGTGCGACTCTTCTGCCAGCAACGCATAAAACTCCAGCAAGGCTTCCACCTCTTGTGCAAGGTCCAGCGGTTCGCGCCTGGGTGTCAGCAGGCCGTGGTCGGCTTTGGCCAGGTACAGCATGTCGTTGACCAGCTGTGCCATCCATTGCAGCTCTTCGAGGTTGCTGTGCAGGGCTTCGCGGTAGGCATCAATGTCGCGCGGCCGTGTCAGCGTGACTTGGGTGTGGGTCAGCAGGTTGGAGAGCGGTGTGCGCAGCTCGTGTGCAATATCGGCGGAGAAGGCCGACAGGCGCTGAAATGACGCGTCAAGCCGCTCCAGCATGGCATTGAAAGCACGCGCCAAATCTGCAAGCTCCGTAGGCATTTGCGCTTCGGGCAAGCGTGAATTTAGCGAATCAACCGAGACGCTGGCCGCAATCGCGCTCATGCGGCGCAATGGACGCAAGCCACTGCGCGCGGCCCATGCGCCCAAGATTGCCGTGGCCAGCGCTGAGAGGCCGACGGTCATCCAGATCAAGCGTTGCATGCGCTGCAAGAAATGTTGGTGATGGGTGATATCTAGCAGCAACGTCAAGCGTGGCGCGTCCGGGGATTCCGGCTGGGGATTGAGTACGCGATAATCGGTGCCGTTTATTTGCAGGCTGCCCAGTCCGGGTGAGGTGGGCAAATCGTTGGGCAGCCGGGATGAGCTGTCGAACCATACGTGACCGTCCGGGCCACGTACGCGAATGCTCAGATCGGGCTGATGACTCAAGTCTTGCAGCAACACCGGTAAACGCAGGGAGAACTGGTCCAGAGTGCTGACCCCGTGCAGCGTGCTGCGCAGTCCGGCAAGCCGGGCTTCCATCAGTTGCTGATCCAGTTCAACGAAATGCACCTCGCTGGCGCGTCCGAACAGCACCCCGGCGAACAGCGACACCACCGCCGTGCAACCCGCGAACAGCAGCGCCAGACGACTGCTCAGCGACAGACGACGCATCACGGTGTGCGCTCTTCGAGCACGTAACCCATGCCGCGCACGGTGTGGATCAGCTTTTGTTCGTGGCTGTCATCGATTTTCAGGCGCAGACGGCGGATGGCGACTTCGATGACATTGGTGTCGCTGTCGAAATTCATGTCCCACACCTGAGAGGCAATCAGCGATTTGGGCAGCACTTCACCCTGACGCCTGAGCAGCAACTCCAACAGTGAGAACTCCTTGGCAGTGAGGTCGATGCGCTGGCCGTTGCGTTCGACACGGCGGCGGATCAAGTCCAGACGCAGGTCGGCCAGTTGCAGGCTGGTTTCTTGGGGGGTACTGCTGCCTCGCCGCATGAGGCTGCGCACGCGTGCCAACAGCTCGGAAAAGGCAAAGGGCTTGACCAGGTAATCGTCGGCCCCCAGTTCCAAGCCATGAACGCGGTCTTCGACAGCATCACGGGCGGTGAGAAACAGCACAGGCATGTCCAGCCCGGCGCTGCGCACCGCTTGCAGGATTTGCCAGCCATCGCGTCCGGGGAGCATCACATCGAGGATCAACAGCGCATAGTCGCCGGTCAGGGCGAGGTGCTGACCGGTAATACCGTCAGCAGCCAGCTCGGTGATGAAACCCGCCTCGCTCAAGCCCTGACGCAGGTATTGCCCGGTTTTGGGCTGGTCTTCAACAATCAGCAGTTTCATGGGCGACCTATTAAAAAAATACCTCAGCCTTATACAGCGGTGCTTGCGGCGAAGGGTAATCCTGACAAAGTTGTAATCTTGCGGTCAGTTGACTGCCAGTGCCGAGGCTTAAAGTGGGGGGGTGTTCGAATAGTAGCCTTCTGGAGTTCCCATGACCCGACGTAATCGTGTAGCCCTTGCGGCATGTGTGCTGGCATTCAGTGTCTCGGCCGGTGCTTCACCGAGCAGTCATTCTGAGATCGGCCAGCCTGCTCCGGCTGCCAGCGCGACACGCACGGTCAATATTGAAATGACTGATCTGGCATTTTCGCCCAAGACCCTGAATGTAAAGCCGGGTGAAACTGTGCGTTTTGTGCTGGTGAATAAGGGGCAGCTGCTGCATGAATTCAACCTGGGCGATGCGGCGATGCATGCCGAGCATCAGAAAGAAATGCTCAAGATGCAGCAAAGCGGGGCGATGACCACCACGGGCATGAACCACTCGGGTATGGATCACTCGGGAATGGATCACTCGGGAATGGACCATGGCGCGATGGGGCAGGGTTCTATGCCCATGACCGGGATGGTCCACGATGACCCCAACAGCGTGCTGGTAGAGCCGGGCAAAACCGCTGAGCTGACCTGGACGTTCAGCGGTACTCGCGACCTTGAATTTGCCTGCAATGTGCCCGGTCACTATCAGGCAGGCATGGTCGGGACGCTCAAAGTAGCGCCTTAAATCGTGAAGTTCGTCTGCGGGCGCTGAAAACCGGGCGTAAACCCGATAGAATTGCCGGGTTTTTCTAGCCAGGTTTTTTGTCATGCATCCCGCAGCCGAACATTCGCCGCTGGGCAAGTCCAGTGAATACATCAGCACCTACACCCCGTCCCTGCTATTCCCCATCCCGCGAGCTGCGAAATGGGCAGAGCTGGGGCTGAGCGCCGAAACGCTGCCTTATGTCGGGGTGGATTACTGGACGTGCTTCGAACTGTCCTGGCTATTGCCGTCGGGTAAACCGGTCGTTGCCATAGGCGAGTTTTGTTTCGCCGCCGATTCGCCCAACATTGTGGAATCCAAGTCCTTCAAGTTGTACCTCAACTCCCTCAACCAGACCGTGTTTACGGATACATCAAGCCTGCTTGAGACCCTGACATCCGACTTGTCAGAAGCTTCGGGCAAGCCTGTCATGGTTCGCGTACGGACGTTGGATGAAGTGCAAGCTGATGGCGTAGGTGTTTTGCCGGGTGTGTGCATCGACGGGCTGGACATCACAGTCAGTGACTATGCGCAGCCGCGTCCTGAGCTTTTGGAGTGCGATGATTCGCAGGTGATTGAGGAAAGCGTTTACAGCCATTTGCTCAAATCTAACTGCCCGGTGACCAGTCAGCCCGATTGGGGCACCGTGGTGGTGCAATACCGTGGCGCTGCGCTGGATCACGCCAGTCTGCTGGCGTATCTGGTGAGCTTCCGCCAGCACTCCGACTTCCATGAGCAGTGCGTTGAGCGGATTTTTCTCGACCTGCAACGCCTGCTCAAGCCCGAGAAGCTAACCGTGTATGCACGTTACGTGCGTCGCGGCGGGTTGGACATCAACCCGTACCGTTCTACTGAAACGGTCGAGTTCAACAACGTGCGCCTGGTGCGTCAGTAAGGACCATTACCCGCAGGAGCAGGCTAGCGCCTGCGGGTTATCTGGCGTCAGGCGTTATTCAGCGCCTTGGCTCGTTCCAGCACGGCTTCAACGTGACCGGGAACCTTCACGCCACGCCATTCGTGACGCAACACGCCTTCTTTGTCGATCAGGAAGGTACTGCGGTCGACGCCCAGGTATTCCTTGCCATAGAGCTTTTTCAGCTTGATCACGTCAAACAACTGGCACAGGGCTTCGTCCTTGTCGCTCAGCAGCTCGAACGGGAAGCCTTGCTTGGCCTTGAAGTTTTCGTGTGATTTCAGGCTGTCTCGTGAAACGCCAAAAATGTCGGTATTGGCCGCCTGAAAATCGGCGTAATGGTCGCGAAACCCCTGACCTTCGGTGGTGCAGCCCGGCGTGCTGTCTTTGGGGTAAAAGTAAATCACCACCTGCTTGCCTTTGAGGTCCGACAGTTTGACGGTTTTCTCACTGGTGGCCGCGATCTGGAAGTCGCTGACGGGTTGATCAATTGCAACAGCCATGGGTCGCTCCTTACATCGGGTTCTGTGGGCGCCAAGGTTCAATTAGCGCATCCAGGTTCAGCGCGTCGGCAAAATCAAGGAACTGATCGCGCAGCCAGCTGATTTGCACGCCTGCCGGCAAGGTCACGGTAAACGTGGCGTTGAGCATGGTGCCGCCGGTTTGCGGGGCTTGGTAGGTGTCGCAGGTCAGGTTTTCGAGTTCGACGTTGTGGTCGATGAAGAACTGGCACAGCTCATTGATGATGTCCGGGCGATACGCCGAACTGACATACGCCACGTAAGGCAAGGCTTGCGGGCGGGTTTCGAGCGCTGCACTGCGGATCACGTTGACGGTGAATGCGTGTTTTTTGGCCAGTGTTGGCAAACCGGCCTCAAGGCGCGCCAGGGCATCCCAGCTGCCGGTGACTTCCAGTACCAGTGCGCTGCACTCGCCGTGGCGCGTCAGGCGCGAAGTCACGACAGCGCAGCGGTTCTCATGGCTGGCACGGCACAGGACGTTGGTCAGCTCCATTGGGTTGGCGCCAAGGGCACTGATGACAAGGAATTGTTCGCGAACTGTGGGGGTGGACATTCAGCCTTCCTAAAACGATGAGTGGTCGGTACGGTCGGTGCACGCGCTGTCAGGGACCGCTGAATAGAGCGCGTCTTGCTCGCACACAGTGGCCGTCACACAAGGTTTGGAAAATTGCAAACCTGGCACGGCGGCGTTTGGGTGGGGCTTTGAGCGCGATATAAAGAGCCGTAAAACAGGCCCGCGTGCACATCAGTACCAATCAAAGGCTGAAGGGTAGCGAAAAGCAGCGCGAAGGGGAATGCTCATCGGGCGCGCTGTTGCTTGTGCAAGGGTCAAGGCGCCAGTACCATTACGGCTCTCTTTTTCCGGCAGGAGCGGTTGCATGATTGCGGGCAGTATGGTGGCACTGGTCACACCTATGGATGCACAAGGTCGCCTGGATTGGGACGCTCTGAGCAAACTGGTGGACTTTCACCTGCAAGAGGGCACCAACGCCATTGTTGCCGTTGGCACTACAGGTGAATCGGCAACGCTGGATGTGAACGAACACATCGAAGTGATTCGTCACGTTGTCAAACAAGTCGCAGGGCGTATTCCGGTCATCGCCGGTACGGGCGCCAACTCGACCCGTGAGGCGATCGAGCTGACCACCAATGCGAAAGCGGCAGGTGCAGATGCTTGCCTGCTGGTCACGCCTTACTACAACAAGCCAACGCAAGAAGGCTTGTATCAGCACTTCAAAGCCATCGCTGAAGCGGTCGACATCCCGCAGATCCTCTACAACGTTCCGGGTCGTACCGCGTGCGACATGCTGCCTGCCACGGTAGTGCGCCTGTCGACGGTGCCGAACATCATCGGCATCAAGGAAGCCACAGGCGACCTGCAGCGCGCGAAGGACATCCTGGCCGGCGTCAACAAAGATTTCCTGGTGTACTCCGGTGACGACGCTACGGCTGTTGAGCTGATGCTGCTAGGCGGCAAAGGCAATATTTCCGTGACCGCCAACGTCGCCCCGCGCGCCATGAGCGACCTGTGTGCTGCCGCGATTGCGGGTGATGCCGTCAAGGCACGTGGCATTCACGAAAAGCTGATGCCGCTCAATAAAACCCTGTTTATCGAATCCAACCCTATCCCCGTGAAGTGGGCGCTGCATGAGATGGGCATGATGCCGGACGGTATCCGTCTGCCGCTCACCTGGCTCAGCGAAGCCTGCCACGAACCGCTGCGTCAGGCCCTGCGCCAGTCCGGCGTATTGGTTTAATTGAGGAAGCACTACGCATGAAGCGATTGGCCGGACTTTCCGCACTAGCCGTGATTATTTCCAGCACCAGCGGTTGCGGTTGGCTGTGGGGTCCAGAGGGTTATTTCCGGGACCGTGGCAGCGACTATCTGGAGGCGCAACAAACGGCGCCAATGCAATTGCCGCCGGGTGTGCAGACTGACAAGCGCCTTGTGCCGCTGTTGCCGATCCCGAGCAACGTGCCGGATGACAACGTTAAGGGCGAATTTGAAGTACCGCGTCCGCAGCCTTTGTTGGCTACCACCAGCGCCAGCGATTTCAGCCTGCAAAAAAGCGGCGACAGCCGCTGGTTAATGGCGCAGCGTTCTCCATCTGAAGTCTGGCCGCTGGCCGTTCAGTTCTTCCAGGACAACGGCTTCCGTATTGATGAACAGCGCCCGCAAACCGGCGAGTTCACCACCACGTGGCAGGGCGCCAGCGAATTGTCCTCCCCGATGGCCCGTCACCTGGGCAGCAGTGGTCTGGCCGCAGACAGCGAAACCCGTCTGCGGGTCCGCATCGAGCCTGGCGTGCAGCGCAATACCAGCGAAATCTATGTGGTCAGTGCCAACCGCCCTGCGGGCAGCACGGCCAATGTTGATTTCACTAACCGTTCAGTCAACACCGGTCTGGATGCAGCGCTGGTTAACGAAATGCTGGTCAGCATGAGCCGCAGCGCCGACAAGGGCGGTACGGTGTCACTACTGGCGGCCCGCGATTTCGACACGCCGACCCGTGTGACCCTGAACGAAGATGGCAGCGGCAACCCGGTGCTGACCCTCAACGAAGACCTCGACCGTGCGTGGTCCAGCGTGGGCCGTGCGCTGGAGCAGGGCGAATGGCGTGTGGAAGATATCAACCGCACGTTGGGTCTGTACTACATCAACCTCGCTGAAAAAGCCCAGAAAAAAGACGATAAGCCTGGTTTCTTCGCCGGTATGTTTGGCAGTAAGCCCGACAAGGAAGAAGTCGAAGCCCGCGCCGAGCGCTATCAGGTTCGCCTGAGCAAGGTGGGCGACGCGGTGCAAGTGACGGTCGAAGAAAACATCAATACCGTCGCGTCGCCAGAAGTGGCACGCAAAGTGTTGAGCGTGATCCAGGACAACTTGGGCTGATCCTATGCGTTTTGCCGTTCTCGGCAGTGGTAGCCAAGGGAATGGCACGCTGATAGCCAGCGACAGCACCTATGTATTGGTTGATTGCGGTTTCTCCCTGCGGGAAACCGAACGCCGCCTGGTTCGGTTGGGCGTTAGCCCACACCAACTGAGCGCGATTCTGGTAACCCACGAACATGCCGATCACGTGCATGGCGTGGGTTTACTGTCTCGGCGTTACAATTTGCCGGTTTATATGAGCCGTGGCACCCAGCGCGGGATGCGCAAACCCCTTGAGCCTGCCGGTTATGTGGCGGGTGGCGAAACGTTGCAGATTGGTGCGTTGAACATCAGCGTTACCCGGGTCGCCCACGATGCACAGGAGCCAACGCAATACGTATTCAGTGATGGTCAACGGCGTTTCGGTTTGTTGACTGACCTGGGGTCCTATTGCGACGGCATACTGCACAGCTATCGTGATCTGGATGCGTTGATAATTGAGTCCAACCACTGTCGCGACATGCTTGCCCGTGGCCACTACCCGTACTTTCTCAAGCAGCGGGTGGGCGGTCAGGAAGGACATTTGAACAACCATCAGGCTGCAAACCTGGTGGCCGAGTTGGGCTGGAAAGACCTGCAACATCTGGTGCTGGCCCACCTGAGCAGCAAGAACAACCTGCCGCAGCTGGCCCGGCAATGTTTCGTCGACACCCTTGGGTGCGACCCGGACTGGCTGCAACTGGCCGATCAAGATTCAGGGCTAGATTGGCGCACAATCGCCTAGCCCACCTACTTAGCATGCGGAGCCCATCATGGAAAAACGTGAAGAACTCTATCGCGGTAAAGCGAAATCGGTTTACAAGACTGACGACGCCAACCGCTTGATCCTGCTGTTCCGCAACGACACCTCGGCGTTCGACGGCAAGCGCATCGAGCAGCTCGATCGCAAAGGCATGGTGAACAACAAGTTCAACGCCTTCATCATGCAGAAACTCGAAGAAGCCGGCGTGCCGACCCAATTCGACAAACTGCTGGGCGACAACGAATGCCTGGTGAAAAAGCTCGACATGATCCCGGTTGAGTGCGTCGTGCGTAACTATGCGGCGGGCAGCCTGGTCAAGCGCCTGGGCGTTGAAGAGGGCATGAAACTCAACCCTTATACTTTCGAACTGTTCCTCAAAGACGACGCCAAAGGCGACCCGTTCATCAACGAATCCCACGTAGTGGCGTTTGGTTGGGGTACGGCCGAGCAACTGGTGCGCATGAAAGAGCTGTCGCTCAAAGTCAACGAGGTGCTGAGCAAGCTGTTTGACGACGCCGGCCTGATGCTGGTCGACTTCAAACTCGAATTCGGCGTGTTCCATGACGGCTCGATTGTACTGGGCGACGAGTTCAGTCCGGACGGCTGCCGTCTGTGGGACAAAGCCACCGGCAAGAAGATGGACAAAGACCGTTTCCGTCAGGGGTTGGGCGACGTCATCGAAGCCTACGAAGAAGTGGCAAACCGCCTGGGTGTTCCGCTTTAAGCAGTAAAAACGCGCAAGCATCTGATAGCACGCAGTTTTTTTGAAAATAAGGTTTGCCTGAATCAAAAGTGCTGTTATGATGCGCGCCGTTGGAGAGATGCCAGAGTGGCCGAATGGGACGGATTCGAAATCCGTTGTACTGGCGACAGTACCTAGGGTTCGAATCCCTATCTCTCCGCCATTATTGAACAAGACTAAGCCCCTGAAATGGTTGAACATTTCAGGGGCTTTTTCGTTTCCGGGATTTGATGAAAGGACATTCTCGAACCACTGGCGGCCAGCGTACCTGCGCCGTACGGCTTCTAGATCACGTCAGATAAAGACAGTCCCGCCCAGCCGTTGAGCATCAGTACCCCCCATGACTGATGCTGCCCAGAGGGGTGGATTTGAGAGTCCCGTCTCAAAAAAATGTTGACCTCGATGTGCCTGACAATCATAGAAATGTCATTCACGGCCGTTTGGGCGAGTCCTTGTTTAAGTAACAGCGGCTGGAACAGTTCGATGTCACGCGTGCTGATGCCTACGGTCCTTGATTCACCGATTTTTTTCTCGACGTAAAGCGCTTGGCTTGTGCCGTTGGTCGCTGTGTTTGAGCCTCGCAGGGCTTCCATCCAATCTTTAAAGTCTGTTCTGCTCAGTACCAACAGAGCCTTTGCCGAGGGGGGGAGGGGCTGTCGTTATGCCTACCCAAATGCCCCTGATTTTTAGCTCTGCTCAAAGACTATTTTGAGGGCTAAAAACAGCCTGTTTTTAAACTGAACAGACTTTTAAAAATCGCGTTTCTGAAGTTTCCCATTTTTCGCAACTGCGCAAGAAGTTGCGCACTCAAATGTGGATAACCGTGTGGATACATTGCCACATGACATATAAACCGTGATCTGTAGACGAGTGCGCAAGAAGTTGCACAGTACTGCGCAACTTCTTGCGCA
>NZ_JAAQWX010000015.1:0-131653 GCF_012985745.1 Pseudomonas sp. WS 5078 | reverse complement strand
GGTCGGGTTCTCGGCCACTTGCGGGTCAAGGTTGTTCATCAACATCCGCAACGGGGCTTCGGTCATCCAGCTTTTGGCCGTAAGACGGGTGCCACGGGCGGCGCGGATTTCACCTTCGCGGTGACGGTTCAGAGCAGTTGTCATGCAGCAATCCTTCATCAAATGACATCAATGACCTAAGGCGGAAGGTGCGGAGTTCACACTTATACCAACCTGTATGTACAAGTGAATGCAAGCGAAGGGCCAACATGACGCAGGCGACACTGACTAGCGTGCGCGACGATGAGATAAATATATTTAAATCAATGAGATAGGTTTATTGAGATTTTTGGCGAGATAAATGGGCACGCTTAAAACCAACAAAAAGTTGCCGCAACTTGGTGCATAGATCGGCAAAAAGGTAACGAGATTGCACCAAAAGTAACGCGGGTAACACAGGATTACCCGCACACGCAGGACCTCAGTGGCCGCACTGCCCTTGCAACCGGTAGCGAGAGCCGGGATACACCAGCCGTGCACAGCCCACGACCCCTTGAGACGACCACGTGCGGCGGCGAATCATCAGGCAGGCTTCGTTACGTTTGATGCCCAGTAACCGGCACTCCGCCGAGGTGGCATGAATGGCTTCCACCACATGCTCGCCCCCGGTCAAGGGCGCAAGGTCCATCAAGTAGGCATAGGCGGTGGTGCGGGTGAAGTCTTGCTGCAAATAAAGAGGCGCAATGTGCGCATTGACGAAACGCTCTTCGATTTGCACCGGCACACCGTTTTCGTAATGCACGATCACCGAATGAAACAGGCGCTCAATGCCGTCCAGCGCGAAGGGCAAGGTGGGGCTGGCCCTGGGCGGGACCTCTTCAAGCACGATCACGTCGCTGCGGTGCACATGGCCGCGATCGGCAATTTCCTGCGCGATATTGTGAATCTCAAACAACGCCGCTGTGCCCTTGGGCACCGCCACAAAGGTTCCCACACCTTGCATGCGCACCAGCAGGCCTTCGATGGTCAGCTCGCGCAAGGCACGGTTGATGGTCATGCGGCTCACGCCCAACTGGTTGAGCAGCTCGCTTTCGGAGGGCAGTTTCGAATTGGGCAGCCAGGCACCGGAACGGATTTTCTGCACGATGGCCTGTTTGACCCGTGCGTACAGAGGGGCCGGGCTTTCGATTGAGAATGACTCGAGGGGCGAATGGTCATCGACAGACTGGGACACAACAACTCCTGCTTATTGATTGGGGCATGCCCGTGCGTCGCGCCAGTCTACCCTCAGCGCGGCTGCAGACAAACGGCGGGCTTAGCGCGGCATGTAATCGCGCTGCCAGCGGCGCGGGATGCGCAGAGAGATTGCGCCGAGCACGCAGGCAAATCCCGCACTGAATAGCATCGCCTTAACCCCGAACCGAGCCTCCAGCCAGGCACCCAACACCGCACCCAGCAACATGCCGCTCCAAGGCACCAGTTGCACGCGCCAGCCACTTTTACGCTCGCCCAAAAGCCAGCGCCCCAAGCCGCGGCCGAAACGCGACAGCGCCCCGGTCACGTAGGTCAGCCCCACCGGCAACCCGTTGACCTGCTCCACAGCGGCGTTGAGCATGCCCATTGCCAAAATGGCGGCCAGCAAGGCCGGGACCTGCGAGGCAAAAGGCACCAGCCCGGCCGCACACAACAGCCCGGCGATAACCAGCATTAAGGGTAACGCACGGCGCCCGCCCCAACGCCCGAGCAAAATCCCCAGCGTGTTGCCGGCGATAAAGGCCAGCACCGCAAAAAACAGGCGTACCACCAGGCTCATATCCCCCTGACTGATCGCCACCGCCAGCCGCGTGGTGTTACCGCTCATGAACGACACAAAATCGCCCGTGGCCAGAAACCCGATGGCATCGGTCATGCCTGCCAGCACCGAAAGGCTTGCCACCAGCCCCAGCCCGACACGCCCTCGCCAGGCACGCACGCGCAGGTGCACAGGGTTGATCGGGCGTCTCAGCGGAGCAGGTAACATCGGCACAACCTCTTAAGGATGAAGGCCGCTCAATGATGGCCAATTGAACACTGCCTTGCCAGCACTCGTATGTTTATTCCCAAGAAGCATCCAGAAACGTCTGCAACTAAAGTGAGAGCGAACCAATTTCCAAATGCGCGTCTAATGAACACTTTGTTCAAGGATGACGGGCACTGCGGTGTTTTTACGACAGGGAGGCCCCCGCCAGGATTGATACAGAAGACCTTATGCTCCCGATCAATTGGAAAAAAAAACGCGTTGCCTTAGCCGCTGTCCCGCTGCTGCTGATCGCAGGCACTGTCAGCCTTTCCTCGCATGTCGAAGACGCCTTTGCCCAACCGGCCGACGGGGTCCAGACGCTGGTGTTCATGCGCCACGCCGAGAAGCCGGCTGACGGTCTGGGCCAACTCACATGCCAGGGCCTGAACCGCGCCATCAATCTGGCCACCGTGCTGCCGCAAAAGTATGGCAAGGCGGATTACGTGTTCGCCGCCAACCCCTCGCGTCAAGTTGAAGAAGGTGCCGAGGATGACGCCTACAGCTATGTACGGCCGATGATGACCATCAACCCCAGCGCTATCAAACTGGGCTTGCCCATCAACCTTGAGTTTTCGGCCAACGATACGCGGCAATTGGCCAACGAGCTGACAGACGACAAATACCACAACTCGACTGTCTACACCGCCTGGTCCCACGGTTACCTGCCGGAGCTGATCAACACGGTCGCCGGCAAAGCCACCGGGAAAAAAACCTCGCTGACTGAGGACTGGGCCGACAGCGATTTCGATTCGCTGTACGTGCTGACCCTGACTTGGCACAACGGCAAGGCCACCCTGCTCAGCCGCGTCGACAAACAAGGGCTGAACAACGGCGCCGAAGCTTGCCCGAGTTGATCAGGCCAGTGCTGCACGGCCTGGCGCATGGCGGCGTACGGCCCAACTGACGCCACTCAACAGCAAGAGCACAGCCAGGGTTTCCAGCGCCGTGGGCCAGCGCTGCAAAAAGACAAAGCCATAAAACAGCGCGAACAGTGTTTCAAACACGATCAACTGGCCGCTCAAGGTCAGCGGCAGCCGTCGGGAAGCCGCATTCCACATCCGGTTGCCGAACCATGAACCGACGACCGCACACGCCAGATTGATCGCCCAGAACCCTTGCCAACGGGCATCACTGACGTCTATGTGCACGGCATCCAGCGACAGCGCACTGGCCGCACCCCAGATCAATAGACCCAGCACGCCCGTGGTCACGCCCCACAAGCTCGACCATTCGCTGCTGGTGAACTGACTGTGTTTAAGGTATCGCGCGTTGGCCGTGGCAAATCCCGTCCAGCACGCCAGCGCGCCAATGGCACAGGCAATGCCCAGTACTTTTTCCGCCATCGGTTGCCCGCCATTGGCGCCAGACAATGCTTCAAGGTTGATGCACAACATCCCGGCCAGCACCAGCAGCAGCGGCCAGATCAGGCGAGTCAGCGGCACGGCGCCCGCATCACTGCGGCCCAGCCAGCTGATGGTCAAAGGCAATACGCCAATGATCAGTGACGCCACAGCGATCCCCACCCACTGGATGGAGGCGGCCAGCAACATGTAATAAATCAGGTTGCCCAGCAGGGCGAGCTTCACCAGTGTCACGACGTCACGCCGGGTCAGTTGAGGGAGCAAGCGCTTGGCGTCGGGCAGTATCAGCAGCGCAGACACCGCGCCGTACAGGATGAAACGGGCGCAACTGAGGAGCAGCGGACTGAACTCCGGTAATAACGCCGGCACCAAAAACACCAGCCCCCAAACAGCACCTGCCATGCCGGCGTAGACTATCCCGCGCTTCATTACGTATGCTCGAACCATTGATGAGTCTGCAAGCATAGGCATTTCACGCATCAGTAACTAAAGAACAGTTGGCATCCATGCATTCCCCACAGGAATGGGTTGAGATACCCTTCCCCTTTGCCTGAGAACCCGCCCCCACAGGACCCCCCGTGAGCCGCTACCTCAAACACCTGCCGCCGCTCGATACGCTGATCACCTTCGAGGCGGTTGCCCGTAATGGCAGCTTCACCCGCGCCGCAACCGAGCTGTGCCTGACCCAAAGCGCCGTCAGCAAACAGATTCGCGTCCTTGAAGATGCCCTCAGCCTTTCTCTGTTCGAGCGCCAAGCCCGGGGTATCAGCCTGACCCGCGCGGGGGCCGGGCTGTTTGCCGAAGTCAGCGCGATGCTTGAGCGACTGCAACACAGTGTCAACCGGATCAAGGTGGAGCATGCACCCAATGCTGTGACGGTGCAGTGCACCCACGCCGTGGCGCAATTCTGGTTATTTCCACGCCTGCTGGCCTTTAACACCGCTCACCCGGGAATCACTGTCAACATCCACGCCAACAATGGTCTGGACGAGTCGAGTACAGCAGATTACGATTTCTCGATCCTGTACGGTAATGGCAAATGGTCATCACTGGATGCCCATCGATTATTTGCCGAATGCGTGTACCCGGTGGTCAGCGCCGCCATCCCTGTGGCAGACATTGGCTCACCTGCAGACTTGCAAACGCTGCCCCTGATCGAGCTGGATTCATCCGGATGGAATTGCATGGACTGGCGCGACTGGTTTGGGCATTTCGACCTTGAGCACACCCCCGCGCCTGACAGCCCGCTGTTCAACCAAGTGACACTGGCCTATCAGGCAATCCTGCAAGGCATGGGGGTCGGGCTAGGTTGGGACTTCATGGTCAGGGGCAAAATCGACAGCGGAGATCTGCGTCGCGTCGGCCCTTATGAATTTATCAGTGGCAATGCTGACTACCTGGCGCACTCTCGGCATAAAACGTTGTCAGAGGCAGCAGTTATTTTCCGGCACTGGCTTTTACATGACGGCCGGTGCGTTTAACCCTTACGTTCGAATGCTCAAGGAGCTTGCATGAAGATCAATGTGATCGCTTTACCTTTGGTGATGGCGGCAATGCTGGGGCTGGCCGGGTGCGCCTCACCCAGCGTCGTGACCCTGCAAAACGGCACGCAATACCTGACCAAGGACATGCCAAAAACCAAAACCAATGATGGTTTCTACGAGTTCGTGGACATTGCCGGCAAGCACATCAAGATCAAGGCTGACGACGTGGCGACCATCAAAACCGACGATTGATCGGCCGGCAACGGCAAGCAACTGCTTGCCGCTACGGTTGTCAGTTCAAGGCATCAAGCATGCGGTAGTAGGTGATCCCAGCCGCGACGTACAAGCGTTGCAGGCTGTGGAACGGAATGCTGCGAATCGGTGTGACCGGGAACGGGAAGTCACTTTCAGTTCCCGCCACTCGGGCAGCCAGGTGCTTGCCCAGTACGGTCGACATGGCTATCCCGCGACCGTTATAGCCCATCAGTATCGACAGGCCCGGCTGAGGCTCATGCAATTGCGGCAACACACTTTGATTCAGTGCGATGCGCCCGCTCCAGCGGTACTCGACGGCCACCCCGGCCAACTGCGGAAACAGCATCACCATCGAACGCTCCAGATGCGTCCAGTCCCCGGCCCGGGTCGGCTCCGCGAACGGTCCTCGCCCGCCCAGTAACAAGCGGCCTTGGGCATCCATCTTGAAGTACAGCAACAACCGTCGCGCATCCGAACACACTTCCCCACCCGGCAAAATGGTCTTGCGCAATTCAGGGGGCAGCGGACGCGTGGCAATGATGAAGCTATTGGCCGCCAGCACAGTCTGGCGCAACCCCGGCCACAGGTTGTCGGTGTACCCGTTGGTAGCGAGCACCACGCGGTCGGCGCTGACCGTGTTGCCTTGCGCAGTGGTCAATTGCCACTGTGGCCCGACGCGACGCAAATCCGTCACCCGGCTTTGGCTATGAATCGTGACGCCACGGCCCAACGCTGACTTGGCCAACCCCCGGGCATAGTTCAACGGATGCAAACTGCCCGCACGCGGGTCGACCCAGCCACCCAGGTAATTTTGCGTGCCCAGGCGTTGACACACCGCGTCACGGTCCAGCACCTCGGCCGCAATCCCACGCTGCTGCCATTGCCGGGCCCGGTGTTCCAGCGCTTTCATGGACACGGCAGAGACAGCGGGCTGGATCCAGCCTTTACGGCTGGCTTCACAGGCAATGCTGTACTCGCGGATCAACGAAAACACTTCATCGGCCGCGCCACCACAGGCTTCAATGATGCGTTCACCCCGCTCCTCGCCATACCGCTGGATCAACTGGTCAGGGTCGTACTTGAGGCCCGGAATCACTTGTCCGCCGTTGCGCCCCGATGCGCCCCATCCGGGTTCGCCAGCGTCCAGCACGCAAACGCTGATACCGGACTCGGCCAGGCGTAATGCTGTGACCAACCCGGTGTAACCGGCCCCCACAATGGCCACATCCACCCGCTTGTTTTCACTGAGGGGCGGCGTCATTGCGCCGGGCCGGGCCGTGGCAGACCACAACGAGGGCGGCAACTGGCAGCTGGAAGCAGACTTCATGAGCTAACCTCGTCCGTCTGGTTCAGCAGACGTCGCAGAAAATCCTGGGTTCGTGGATGTTGCGGGGCACTGAGCACCGTTTTTGCAGGCCCGGCTTCGACAATTTGTCCGCTGTGCAAGAAACACACTTTGTCCGCCACATCCCGGGCGAATCCCATCTCATGGGTCACCACGATCATGGTCATGCCCTCATCGGCCAGACGTCGCATGACCGTGAGTACTTCACCGACCAGTTCCGGGTCGAGGGCCGAGGTGGGTTCATCGAACAAAATGGCTTGCGGGTTCATGGCCAGCGCGCGGGCAATCGCCACGCGCTGCTGCTGACCACCGGACAAGGCATCCGGGTAGGCGTCCATGCGGTGCGCCAAACCTACTTTTTCCAGCAGGGCTGTGGCCTGTTTGCGCGCCGCTTGCGGTTTTTGCCTGAGGACGTAAATCGGCCCTTCCATCACGTTTTCGAGCGCCGTGCGGTGCGGGAACAGATTGAAACGTTGAAACACCATGGCCACGCGTGTGCGCAACTGATGGATGCTTTTGTCGTTGCGATCCACCCGTTGGCCGCTGACCAGAATCTCGCCCCGGCTGTAGCTTTCCAGGCCGTTGATGCAACGCAGCAACGTCGACTTGCCCGACCCTGAAGGGCCGATCAGGCACACCACTTCGCCCTGCCCGACCTGCAAATCGACACCTTCAAGCACCGGCACGCTGCCGAAATTCTTGTACACACCCTTGAGTTCGATCATGACGTTCTCCGCGTCGCAAAGCGTGCTTCCAGGCGGCGCAAACCGAAGGACAAGGGCAAGCTCATGGACAGGTAAAGCAGGGCCACCAAGGTGTAAACCGTCATGTTTTCGAACGTGGAAGAGGCGATCAACTGACCCTGACGAGTCATCTCGGCCACGGTGATGGTGGACACCAATGAAGAGTCCTTGAGCATCATCACCAGCGTATTGCCGTAGGGTGGCAAGGCAATGCGGAACGCCTGGGGCAACACCACCCGGCGCATGATCATCATGCCGCGCATGCCGATGGATTCGGCGGCTTCGATCTGCCCGTGGTCAATGGCCTGAATGCCAGCCCGGAAGTTTTCAGCCTGATAGGCCGAGTACGCGATACCCAGACCAATCACCCCTGCCTGCATGGCGCTGAGCTGGATGCCAAAGTCGGGCAAGACGAAGTAGATGTAAAACAGCTGAACGATGATGGGCAGACCGCGAATCACGTTAACCACGCCAATGGCGAACAACGCCACCGCGCGGATTTTGGAAACCATCATCAAAGCGAATACAAGACCGATCAGCGAACTCAGCACGAACGATCCCGCAGTGACTTGCACAGTAACAACCGCCCCTTTCAACAACAGCGGGAGGAAGTCCAACGCGTCCTGGAGAAACATAAGTTACCTGCGAAACAACACATGAAACAGCCCGCTACGGTAAGGGGGCCGAGGAATCATCAGTTCAGTTTCCACTGCTCAATGATGCGGTCCAGCGAACCATCAGCCTTGATCGCGGCGATGCCCTTATTCACCTGCGCAAGCTTTTCGGGGTCGTTCTGGCGCATCACGATGCATACATCACCCACCACCACCGGTTGATAGGTTTGCGAGAGTTTCAACCCCCTGGTCTGCTTGGGGTTGGTTGCCATCTGGTAAGCAACGATGGGACGGTCGCCGAATGCAGCCTTGATACGGCCCAGTCGCAAGTCGCGCATCATGTCGGCTACAGAGTCGTAGCTGCGCACTTCCTTGAAACCGCCATGCTTGTTCAAGGCGTCAATAAAGACCGAGCCTACTTGGGCACCGACGATTTCCCCTTTCAGGTCAGCCATGCTGGTGTAGGTTTTAGGGTCTTTTTCCTGAAGGATCAGCCCTTCACCGTAGCTGTAAATCGGGTCGGAGTACTGCACAACCTTTTCGCGCTCAGGGGTTTTGAGCATCGCGGCCGAGATCAGGTCGATCTTGTTGGACGTCAGTGAAGGAATCAGGGCAGAAAAGACGCTTTGTTGAATATCGGTCTGGAAACCACCCGCCTTGCCGATGGCCTCAATCGCATCAACCATCATTCCGCGGGTATCTCCGCTCTTGATGTCAACGAAGGTAAACGGAATGCCTGTGGCGGTGGCCCCTACTTTGTAGGTCGGTGTAGCCAGTGCGCTGGCAGATCCCATCATGCCGGCGGCGATCGCACACACGAGTGTGAGCGCTTGAAATTTTTTCTGCATTGCGAATCTCCCTGTGGTCGCTTTTATTATCCTGATGGCGCCTTGAAACAGCCTCCGCACCCTCTGGTGTTAAAAGCCGGCTTCGACTATAAACAATTTACCTAAATCGTAAAGAGATTTATAAGTATCGGATATCGATATTTATAACGTACACAAACGCCAAGGAAGCGTCATGAGTGAACACATTAACCCCCTTTTCAATCAGTCGTTGGAGAAGGGTCTCGCGGTATTGCGCGGCTTTGGCGCAGCCCGGAGAACCATGAACCTGGCCGATATTGCTCAGGTAGCAGGCATTAGCAAAAGCTCTGCCCAGCGAATGGTGCACACGCTCGAGGAGCTGGGCTATATCCGCAAGCACCCGCAAAGCCGTCGCTTCCAGTTAACGCCCAAAGTTATGGAAATCGGCTACAACTATTTAGCCGCAGACACACTGGTTGACGTTGCAAATCCCTACTTGGCTGAACTTAATCAACTCACTGGCGAAACCGTCAACCTGACCGAGCCTGACGGCGTGTCCATGGTGTATGTCGCGCGTTTTGTGGCCCCCAAGTTCATTCCGATTCATATGCCGATTGGCAGCCGTATCCCCATGTACCTCAGTGGCGGCGGTCGGGCCTACCTGAGCGGACTGAGTGACGACGTCGTGCACGCCGTCCTGCAAGCAAGCGATATCCGCCCGTTCACGCAGCACACGCTGACGGACCCGGACGCCATTTTCGAACGCATTCAAGCAGCCCGCAGCAAGGGTTACGCCATCAACAAGGAAGAAATGTTCCTGGGGGACATGACCCTGGCCGCGCCCATCTTCGGCAGCAACGGCCTGCCTGTGGCGGCCGTGCATGTGGTAGCACCCAGCAGTCGCTGGAGCATGGAAGACGCCGAGCAAAAAATGGGCGCCGCCATCATTCAGTGCGCACGGTCGATCAGTAACTCAATCAGAACCCTGTAATCAAACGCCGCAGATCGCGCTCTACGGGCGCGGTCTGACAGACCTCACTGACAATTCAACCTCCGGATTGGCGTATGATGCGCCGCAATTTCCTCATGTCCGGTAACTGTTTATGTCCAGCGTCTCTTCAGTCAAACCTTCACGGGGCTGGTCATTCTGGTGCAAGCCCCTGCTGTTTCTGCTGATTGCAGGCATTGGCCTGTATTACGTCAAGTGGTCGCCTTACTACCTCAAAGCCTTTGTGGCGGCAGACAACCACAGCATTGGCGCCTCGATCCTCAACGACAACCAGGGTGAACCCATCGCTGCAGCGCTGGCTTACGCCCAGGTGTATTTTCTGGCGATCTGGAAAGCCGCCGTTTTGGCTGTGATTCTCGGCTCGCTGATTCAAGTACTGATCCCGCGCGACTGGTTGCTGCGCCTTTTCGGCAAGGCCGGTCTGGGCTCGACCCTGCGCGGCGGGCTGTTCGCCCTGCCGGGGATGATGTGCACCTGTTGCGCAGCCCCGGTCGCGGCTGGCATGCGCCGGCAAAACGTGTCGGTGGGCGCCGCCCTCGCCTTCTGGATTGCCAACCCGGTACTGAACCCGGCGACGCTGGTGTTCATGGGGTTTGTGCTGGGCTGGGGGTTCAGCGCGTTACGCCTGGTGGCCGGGTTGGTGCTGGTAATTGGCGTCTCAATGATTGCCCAACGCATTTCACGCCCGCAGAGCATTCCTGACGCGGCGCTGGACGCTGTTTCCGAGGCCACCCGTCAGGGCGATGAACCGCAATTCTTCGTGCGCTGGGGGCGCACGTTATGGCAATTGTTCTGGAATACCATCCCGGTGTATCTGCTGGCGGTGTTGCTGCTGGGCGCCGCCCGCGTATGGCTGTTCCCGCACGTCGATGGCGCCATGAGCGACAGCCTGCTATGGCTCGTGCCCCTGGCGATTGTCGGTACGCTGTTCGTGATCCCCACCGCCGCTGAAATACCGATTGTGCAAACCATGATGGCACTGGGCATGGGCACCGCGCCTGCTGTGGCCTTGCTGATGACCCTGCCAAGCGTGAGCCTGCCGTCACTGTTGATGCTGCGCAAGGATTTCGACACCCGGGTGCTGGTGACAGTGGCTGTCCTGACCATGCTGGTGGGCATCATCAGTGGATTAGTGGGCATGTGGTTGCTCTAAATCCGGCTTTATCCCTTTTGAACTCATGGGCGACTGCACGCCCATGAGCCTGCTTGCCCCCTTCCAATACTTGCTCATTGCCATCACGAAACCCTTGTTCCAGAGCGGTTAATTCAGTTTCAGTTAAGCTTTGAACGGTACTTTTTCACTCAAGTCGCTCACGACTTATTTCTGAAAATTTCAGAAATTTCTCTGTTACACCAAAAGAGGATGAATGATGAGTACCAAGGATAATCAGTCGCTGGCTGCAGCCCCTGCCACCCCCCAAGCAGCGCTGCAGCACATCGTCGAAGGTTTTTTACATTTTCATCACGACGTCTTTCCGCAACAGAAAGACCTGTTCAAAAAGCTCGCCACCGCCCAACGTCCCCGCGCCATGTTCATTGCCTGTGCCGATTCGCGCATCGTCCCCGAACTCATCACTCAAAGCGCTCCCGGCGATTTGTTTGTCACGCGCAACGTCGGCAATGTCGTCCCGCCCTATGGGCAAATGAACGGCGGTGTGTCCACGGCCATTGAATACGCCAATCTGGTGCTGGGTGTTCAGCACATCATCGTGTGCGGGCATTCCGACTGCGGGGCCATGCGCGGTGTACTCAACCCCGACAGCCTTGCAGCCATGCCCACCGTCAAAGCCTGGCTACGTCATGCCGAAGTGGCCAGAACCATGGTTCAGGAGAACTGCACCTGCGCCAGTGAAACCGACAGCATGCAGCGCCTGACTGAAGAAAACGTGATCGCCCAGTTGCACCACCTGCGCACGCACCCGTCCGTGGCTTCCCGCCTGGCAAATGGCCAATTATTTATCCATGGCTGGATCTACAACATCGAAACCAGCGAAATCAACGCCTACGACGCCGAACTAGCGGCTTTCAGGCCCTTGAACGACGTGCACAACATCCCTTCTGCGACGCCCAAAGCGCGCTTTTAACTGACATTGACGTTGCCATGCCGTGGCTGCCTGCAGCCAGGCCCCGTGGCGTCTTGAACCTGCTTTGGGAGCGTTTCCATGCGTGCTGAACACTTAAAAACAATCGTGCCCCGCGAACTGATGGCCTCAGTGGTGGTGTTTCTGGTCGCCCTGCCTTTGTGCATGGGCATTGCCATCGCCTCCGGCATGCCACCCGCCAAGGGGTTGATCACGGGCATCATCGGCGGGTTGGTGGTGGGCTGGCTGGCTGGCTCGCCGTTACAGGTCAGCGGCCCGGCCGCCGGGCTGGCGGTGCTGGTATTTGAAATCGTGCGCCAACACGGCATGGCCATGTTGGGGCCGATCCTGCTACTGGCGGGCCTGCTGCAATTGCTGGCCGGGCGCTTGCGTCTGGGCTGCTGGTTTCGCGTCACGGCCCCGGCCGTGGTGTACGGCATGCTGGCCGGGATCGGCGTGCTGATCGTGTTGTCCCAACTGCATGTGATGCTCGACGGCACGCCGCAGCCTTCAGGGCTGGCTAACCTCACGGGCTTCCCGCACGCGCTGCTGGCTGCCCTTCCGACGCTGGGCGGCGGGCTCGGCTGGCAAGCAGGGGCATTGGGCCTGGGCACCATCGGGGTGATGGCCTTGTGGGACAAGTGCCGACCGCAGCGCTTGCGGTTCGTCCCCGGTGCCTTGCTGGGTGTCGGCCTGACCACCGGGCTCAGCCTGCTGCTGGACCTGTCGGTCAAACGGGTCGACGTTCCCGACAACCTGGCCGATGCCATCGACTGGCTGCGCCCTGCCGATCTGCTGAATCTGGCCGACCCGGCCCTGTTGCTGGCCGCGTTCACCGTCGCCTTCATCGCCAGTGCCGAGACCTTGTTATCAGCAGCGGCGGTGGACCGCATGCACAACGGCCAGCGCTCGGATTTTGACAAAGAGCTCAGCGCTCAGGGTGTTGGCAATATGCTCTGTGGCCTGCTCGGGGCATTACCGATGACCGGGGTGATCGTGCGCAGTTCGGCCAACGTTCAGGCCGGTGCCACCACGCGGCTGTCAGCGATATTGCACGGTGCATGGCTACTGGCGTTCGTGTTGTTGCTGTCCAGCATGCTGCAACAGATTCCGGTGGCGAGCCTCGCGGGTGTACTGGTTTACACCGGGATCAAGCTGGTGGACTTTAAGGCCTTTCGCGGCCTTGCCCGGTATGGACGCATGCCGATGTTTACCTATGCCGCGACCGCGCTGGCGATCATCTTCACCGACTTGCTGACAGGGGTGCTGGTGGGCTTTGCCCTGACACTGGCCAAACTGGCCTGGAAAGCGGCGCGCCTGAAAATCAGCCTCACTCCGCTCGCGGCCGCCCATGAGCTGGAACTGCGGCTGACAGGTGCGGCGACTTTTCTCAAAGTCCCGGCGTTGACCCGCATCCTTGCGCAGGTGCCTGCCGGTTCAACCCTGCACGTGCCCTTGACCAACCTCAGCTACATCGACCATGCCTGCCTCGAACTGCTTGAGGAGTGGGCGCGGGCCAATGCGGCCAGCGGTTCAAGACTGATCATCGAACCACGCGGGTTGAAACGCCGGCTGGAAGGACGAACCCGAACCACTGCCGGTCTCGGCTCGACCGCTACCTGATCGTGCTGCACAGGCCTGCCGCGGCCACCGTGGCAGGCCTGTTCAATTGACGCCCAGAATCAGGGTGCGGTAATGCCCCGGATTGGTCCCTGACCACTTGCGAAACGCTTTGTAGAACGAGCTGGTGTCGGCAAACCCCAGGTTGGATGCGATGTCGGCAAAACTCAATTCAGGCTCGGCCAGCCAACCAATGGCCAGCTCCTTGCGCACCCCGTCCTTGAGCCCCTGATACGTCTGCCCTTCTTCGGCCAGACGTCGGCGTAACGTTGAGGCTGACATGCACAGCGTGTGCGCCAGGCCTTCGGTCTCGGGCCACTGTGCAGCGGGCAACTGCCGCAAATCCTGCTTGATCTGACTGGCCAGGCTTTGCGGGTCACGGTACTTGACCAAAATATTGGCCGGTGCCTGCGCCAGAAACCGCTGTAATTCATCTTCATTGCGCTTGATCGGCGCATCCAGGCAATCGGCCGCGAAAATCATCCGCGTACGCGGGCGCCCGAAACGCAAATTCTCGGAAAACATCACCGCGTAATCATCGCCATGGGCAGGCTGCGCACAACGCAGCTCGATGGCCAGGATCGGAATACGCCGACCGACCAGCCAGCACGCCACCCCGTGCACCATCATCCAGTATGTAAAGTAGGTGAAGGCCCGCGCCGGATCTTCAGCAGGCTCCTGCAAGACGATTTCCGCCAGGCTCTGGCGACGCACCAATGTGGCGGGCAGGCGTTCCAGCATCAGCGACAAAAAGCCCAGCACCACTTCCAGCCCCTGCACCAGCGTGGGCTGTGCCATGGCCGCACGGCACATGAACGCCAGGCTCCCGGAGCGCAGCTTGCGCGGGTCCATGCCAAAAAACTCATCATCCAGACGGTGAGCCAGCAAGCGCCACATACGCGCATAGGTATGGGCAGGCACGCGACCTTCGGCGTCCTCCAGCAGCGCGGGATCCACCCCCACCGCGTGCAACACGTCCTGCATGGTTTGCGGCGAAGCACAGCTTTGCAACAGCGCTTCGCGCACCAAGTGAATGGAGATGGTGTCTTTGTTCAACATTGGCCCTGATCCAAGCCTGATGGTGATGAGCTGTCGGCCATCTTAAGCAGCGTGGATCAAAAAGCCAGTGTTGTTCAGCGATTATCCACCGTGGTGTACTCGCGGCACTCGGCCATGCTGGCGGGGACGCTGGCCTCATCGGTGAAGAACTGCTGATACCACTCGCGCAACTGGTACACCGGGCCGTCGCCTTCGGCCAGCACCGGGTTGTTGACGCGAATCTTGTGGGTCCAGATGTCCACGTCCTGATAGAACGAGTCGCGGTTGCGCTGCACGTAATCGATGGCCAGTGCTTCGTTTTGCGCATCACTCCAGCCCGGCACTTTTTTCACCATGCAACCGAAGCGCAATTCGAAACTGTTGGGGCCGATCGGTACGTGGCAGTTGAGCAGGATGGACTTGATCTCTTGACCGTCGAACATGGCACTCATGCGGGTGAAGTGCGTGGCCGGGCCGTAGTAGGCCGATTCGGCCACCAGGTCGCCGCCCAGGCGCTCGGAATCGCCGTGGAAAATTTGCTGGGCGATGTGGCCCTGAAAGACGTTGTGAAAGTACTTGGTCGGGGTGCCATGGACCGGACCGAAATGCTGCGCATCCACCAAGTTGTCGACCAGCTCGCGCGGTTGGGTGTTGATGATCAGTTTGTCCATGTGCCAACTGTGCAGCCACTCGTCACTGTCCATTTCGGGCAAGTACGGAATGACCACGTCTTCGGCGGGCGGTTTGCCTTCGGGGTTATTCCACACGAACAGCAACTTGTTGACTTCACAGGTTTGCCAGGCGCGGGTTTTGGCTTTGGGCGGGATGCGTTTGCAATAAGGGATTTCGACACACTTGCCGCTGGCGTCGTATTGCCAGTGGTGGAACGGGCACACAACACGGTCGTTCTCAATCGTGCCCTTGGACAAATCTGCGCCCATGTGCGGGCAATGCGCGTCAAGTACGCTGATCTCGCCGGTCGAAGTTGCAAAGGCCAATAGCCGGGAGCCAAAAACATTCAAGGTATGCAGCTTGCCATCACGGTACTCATCCGCTTCGCCCAAACAATGCCAGCCCCGGCCGAAGCGCGGCGACAATGCATTTTCGACGTGGATTTCTGCGAGTTTGGTCATTTTTATTATTCCTCCGGTTAACGGCCTCGAGACGTGCCCGATGATCTTCAACCAGGGTACGGGCGGGTTCATCGTTCAGATGGACTAGGCGCCGTGGGAAATGTACCTACCCTCGGTCAGGCGGCATTGAAAGCAGGACGTACAGCCCCTGGAGCGCCCCCTCCACACCTCACCTTTGAAAGAGGGGTGGAGGGAAGCCGATAAGCGTCTACCACTGCACAATCCCGTGCTCGCGCGCAAAAGGCTGGCAATGAATGGTCTTGCGTTGATGGTCCACCGCTGCTGCATCAGTGGCCAGCCAGAGCATTACGGCCGCTGGCACCTCGGGCGGTGCAGACCCCGCACGCAGGGCGATTACGCCTTTGTCGCCAATGGTGGCGCGCAAAGCGTCGGTGGTGACCACCCCCGGATTGAGCGTAAAAGCGCGAATACCCTGCTCACCCAACTCCACCGATAAAATCCCCGAGAGCCTGGAAACCGCAGCCTTGCCCGCGCCATAGGCATACCCCCAGCCACCTTTACCGGCTGCCACCGGTGGATCGGATTCGCCCGCACCGGACGTCACGTTGATCACCACCCCGCCGCCCTGTTCCAGCATGGCGCTGACCACGGCGCGGGTGAGCAGGAACGGCGTCATGACATACCCTTGAAACACGCGTTCAAGGGTGTCAGGGGCCAGTTCCATAAACGGTGCATTCAGGTCGCTGCCCTGGTAAATGGCGTTATTGACCAGCACATCGACCCGGCCGTATTCAGCCAGTACCGCCGTGCTGGCTGCCAGCACCGACCCGCTGTCGAGCAAGTCCATGGGCACCACCAACGCCTTGCGGCCCAGTGCGCGAATCGCCTGGGCCGTGCCATTCAAACTGCCGGGCAGCGGCGTGCCGTCGGGGTTGGATAAGCCGTGGCGATGGCTTTGGCCTTCCTCCACGCTGCGAGCACTGATGGCCAGGTCAAACCCGGCACGGGCAAACGCCAGTGCGGTCTCACGGCCAATACCACGGCTGGCACCGGTCACAAATGCCACTTTATTCATGGGAATTCCTTGGGCTCAAAATCGTTGGGGACGCGCCATGGCGTCCATCCCGCCGTCGACAAATAGCACACTGCCGGTGATGAAACTGGCCTGCGGCGATTGTAAAAAGGCCACCGCTTGGGCGATTTCAGCCGGTTCTCCGGCACGCCCCAACGGCGCTACAAACTCGCGCACGGCTTTGCCAAACCGGGCGTCGTCTTTGGCGGCTTGATGCAGCGGTGTTTCCACGGCGCCCGGAGCAATCACATTCAAGCGTATGCCCTGTGCGGCCCATCGCACGGCTTTGCGGCGCGCATCGCAGGTGACAGCATATTTGGAGCTGGCATAGGCAATGTGGGGCTGCGCCAAGGTGTTGGCCAGCTCCAGCGCTTGGGCTTCATCCCCAGCAAGCATGGCCGTGACCATGGGTTGTTGATCAGCGCCAGCATGGGTCGAGGCCACTGAGCCGATCACCAGCGCGGCCGGGTGAGCACCTTTGGACAATGCATCGGCCAGTCCCTCCAGCAATTCGCTGACGCCAAAGTAATTCACCGCCAACACCAGGCTGCTGGATGACGCAGTGACCCCCAGGCCGGCGCAACACACCAGCCCGTCCAGCACCCCGCCGCACTGTTCCAGGACCTGCGCTACCGCCTGTTCCCTGCCGGCTTTGCTGGACAAATCGGCAATCACGTCAGCCTGTGCGCGGTCGATCCCGATGATGCGATGCCCCGCTGCACGCAATGCCTCACACACGGCAGCCCCGATCCCGGACGCGGAGCCGCTGACAGCTGTCACTGGCATAAAATCTTCCTCGATAAGTACAGGCCCTTGGTGGCCCGATGGACGATCAACAGACGGCGGTTTCAACCTCTGCGTCTATTGGCTTAAAAAGCGTCAGGCGGTCTGTCGTATAGAACGTGCCAGTTGCGGAGCCGGGACCACCACTTTGTCAAGCGTTCGCAAGGCGCACTTGGGCTTTCCCAACGCGACCACGCTGTTCAGCAAAATCCTCACCAGTTCGGTCTGACGCCGCACGCCGGTTTTGGAGAAGATCGAGCGCAAGTGCGCCCGGGCCGTGTTGCGCCGAATATTGAGGTTTTCCGCGGCTTCTTCCAGCGACAAGCCATTGGCCAGCTCCATCGCCAGGGCGGTTTCGGCCTTGGTCAGGTTGAACAGCTGCTTGGTCACCACTTCGCTGGCCAGCGACTTGCCCACTGCGTCGCGGATGTACACCACGGCAGCGGGCTTGCTTTTACCCTCGGCCCACTCCAGCGACGGAATCGCTTCCACGACCACCCCGAGGCTGACCTGACCCGATGGCCGGGTGACGGACATGGCGTCCGCCGTCACGCCACCGTCGCGCACTTCGGCGCTGAAGGCGTGTTTGACCAGTCGCTGCAGCTCGCGGTTGTCACTGGGGTACGTCGCTTCCAGACGCCCGCCCACCAACTTCAGGCCGTCGGCGCTGCTGAGGATTTCTTCGGCAACCGGGTTCAGGCGCAAAACTTTGCCCGTCTCATCGAGCACGATGGTGGCCACCGACAGGCGACTGATGGCCTGGGAATACAGTTCGCTGATGGACTCACTGCGGTCCAACAGGTTGTGCATGTGCAGCGCGCGGCGTAAATGCGGTAGAAACATGCTGCACAGTGCCCGTTCAGACGCTGAAAACGCCGGTGAGGTTTTGGGTCGGGTAATGCGAAAGCGCAGTTTGCCGCCATCGGGCGTGGAAATATCGGCGCCCATCACGTGGTACACGTCCTGCGGCCCGCAGTAGGCCTTGAAATACGCTGAGGCGACCCAGTCGGCCTCGCTCATGATGTCTTCGACCGTGAACACCTGATCCAGCGCCTGCCCGGTAAACGGGGTATTGGTTTGCGGGTAGGTCTGGTAGGTCAGCTCGCCCTCGCCCTCAATGTCCCCCGCCACGATCATCAGGCCGAGGTCGGGCTGGTCCGGCACCCGTAAAATCAGCGTCGCGTAGTTGGCCTTGAACATCGTCCTGACGGCACACAAGGTGCGACCCATGATTTTCGGGTCCAGCGCGCCGTCATAAAAGCTGCCGACCATGTGATCGTAATCAGTCAATTCAAGTCCCAGGCTGGCCAGGGTCTGATGGTTCAAGGTCACTGTATCCATGGACGTTTCCTCGCAATGGGCGCAGTTCAAGACCTGCCCTTTTTTATTGTTATTGTTGCCAGCCGACCGACGCCGCAGCGCCTGTCAGTTAATCCGTTACGCCGTGCAAAGCGGGCCCAGTGTGGCGTTAATCCTGAACGGATCGCAATCCCGGGCAGCCCTGTGTTTTACCGGTTTGTGATGTCCTTGGCAGCGACGCTGGGTTTAAGCGGGTAATGCCCGCACGCGCGCTCTTTGGCAGCGTTTTTGACCTTGACCAGCGGCCGTCCGAGATTGAACCAGGCCGCCAGCGCCGGCAGCAGAAAGATCGCGCCCAGCACGTTGACCAGGAACATGAACGACAGCAGCACGCCCATGTCGGCCTGGAATTTCAACGGGGCAAACGCCCAGGTGCAGACCCCGATGGACATGGTCAGCGCGGTAAATACCGCCGCAGTACCTCGCTGGCACATGGCTTCATAAAAAGCGGTGCGCAGGTCCTTGCCATCGGCCATTTCATGCTGGATGCGCTCATACAGGTAAATGCCGTAATCCACCCCGACCCCGACCCCCAATGCCATCACCGGCAACGTTGCGACTTTCAGGCCGATGCCCAGCGTGGCCATCAGCGCATTACACAGAATAGCGACAATCGCCAGCGGCACCAGAATGCACAGCACTGCGCGAAACGAGCCGAACGTCAGCCAGCAAAACAGCGCCACCGAGCCAAACAGGGCCGCCAGCATCACCACTTCGGCCTGCTTGACCGCATCGTTGGAGGCCGCCATGACCCCGACATTGCCCCCCGCCAGCAGGAACTCGACGTGTGGGCCCTGCACGCTGGCGATGATGCGCTTGGTTTCGTCGACCACGTGGCTTACCGTGGCGCCTTCGTGGTCGGTCAGAAACACCAGGATCTGCATGCGCTGGCAGCCTTCAGTCACCAGACCGTCGTCCGGCATGTAAGCGCGCGCGCCTTGGCTCAGACCGCGTTCAGAACCGGGGATCGCTGACCAGCGCGGGTTGCCTTCGTTGTTGCCGGCAATCACGTTTTTACTCATGCCGGCCACGCTCTGCACCGACTGCACACCGGGCACGCTGCGTATCTGGAAGTCAAACGACTCGACAGCGCGCATCACCTCAGGTGCCAGGCAACCTTCTTCAATGCCCTTGACCTGCACGAACACCGACATCACGTCCAGACCGATGGAGTAACTGTTGATGATCTTCTGATTGTCCTGGTTGTAGCGCGAATCCGCCCGCAGTTCCGGCGCGCCAAGGCCAATATCGCCGACCGCCAGATCCCGTGCTTTATAGGCGCCGATGCCGAGCAGCATCAAGCTCACCGCAAACACGGCCATCGCCGGGCGCGGCTCGGCCAGTGCTGAAAGGCGCCACCACAAGGCATGCCTGCCGCGGGCCTGCAAGCCTTGACGCAGGGCACTGCGCTCTAGGGTCAGGTACGACAGGATGATGGGCAGCATCAGTTTGTTGGTGATGATCATCAGCATCACCCCAATACAGGCTGTCACCCCCAGCTCATGCACGATGGGAATGTCGATCAGCATGATCACGCCGAAGCCCAAGGCATTCATCAGCAATGCCAGCGAGCCGGGGATGAAAATCTTGCAAAACGCACTGTGCGCCGCCTGAACCGAGGAGCTGCCAGCCAGTACGTCCTGTTTCCAGGCGTTGGTCATCTGCACCGCATGGGACACGCCGATGGAGAAAATCAGGAACGGCACCAGAATCGACATCGGGTCGATGCCCAGACCCAGCAGGGGCAACAGGCCCAACAGCCAGACCACCGGCAGCAAGGCCACCACCAGCGCCACCAGCGTCAGGCGCCACGAGCGCGAATACAACCACAGCAACAGCCCGGTGATAACGAAGGCAATCACGAAGAAGCCGATAACCGTGTTCAGGCCCTCGACCACATCGCCCACCAGCTTGGCGAAACCGACAATATTGATTTCAATCTCGTCGTTGCTGTATTTGCTGCGAATGTCCTCAAGGCGCTGCGCGACCTCGGCATACGACACCGACTGGCCAGTCGTGGGGTCGAGGTCCTGCAAGTCGGCCCGTACCATCGACGACTTCAGGTCATTGGCCACCAGCCTGCCGATTTGCCCGGAACGCGCCACATTACTGCGCACTTGACTCAGGTCGTCGTCCGAGCCGGTAAAGCGAGGGGGCACCACAACATCCCCGAAAAAACCGTCTTCGGTGATTTCGATGTAACGCACGTTGGCCGTGAACAGTGACGTGACACTGGCGCGGCTGACGCCATTGATGAAGAACACGTCATCCGTGACTTTATTCAGGGTTTCGAGAAAGGCGCGGTTGTAAATATCGCCCTCGCCCTTCCAGCGCACGCTGACCAAAAAGCGGTTGGCGCCGGTGAAGTACTGGCTGAAATTGAGGAAGTTGACCATGTACTCGTTGCGCACCGGGATCTGCTTGTTAAAGCCCGGGTCGAGACGGGTGTGCGTGGCGCTGTAGCCCAGTGCCAGCGTCAGCAATACAAACAGCGCCAGCAGCGCCTTGCGCCAGTGGATCAACAGGTCGGCGGTGCGCTCGACCATGCGCGTGACAGTGGATTTAGCAACGTTCATTTAGCGCCTCTCATTGAGCTCGCGCAGCAACGCTGCTGTCCGTGCCCTGGAATACTCCGCGTTCACCGCCCACCAACAGGCGGTTGGCCCCCACCAGCACGGCCGAGGTCAATGTCCCCAGCCCCGACAGGCGCGTGGCACTGACCAGTTGGCCCTGGCCATCCAGGCGCACCATGGAACTGCCTGCGCCGACGATCAGCACACCCTCACCATTGGGCAACAGCGCATGGCCGTACAGCGGCAAGCTGTTGCCCACTGCCACCTGGTGCCAGGAATGACCGAAATCCTGCGTCACAAAAACATGGCCACGCATGCCGTAGGCCACCCAGCGCTGCGGGTTCAAGCGCACCACGCCAAACAGAGAACCGTTGTAGAACGGCGGCAGGGTTTCCCAGTGCTGGCCCGCGTCGTCGGTGCGCATCACCAACCCTTGTTCGCCCACCAGCATGCGCCGGCCGTCCGGCCCGCCGTCCATGCCGTTGAGGTGAGCGCTGTCCACGCTCAAGGCGGCGGTTTGCCAGGTGCGGCCATCATCGTCGGACTGATAGAACTTGCCGAAGCTGCCAAAGGCCAACACGTGCTTGCCGCCTGCGCTCCAGATCCCCAGCAGCGGTTCGCCCAGCTCGCTGTCGTGACGCACCTCCTGCCACTGAGCGCCCCGGTCGGCGGAGCGCAGAATCCAGCCGTCATGGCCAACGGCCAATAAGCTGTCATCCGCCAACGCCACCACTGCTGTGAGGGTCAGGTCGCGCTGCGGCTGGACCGTCGCCGGCTGCCAGGACACGCCCTGATCATCGCTGAGCAAAATCGTCCCGCGCTCCCCCACCGCCACCACGCGCTGGTCGAGGTAGAGCATGCCGTTGATTTGCAGGCGATCCGGGCGCAGTGGCTCGGCGGCGACGTCCAGGGTTTTGCGGGGGGCGAAGGTAAAGCCGATGGTGGCCGCGACGATCAGGCACACCAGATAACCGATTATCGAGCGCATGGTCGAGACCTCGTCACACGAGGCAGTTGCAGGGCGAATTGCATGCGGCCAGTCCTCTTCTTTTTATAGTCGTGGGTGCTCTGGCGAACTCAGCGGCGAGGTCGCTGGAACCTGGCCCCGATCATCGGACTGGTCAGTCACAGGCACATCGTCCAAATGGCCTAGCTGTCTGGAAGGAGGGTTTGAATCAGCGCGGGTGGCCGTTACGGTCGGCAACGGCCACCCATCACGCGGCAGATCAGATCAGGCGCTGGATCTGTTTGTGACGCCACACCAGGCGGTAGTAGGCGGTTTGCAAGGCCAGCATGGTGAGGTACGTAATCGGGAAAGCCATCCACACCCCTTGCAGGCCAAACTGCGCGTCCAGCAGGTACGCGACTGGCAACTCCACGCCAAGCACGCAGAAAATCGTGATTCCCATGGGCACCAGCACGACACCGCTGGCGCGCATGATGCCGCCCACCACCGCCTGAAAGCCAAAAAACAAAATGCTCCAGAGCATGATGTGCAACAGGTGTTCTGCCCGCACCCGCGCATCGGTATCGGTAATGAACAAGCCGAGCAGCCAGTGCGACAGCGCATAGCCCACCACTACCAGAGCGCCAGTCAGCCACAGATTGATCAGCAGCCCGGTGCGCAGGATCGGCCCGATGCGCTCCAGACGGCCCGCACCAATGGCCTGTGCGCCGAGGATCGAGGCAGTAATGGCGATCGACAACGCCGGAAATTGCACATAGTTAACGATTTGCGTCACCGCACCGTAGGCGGCCGTGGCCTGCGAACCGTGACTGTTGACCAGCGCCAGAATCACCAGCTCCGACAGCGACAGCACCACCATCTGCACACCGGTCGGCAAACCGATGCGCAACACCTTGCCCAAAATGGCGCGATCAAGGCGCAGTGCGGCCCACAGCTCACGGTCCGGCGCCATCACGCTGTTTTTGTAGCGCAAGCGCAGCCCGAGGAAGAGCATCGCCAGCACGTTACCCGCCAAACCGGCGTAGGCAGCACTTTGAATGCCCATGCGCGGCAAACCGGCCCAGCCGAGAATCAGTGCTGGGGTCAACAACAGCCCCACGGCCGTGGACACCATCAGCGCCAACAGCGGCGACACGGTGTCGCTGACACCGCGCAACAATTGGGTAAACAGGATAAACACCAGCAGCAGCGGCATGATCAACATCATGATGCGCGCATAGGCCACGGCATCGTCCAGCACATCGAGCGGCGTGCCCAAGCCTAGCAACGCGGGCCGCGCAAACAGACTGCCCACCACCGCCGCAAGCAAACCGATCACTAATCCCAGGGTCAGCGTGGCGCCGGTGATTTTCTTCACCATCGTCGTCTCGCTCGCGCCCCAGGCCTGCCCGATCAACACCGATGCCCCGGCGCCCAAGCCAATCACCAGGGCAATAAAGAAAAACACAATCGGAAACATGCCCGACACAGCCGCCAGCGCCTGAGTGCCCAGCATCTGCCCGATATAGATGCCATTGAGCGTGCCGGAGAAGCTTTGCAGGAAGTTAGACAGCACCATCGGTGCCAGAAAAATCAGGTAGATCTGCCACAGCGGCCGTTGTGACGGGGATCGCATAACCGGTTGACCTCAAAATAAAGCAATGAGGGGTTATACCGTAAATGGCGTGCTAATGGCGGGTTGTAGGCCATCTCGGCGGGCGCGGGCTGAGCGCCGGGCGGATGATCCTGACACCGCCCGGCCCGCACGTGAGGCTGTTTCAGGTGAGTTCAAACAACCCCGCCGCGCCCATCCCGCCGCCAATGCACATGGCCACTACGGCAAACCGGGCGCCGCGACGACGGCCTTCGAGTAAGGCATGCCCCACCATGCGAGCCCCCGACATGCCAAATGGATGCCCGATGGAAATAGCACCACCGTTGACGTTCAGGCGCTCGTTGGGAATGTGCAGAACGTCCCGGCAATGCACCACCTGACAGGCAAACGCCTCGTTGATTTCCCACAGGTCGATGTCCGAAACCGTCAGCCCGAAGCGCTTGAGCAGTTTGGGAATGGCGTACACCGGGCCGATGCCCATTTCTTCGGGCGCGCAGCCGCTCACGGCCATCCCGCGATACACGCCCAATGCTTCAATCCCGCGTTGCCGGGCTTCAGCGCGGCTCATCAAAAGAACTGCCGAGGCACCGTCAGAAAATTGCGACGCATTGCCCGCGGTGATGAACGCTCCTTGTTGCACCCAGTTACCGTCTTTCCATACCGGTTTGAGCGCGGCCAAATCGGCCAGCGTGGTGGACGGGCGATTGCATTCGTCGCGGTCCGCCACTACGTCCTGGTGACCAGCAGGCTTGCCTTCTTTATCAAACAGCAGCTTGCGCGCCGCCAGCGGCACGATTTCATCGGCAAACAGTCCTGCGGCCTGGGCTGCAGCCGTGCGTTGCTGGCTTTGCAGCGAATAGGCATCCTGCACCTCGCGGCTGATGCCGTAACGCGTGGATACAATCTCGGCGGTTTCCAGCATCGGAATATACGCCGTCGGCATGCACTCAAGCACTGCTTCGGACTGCGCCCGGTAGGTGTTTTTGTATTTGTTTTGCGTCAACGACAGCGACTCGACGCCCCCGGCCACGGCAATCGAAAGGTCGCCCGCCAGGATGCCGTTGGCCGCCAGGCCGATGCTCATCAACCCCGACGCGCACATGCGATCAATCGCCATGCCAGGCACCGTGTCGGGCAAGCCGCCGGTGTAGGCACACAAACGCCCGATGTTGTAGCCCTGGGTGCCCTGCTGCGCCGCCGCACCCATGATCACGTCCCCGACAGCGCCCGGTTCAATCCCCGCACGCTCGACCACGGCGCGTACCACATGGCCGCCGAGCACGGGCGCCTCGGTGTCATTGAATGAACCACGAAACGACTTGGTCAACGCCGTACGGGCAGTGGAAACGATCACGACATCATTGGCATTCATGCACAGGCTCACTGTTCAAGAGGGTTGAAGGTGTAACGGCTGATGGTGTCCACCACACAACCGGGGCGATCGCTGCCCTCGATTTCGACACTGATGCGCACCACCGCTTGCAGTGTGTCGCCCAGTGTTTCAACACGCAGGATTTCTCCGTGGCCGCGCACCCGCGAGCCAACCTTGACGGGGGCCGGGAAGCGCAAGCGGTCGCTGCCGTAATTCACGCCCATGGCCAGGTTGGCGAACTGCATGAGCTGGGGCATAAACAGGTTGGCCAGCGCCAGGGTCAAGTAACCGTGGGCGATACAGGCCCCGAACGGTCCCGTTGCAGCGCGTTCGGGATCGACGTGAATCCATTGATGATCGCCGGTGGCTTCGGCAAACAGGTTGATGCGCTCCTGGGTCAGTAGCAGCCAGTCAGTGCGGCCCAAATCCTGCCCCTGTGCCGCCAGCAACTGCTGCGCACTGTTAAACAGCGTACTCATGCGCGGCTCCTCAGGCTTGTTGCGAACTGACCGGCAACACTTCACCGACCATGTACGAGGCGTAATCACTGGCCAGAAACACCATGACATTGGCCACTTCCCACACTTCGGCGGCACGGCCAAAGGCTTCGCGACTGGCCAGTTGTTCCAGCAGGTCATTGCTGGAGGCCTTCTTTAGAAAATCATGCAAGGCAATCGACGGCGCCACGGCGTTGATACGCACCCCGCTTTCGGCCGCTTCCAGGGCGCTGCAACGGGTCAGGGCCATGACCCCGGCCTTCGCAGCGGCGTAATGCGCCTGTTCTTTCTGCGCCCGCCAGCCCAGTACTGAAGCGTTGTTGACAATGGCCCCGGCGCCGCGTTTTTCCATGTACGGCAACATGGCGCGGGTCATGCGCATGGTGCCGGTCAAGGTGATATCCAGCACCGATGACCACTGTTGGTCGGTCATGTCCGTCAGGCGCACCTGCCCCCCGAGCCCGGCGTTGTTTATCAGCACATCGACACCACCCAGCGCGTCTTCGGCAGCGGCGACCAGTGCTTGCACCTCGGCTTCTACCGTGACGTTGCACAGTTGCCCGAACACCGCCTGCAACCCGGTTTCGGCCTTAAGGCGTTCAACGGCTTCTTCGAGGCGACGCGGATGAATGTCGGAAATCATCAACGCGCGACAACCTTCTTCAGCGCAACGCTTGGCGGCGGCATAGCCGATCCCTGCGCCTGCGGCGGCAGTAATCAGAATGGACTTGCCGGCCAGCAGTTGGTGGCCGGGAACATAGGGAGGCGCCTGTTTCATGGTTGTGACTCTCTTGTGTAAGGTTTCAACATTTCAGCTTCCCCACACCCGTTGCGGCCTGGGCGCTTCGGCAAGGATCTGATCCAGCGCTTGCCCGACCTCTTCTGGCCGCCATTGCGCCCCTTTGTCCCGGGTCACCCCGGTACGCCAACCGTCGCCCAACGACAAGCGCCCGCCCTGACTCTCAATGACCTGCCCGGTGACGTGACCCGACAGCGCGCTGCCCAACCACACCACCAACGGCGCCACGTTTTCCGGCGCCCAGGCATCGAAGCCGCCGTCCTGGGGCTTTTTCACCACGTCCGGCATCGCACTTTCAGTCATGGACGTGCGTGCTGCCGGCGCCAACGCGTTGGCCGTCACACCGTAGCGCGCCAGTTCCGCGGCCTGCACCAGCGTCAACGCGGCAATCCCGCCCTTGGCTGCGCTGTAATTGGATTGCCCCACCGAGCCCTGTAAACCGGCACCCGAGCTGGTGTTAATGATGCGTGCGGCCACCGGCTGACCGGCCTTGGCCTGATCCCGCCAGCGCTTGCCCAGAATATTGGCGAGGCAAAAGTGCCCCTTCAAATGGACCCGCATCACCGCGTCCCACTCCTCTTCACTGAGGCTGATAAACATGCGGTCGCGCAGGATGCCAGCGTTATTGACCAACACATGGACATCGCCAAACGCTGCCAACGCGGCATCGACAATGCGCTGCGCAGTCGCCACCGTGGTGATGTCGTCAGCGTTGGCGATGGCCTGGCCGCCGCCCTCACGGATTTCTCCCGCCACCTGCTCGGCGGCTTCCTGACGAATGTCGTTGACCACCACATTCGCGCCTTCTTGCGCGAACGCCAGCGCATAAGCGCGCCCCAAGCCACCGCCCGCCCCCGTGATAATCACGGTACGTCCTTCACAAATCGCCATCTCTCTGCTCCTAAAGACGCTCAATAATCGTCACGTTGGCCTGTCCGCCGCCTTCGCACATGGTTTGCAAGCCATAACGGCCGCCCGTGCATTCCAGTTGATGGAGCAAGCTGGTCATCAGCCGCGCACCGCTGGCACCCAACGGGTGACCGAGGGCAATGGCACCGCCATTGGCATTGGTGCGTGCAGGGTCGTAATCGAGTTCGCGGGCCCACGCCATCACCACCGAGGCGAAGGCTTCGTTGATTTCCACCGCGTCGATCTCATCCATGCGCATGCCCGCTTTTTTCAACGCAGCGCGGGTGGCGGCAATCGGCGCAGTCAGGTGCCAGATCGGGTCATCGCCCATCACTGATAAATGATGAATACGCGCGCGCGGGGTGAGGTTGTAGCGTTTTAGCGCGGCTTCGGAGACCACCAACAGGGCGGCCGACGCATCACAGGTCTGACTGGAAACCGCAGCGGTAATGGAAGGAAACTCCGCAGCCACCGGTTCGAGCTCGGCCATTTTGGCCAGGCTGGTGTGACGGGGCGTTTCGTCGTCCACTAACCCTTCACAGGGCACGATTTGCGCTGCAAAACGGCCGCCGGCAATTGCCTCCAGCGCCCGACGATGACTTTCCAGCGCATAGGCTTCCATGTCCTGGCGGCTGATCTGCCAGTGATCGGCAATGCGCTGCGCAGCGTAAAACTGGTTCACGGGCTGATTGCCAAAACGCGCCTGCCAGCCCTTGCTGCCGGAAAACGGGTCGCTAAACCCCAGCGGCTGACCCGCCAGCATCGCGGAGGAGATCGGAATCTGGGTCATGGTTTGCACGCCGCCGACGGCAATCACGTCCTGCGTGCCGCTCATGACCGCCTGCGCCGCAAAGTGCAGGGCCTGTTGCGATGAACCGCATTGCCGGTCAATGGTGGTGCCCGGCACATTCAACGGCAGACCCGCCGCCAGCCAACTGGTGCGGGCAATGTCACCGGCTTGCGAGCCGATGGTGTCGACGCAGCCGAAGATCACATCATCGTATTCGTCGGCGGGTATCGCGTTGCGCGCTACCAGCGCCTTGAGTACATGGGCGCCGAGGTCGATGGCATGCACATGGGCCAGCGCGCCTTTGCGCTTGCCGGTCGGGCTGCGCAGCGCGTCAACAAGGTAGGCTTGGGGCATTGTTTAATCCTCGAAGGTATGGCCGGGGCCCAAGGGCGCGCCGCTCAGTACATGGGCTGCCACCCGGGCTTTATGCAAGGCGCGATCGCCCCATGCGCTGTCGAGCGCCCATGCGCGCTTCATGAACATTTGCAGGTCGACTTCCCAGGTGTAGCCCATGGCGCCATGCACCTGAATGCCGTGACGCGCCGCCAGCCAGCTGGCTTCGCAACAGGCCAGACGCGCCTGAGAGACCCACACGGGTGCCGTGCTCTGGCCATGTGCCAGCGCATAAGCCGCGCGATAGAGCACGGGTTTGGCGAACTCCAGTTGCGTGGCCACATCGGCCAGATGATGTTTGACGGCCTGAAAACTGCCGATGGGTTTGCCGAATTGCTTGCGCTGGGCGGTGTAATCCACCGACAGGTCCAGCATGCGCTGGGCCAGCCCCAACAGTTGCCCCGCCACGGACAATGCGCCGCGGCTGAGTGTTTGCGCCCACAAGGTGCGACCCAATTCACCCTCGGCCACTAACGTGGCGGCACTCGGCTGCCAACTGACCTGCCCCAGACGTCGCGAGGCATCAATGCTGGTGTGGTGCTGCACATCGACCTGCGAGCGCGGTACGGCATGCACTTCGTCGTCATGGGCCAACAGCAACAAGTCAGCATGCCCGGCGTCGGCTACCCACGGGTTGACCGGGTGCCCGACGGCAACCCGCAAACTGCCGTCGGCGATACCCGCCAGCCATTCGCCTCGCTTGAACACGCTGTCCGGCAACCCGGCAATCAGCGCGCAGGCCACATAAGCCGTGTCGGCCAGCGAATCGGGAATCGCGTAGTAACCCAATTCCTGGGTCATCAGGGACCACGCCACATCGTCCATGTCCAACCCGCCAAACGCTTGCGGCACCGACAGCGCCGTCAGGCCCTGGTCGGCAATTTTGTTGCGCAGGTCCGGGGAGCGGCCGACGTCGGTCTCCCAGATTTCACGCAGCATTTCCGGCGCGGCTTCCGTCATCAGAAACCGGCTGATGGCTTCGCGGAAGGTGAGTTGGTCGTCGCTAAAGGTAAAGTCCATACCCGCCCTCACTTCGGCAGACCGAGCATGCGCTCGGCAATGATGTTGCGCTGGATCTCATTGGTTCCGGCGTAGATCGGCCCGGCCTGAGCGAACAGGAAGCCTTCAAGCCAGTCATGGCCATCGCTGGCAGGTCCTGTCAGCTCGCCTTGGGCGCCCAGAATGCGCAGGGCCGTTTCGTGCATGCGCAGGTCCAGCTCCGACCAGATGATTTTGTTGGTGCTCGACTCAGCGCCGATCTGTGCACCACGACTCAGCCGTCCAACCGTGTGATAGGCCGACAAGGCATAGGCTTGCGCGTCCATCCAGGCTTTGCACACGGCCTCGCCGAGGCCCGGATCGCGGTCGGCGCTTTCGCGGTTGGCCTGGTACAGCTCCACCAGTTTTCGGGCGGTGTATTGAAAGCGGGCCGGGGAACGCAGCAACAAGCCCCGTTCGAATCCGGCAGTGGCCATCGCCACATGCCAACCCTGCCCTTCCTCGCCGATGCGGTTTTCCAGGGGGATGCGCACATCATCAAAAAACACTTCCGCGAACGCGTCTTTCCCGTTGAGTGCCTTGATCGGGCGCACCGTCACCCCCGGTGCATTGAGCGGCACCATGACAAATGACAGCCCGTGGTGACGGCTCGAAGTCGGGTCGCTGCGAAACAGTCCGAACAGCCAGTCAGCAAAGATGGCGCGGGTGGACCAGGTTTTTTGACCGTTGAGCACATACCCATCGCCATCGCGTGTGGCTTTGCTGGTAATGGCCGCCATGTCGGAACCGGCATTAGGTTCCGACCAGCCTTGCGCCCACATATCGACACTGGCCGCCATGCGAGGCAGAAACCGTTGCTTTTGCGCCTCGGTGCCGAACTCCATCAACGTCGGGCCCAACAGCAACTGGCCGTTCTGGTTGACGCGCATGGGCGCTCCGGCGCCGTAATACTCTTCTTCAAAAATCAGCCACTCGATCAGGTCACAGCCACGTCCACCCAACGCCGTGGGCCACATGACCATCGAAAGCCGGTTTTCAAACAGGGTGGCTTCCCATTGGCGGTGCTGCTCAAAACCTTCGCGGGTGTCATAGCTGGCCAATGGGGCCTTGGGCGCATTCGCGGCGAGCCAGTCGCGCACTTCCTGGCGAAAGGCGTTTTGTTGCGGGGAGTACGTCAGATCCATCGTCAGCACCTCAAAACGTAGCGTCGCGTTTTTCGACAAACGCACGGCGGGTTTCCGCGGAATCCGCACAGGTGTAGGCCTGCAACGTAAACCCCTGCTCCCAGCGGTATTTATCTTCCAGATTGCCGTCTTCGATGCCGTTGAGCGCCTCTTTGGCGATACGGATCATGGCGGGGCTTTTGCTCGCGATGGCGCGTGCGATCTGCAAGGCGGTTTCGCGCAGTTGTTCGCGAGGCACCACGCGCTCGATAAACCCGTACTGCTGCGCCTCGAGCGCGCCGATTTTGTCGCCCGTAAAAAACAGGTAACGCACTTTTTGCACCGGAAACAGACGCTGCAAATGCGCACCGCCGCCCATGGCGCCGCGGTCGACTTCTGGTAAGGCGAATGTGGCACATTCAGATGCCACCACAATGTCAGCGGCGCCGGTAATCCCGATGCCGCCGCCCAAGACAAAACCATGCACCGCGACGATCACCGGCACCGGGTTGCGGTGTACGGCTTTAAACGTGGCGTAATTGCCCGCGTTGACGTCAACGATCAGTTCCGGGTGCGCGTCCAGTTCCTTGATGTCGACACCCGCGCAAAACCCGCGCCCTTGTGCGCGGATCACGATGACTCGCACGTCGGGGTTTTGCCCAAGGGCATCGAGGGTGTTGGCCAGTTCCCGCCACTCGCGACTGTTGAGCGCGTTGACCGGCGGCCGGTCGATCACCAGTTCAGCGATTCCCGCGTCGATACTGGTGTGAAATGCGGTAGAGATTGCGCTGTTCACATGTGCTCCTGAGGTGGCGAAGGCATGGGAGCAGTATGGGAACGCAGACAGTGAGGATCATCGTCCGTTGAGACTAAACATACCCTCTGTACAGCGGCTTTCTGGCCACTGCCGCGCGCTCAGCGCGCGGGCACTTGCGCTGCGGCAGCAAATGATTACTGGCCGTCGACGATGGCTTTCGCCGCGTTGTTGAGCAGGTTATGCACCCTCTGAATCTCCTGAGGGCTCCAGCGACCATGATGGAGTTGCAGGGCATGGCGCACATTGTGAATTGCCTGATGAATCTCGGCTGGCCGGTCCTGGCCGCACAATGACCGGCGGCTGACGTCCATACGCATCCTTACCCCATTGAGCGCCACCGTTTGCTGACTCAATGAAAAGCGCCCGGCATCGGTAATGCGGTAACACTTCTTGCCACCATGAACGCTGACATCAACGAGTTGCCCCGCCTCAAGATGGGCCAGTGTGGGATAAATCACTCCGGGGCTGGGGCTGTAGGCCCCCTCAAACAACCCTTCTATTTGCAGGATCAGGTCATACCCGTGACAGGGCTGTTCAGCAATCATCGCCAGTATCAAAAGTTTTAAATCACCCGGAGCAAATACACGCGGACTTCGAATACCGCGCTCGCGAACCGCGCGCCTTTCAAATCCATCAGGGCTTTTCTCCCCTTGCCGCTCCTTATAATGACCGACCATAACTCCTCTCCCCTTGCGTTAAAAACGCCACATAAAACACACCTTAAAACACAACTCAAGCCACACTTGTAACGCCCATCAAAAAAACAGCTTACTTAACCTCGCCACGATATAACTTCCTTAAAGTTTTAAACTATCACACGGACTTTTCCACGCGATATAACGCAAATCAATCATTAAAAATACGCTCCCCACGCCCCATACAAGCTGAAGGACGCCATCACGAGCAATATCAATCAGAAATCATAAAGCCATCTCATTGATAAATAACAACTTTATTGCGTACAGAATCGAAATATCGTATTCAACCAGAAAGTTCATACAAACATAAAGGGATGCGTACTACGCAACGAAAAGAAAAAAACCACTCAAAGATTTATAGGCAACCTAACTAAGTTAGTTAATACTCTCGCCGCACTTTAAGTTCACCGCCCTTGACTACTTCAAAGTTGAGACTGTTGTTATACCCGCCGCCTACCTTACGGCCAATGGCGTGTGTTTAAACATGCGGTGACTTCGTGCACTTCACTTTTACTCATCACTGGATTTCAAACATGTTGAAGAAAATTGTGGCTGTCTCCCTGTTTGCCCTTACCGTTGGTTCCACCGTTGCCCAGGCTGCTGGTGAAGCCAGCAGCCTGATCAACATCAAGGCAACCATCCCGACTAAAACCTTCTTCGTCCTGCCGCACGACCCTCAGTTCGGTAAAGATGAAACCCTGCACTACAACCCCATCAACGGCACCTTGGGCAGCGTGAGCCAGCCATTCAACGTCAAAAATACCGACGGTTCCATTCACGCTTACATCGAAGGAGGCCCGGCCAACCTGTTCAACGGCAACCCGACCCAGAACATCGCCCTGAAGACAACGTTCAACGGCGTCACCCTGACGGCGTCGCCTCAAGAAGTGGTTGACGATGCGACCTCAACTCCCGGGGCCCGTGCAGACCTCGTCATCACAGCCGAAAAGCCCCAGGACGGCCAGGTCGGTGACTACACGGCGTTGTACACCGTGATCTTCGACAACGTCCCCCGCGTCGTCACGCAGTAACTACCGACTCCCCGTGGCATGACGGCGTTGCTCATGCCCTGCGCCCGGAGTCCATCCGGGCGCTGCGGGGCGCTTAAATTGCCTGCAATCAGAGTAATAAGTGAATGTTACCGATGACTCCCATCGCGGCGGCGCTTGCCTTGATTTTCGGCACGTCTGCGTTTGCTGCTCCTCCGGCAACCGGCACAACCCCACGTAGTCTGCTGGCTCAGGCCAAAGGCTTGCCTGCCGACTTCGAGGAACACTTATTTGATGTTCCGCTGGCCGTTCAAGTCGAACGCGATCAACAACAGGTGGGAGAAGCAATGATCGTCCTGACACGCGATGATCGACTTACCCTGCTCGAATTCACCGAGCATGCAAGCAGCCCACTGTCCCTCGACGAACGTGACTTATGGGCCAGTTACCTTAAACAGGGAGTGCAACTGGGCAACTGCACGGGCGAATGCCCGGAGCGACTGCTGGCCGTGCATTACGACCTTGAAAATTCACGCGTGTCTCTGCTAACCGAACGCGCAGAACGCGAGAGTCGAATCAGCCAGTACTACGAACTGCCTGCCCAGGGAAGCCGGGGGCTGATTATGCGCAACCAGCTCAATCTCAGCGCAGGACAGGATGAACACCTCAGCGGGCGGTTGGCAGTGGAAGCCAGCAGCAGCCTGGGCAATTGGTCCCAAGGCTTCAACTTGCAATTGTCCCGTCAAGGCGACCCTGAAGACAGCACGCTTTATCACGCTGTTTATGAAGCGTTTACGCAACGCGAGCTGGAAGGCAACTTTTTACGCCTGGGTTATTTCACCCCGAGCGCCGAAGGCCTGACTCGCCAGATCCGTACATTCGGCGCCACTCCGGACACCGCCCTGGGCGTGATGTATGGCAGCTCAGACAGCCTGGCTATTTCAATGCCCAAACCCAGCATTTATCCGGTCTACGTCACCGCTAACCGTCAGGCGTCAGTAGAGATCTACCGCAACGGCGTGCTGATTAACACCCAGATGGTCAACGCCGGGTTGCAAAGTCTGGACACCCGCCCACTCCCAGGGGGGATATATGAAGTGCAAGTGCGCCTGATCGAGGACGGACGCGTTACCAGCACCACCCCGGAACTCATCTACAAACCCAACAATTGGCGCAACCCCGACCAGCGCTGGCGGTACAACGTTTTCGCCGGGCGCGAGAGTACGCTGCTGAGTAATTGGGAGGAGCAAGCCAGCGGCGACATGACCGCCGGGGCCGCATTCAATTACCTGTTGCACCCTCGGCTTGTGGTCGGAGGGTCAGGGCGTCAGGTGAAACAAAATCTGCAACTGGGCACCTCCTTCGACTGGTCCATCGCGAACAACGCCAATCTGTACGCGAATGTGTACGAGACACAGAACTATGGCACCGGCATTGACCTGAACGGACTCTACAACTATGGCAACGGCAGCCTGGTGTTCAACCATACCCGCAGCTGGCTGGATACCCGCAGAACGTATGAAACCTTGCCCGACGGTACGCGCATTCGACAGCGCTCAGTGTTTGTTGGCCAAACCAGCAACTCATCCCTCGCACTGAACCACCGCTTTACCCCCAAAAGCAGCCTGAGTGCCCGGGTGTCCCACAGCCAGGGTTACACCGAAGGCATGGGCCTGGATGTGGGCTGGACACAAGTGGCTCATTGGTTTGGCAGCGACGGTAACTGGCGGTTTTCTTTATTTGACCGACCCGCCAGTGTGAGCTCCGGTGCAGCCCGCAATCGAGGATTTGACTTGACCTTCAGCCTGGCCCTCGGCGCTCCGGGCGAGCGCTGGTCTGCCAGCGTTGGCGGCCGCTCCGATCGTGACGGGGGACGCGACAACAATGCATCGGTCACCTACAGCAAGGACGTAAACGGCCACGTGCTGCAAAGTGTTTCGGCAACAGCGTCCGCCGATACCTACGGGGTGGGGTTGGCCGGCCGCGCCAGCTTTCAGACCGACACCCTGGATGCAGACGGATTTGTCCAACGCTCGTCCTACAACGGCAACCTGACAGGTGGACTTAACCTGGACAGCACATTCGCTGCCGGGGGAGGCAAAACGGTCATCACCCGCCAGCATCAGGGTCAGGGCTCCGGCATGATTGTCGACGTGGTAAGCGATGTAGAAGACATCCTGTTGCGCGCGGATGACCTCAGCGGTAGCAGTACAACATTGCGTGCGGGGCGTAACTTCGTACCCCTGACTGCCTATAAAAACAGTTCATTAAGTTTCGACTTCGAAGGCAACCACGCTCCGGCGGCCACGATTGCACCTGCACGCACGCGCTATCACTTGAATAAAGGGGGGGTGGGCTATCAAACAATCAATGTGCTGCAAACCGTCACGGTACTTGGCCGTCTGATTGATCCGTCGGGCCATCCGCTTAAAGGTCATCACATCATTAATCACGCAAGCCGTGGTGTCAGTGAAGTGGATGGGTTCTTTTCCATGGAGTTGAATAAACAGGCCCCCACACTGGAGGTACGCAAGGGTGATCGTGTGCTGTGCATGTTCCGTATCAATACCAATAAACGGTCGTCATTAAATGATGTCGTGGAGATCGGCGACCTGCGCTGCCATCCCGATACGTTGGCGCAGCCTGTCAATAAAGGTGAGGTTACAGGGTGAAACCACAGACACATATAAATCACACAGGCCATACCCCTGGCCTACAGTCGTCCCTGACGCGGCCTATTAAAACCGTGCTCATTCGCTGCTTTATTTCGCTCAGCTGTTTACTGGCACTCATTCCGGCGGCGGCGCTTGAGATGAACATTAGTGCCCAATTCAAACCGGACCCGTCGAACCCTCAGCACAACGTATTTGAGAATTTAACGCCCAACAATGGTGGTTATTGCAAATGGTACCCGGCCGCCTGTGAGGCAAAGGGCATTAAAAGCTTAAAAATTAAAACATTCTTCAGTTCAATTAATCCCATCGCGGCCAATCATACAGACCCCCGACAAGGTGCAATGGTCAGCGCGCCTTCAGAGTGGCGTTCATTAACGGTTACCCATAACCAGACGGGGGAAGTAGAAACCGTCAAGGTCCGAATTAATGGCTTGGGTTCTTCGGTTCGAACTGCTGCTGTCATGTCACTGGTCGAGGGCAGCGCCGGGTCTCCCTGGCAGGCACACAATGTGCTTTGGAATGGCGGCAACTGGGGAAATGCGCCAGCGCCGTGTGCCCGCCTGATGAATGGCAGTTTATATACCGTTGACTCGTTTGATTTCTTTTGGCAGATGCCCAGTCAGGGTGGCAGCTGTGGCAAGTCGCCCAAATACCCTATTCCGTGGATGCGATTTAACTACATTGACTTCTCTTATGAACTGGCCACCCCGAATCCACTGAGTATGTCATCCGGCGACTACACCGGCAGCATTACCTATACCCTGGGGCCCCGTCAGGATTTTGATATGGGCGATAACTTCCTGCCCGACGACCCGATACTGACATTGAATTTTTCACTCAGTGTCAAACACGTCATGAAGATTGAACTTCCTCCCGGTGGCAACCAAATCGTTCTTGAACCCAAAGGAGGCTGGCAACTTTGGCGTGCGGGGCGCAGGCCCGAAACATTATTTCGCGATCAAACCTTCCTGGTGTACGCCAGTTCACGTTTCAAAATGCAATTGGCCTGCGAGCGTGTTATCGGCGATACCTGCGGCCTGAGTAACGGCTCGCAACATGCAGTGCCCGTCCATTTATTTGTGTCACTGCCCAACGGATTACGACACGCCAATGGCGCGTCTGTTAATCGCCAGCCGTTATTGTTGAGCGGTGTAGGCACCGAGATGTTTGAACCCACTCAATACGTGGATCGAAAACCGGGAACATTGCACTTCGAAATAGACAACGCCTACGTCGCCGAGATGTTATTTCAAGAAGGCACCTATAAAGGAAGCGTCACGGTCATTTGGGATTCTGAAGTTTAAAAACTCACGCCACACACTTTTTGAGAACAAGAGCATGATCAGAGCACTCACGGGCCTATTGAGTATTTGGCTCATTTCACTGAACACGTTGGCCGGTCCCAATATTAATGTGGGCATGGTGTATGACTATATGGACGGGGATAAAAGCACGTACTTGAAACGCGTATTCAATGGGGGTGATAGTACCGCCTTTATCCGGGTGTCAATCAAGGAGATCGTTTACAAAGCGGACGGTTCCCGCGAAGAAGTCGAGGTCAAGAGCCACACAGACAGACGTGCACGCAATGGTTTGATGTCCAGCCCTGCGCGTTTGATCGTGCCCCCCAACGGCACACAAGGCGCACGACTTTTGTTCATGGGGCCACGGGATCAGGAGCGCTACTTTCGCGTGCGCTTCATACCTGTTGTACCCGAAAAAGAAGACGAGTTCGCATTGTCTGCCGACCAGGCCAATGACTATAAAAAAACCCTGTCGGCAGGCGTGAATGTATTGGCCGGTTACGGCACCGTGTTTTTTGTCAGGCCTGAAAACACCCACTTTGATACGTACATTGAAAACACAGCGAAACACTACCTGCTGCGCAACCAAGGCAACAGCGTGATTGTGGTCGACGAATTCAAGGACTGCGCTGCGAACGACATGCTGCAATGCAACCCCACCACTAAGACCCACATTCTGCCGGGACGTACGCTGCGCTTCGACAAACAGTCAGGGCGGCATTACCGATTCACGCTGGTGGAAGGCCATGCGCAAAAAAATATCGAGGTCAAACGCTGATGCGCCAGCTCCGCTTACCGGCGGCGCTGCTCACCGCGGCAGCCCTGTCTATGTGCACATCCTTTGCTTATGCAGCCCGGGATGAACACCGGTTTGATATCAGCGTCACTATCCCGACCTTTGATTTCTATGCCATCCCGGCGGACCCCGAGTTTCTTCAGCATGAACAACGCATGCCCTGGAATCTCGCCACAGCGACGCTGGATCCCTTGCGGACACAGTTCGACATGATCAATTCATCAGGCCCCATGACAGCCCGTTTGGGGTATGAACCCGTACTGTCTAATGGCCGTAGTACGTTTGGGCTAAAGGTCACGTTCAATAAGCAAGTCCTGACGTTATCCGACACCCTTGTCGTTTCTGCGGCGGATGCCTACCACGGCATACGCGTGCCGGTGCGCATTGACGCCCTGCCCCCTGGCGCGGGTTTTGAGCCGGGGGACTATTACGGCAGCGTGCAATTGATCTTTGACACAACGCCACCTTGATTGTGCTGGTTTGTCGGGTTCAAACGGACTAGTCCGGGTCAGGGTTTACGCGTGGATCACGCAACTTCATGCTGGCCGCCTCAATGCAATAATTAGGATAAGGAGCCGGTATGCAGCTTGCCCTGACAGATGAGCAGCGGATGATCCAACAGTCTGCGGAGCGCTTTCTGGCGCAGGTCGCCAGCTCCGATGCCGTACGCAGCGCCATGGCCAGTGAACGCGGTCAAGACCCACACACCTGGACGCAGATTGCGCAGGAACTCTATTGGCCAGCCCTGGCGATTCCAGAACTCTACGGTGGATTGGGATTAGGGTTTGCTGAGGTCTGTTTGTTGCAGGAACAACTGGGGCGCTGCCTGCTGCCCTCTGCGTTCTATGCCACTTGCTGCCTCGCGCTCCCCGCCTTGTTGCTGAGCCGTAACGAGGCACTCAAATCTCACTGGCTGCCGTTGATGGCAGCCGGCGAGATCACCGCCAGCCTGAGCTACACCAACACTCAACGCTGGGACGACAGCAGCATCGTGGTGTATGCCACGCCTCATAAAGGCGGCTACCAGCTCAGCGGCGAGTACCTGAATGTCATCGACGGCGCCGATTGCGACTTGTTGATCATTGCGGCCCGCACGCCGGGCAGCGTCGGGGAAGCCGGCATTCGCGTATTCGCCTTGCCTGCCGATACACCGGGGCTCGTCAGAGAAACCTTGCCGACCCTGGATCAGACCCGTCGCCTGGCCCGCATCACCCTTGAAAACGTCGTATTAAGCGATGAGCAGCTACTCAGCGAACCCGGCCAGGGCTGGGCGCTGCTGCGCGACACCTTGCATTTTGCCTGCGTGGGCTTGGCGGCCGAACAAACCGGCGGCGCCCAACAGTCGCTCGACATGACGCTGGCCTACATCGCCGAACGTCAGCAATTCGGGCGAAGCATTGCCAGTTTTCAGGCCATCAAACACCGCTGCGCCGACCTGATGCTGGCCGTTGAATGCGCACGCTCGGCCAGTTACTACGCCGCGTGCATCGCTGATGCGTGCCTGAACATCGATGCAGACCCTCACGTGCGCGAGCAACTGGCTGAGGCCGCCGCCACGGCCAAAATTCACGCCAGCGAAGGTTTCTTCCAATGCGCGGGCGAGTCGATTCAATTGCATGGGGGGGTGGGATTCACATGGGAATACGACCCGCATTTGTACTTCAAGCGCGCGCGGGCCAGTGAACAATTGTGGGGATCACCCGCCTTCCATCGCGAGCAATTGGCCAGACAGATCTTCGGGGAGCAGGCATGAATATTGGCTTCAGCGCGAAAGACGAACAGTTTCGTCAACACGTGGCGCAGTGGATGCAACAGCACCTGAGCGGTGAATTCAGCATTCTGCGTTTTCGCGGCGGACCGGGCGATGAGGATTTTGCCCCGCAGTTGCGCAAACGCTGGGAGCAAGAGCTGGCCAAAGGCAGCTGGATTGGCGCCGGGTGGGCTACTGAACACGGCGGCCAGGGTTTGAGCATCAATCAGCAAGTGATCTTTTACGAAGAATATGCACGCGCTGGCGGCCCTGGGCGCATGGGGCATATCGGCGAAGGCCTGGTAGGGCCGACGCTGGCGGCCTTCGGCACAGCGGAGCAACAGCAGCGATTTTTACCACCGATTTTGGCCGGTCAACAGTTTTGGTGTCAGGGATACTCCGAGCCCGGCGCGGGCTCCGATCTGGCCAACATCAAGACCCGCGCCAGCTTCGACGCGCAGCGCAATGAATGGTTGATCAACGGGCAAAAAGTCTGGACATCGCTGGCCCATGAAGCCGACTGGTGTTTTGTGCTGGCGCGCACCGAGCCCGCCAGCCAGGGCCATCACGGTCTGTCGTTTTTGTTGGTGCCCATGGCCCAGCCAGGCATCACGGTGCAACCCATCAAACAATTGACCGGCACCAGTGAATTCAACGAAGTGTTTTTTGATCAGGCGCGCACGGGGGCAGACAACCTGATCGGTCAGCCCGGCGAAGGCTGGAAAATCGCCATGGCGCTATTGGGGTTCGAGCGCGGCGTCTCAACGCTGGGCCAGCAGATGCAGTTTCAAAATGAGTTGGACGAGGTGGTGCGCATTGCCAAGGCCAATGGTGCGGCGCAAGATCCGGTTCTGCGCCAGCGCATTGCGCAAGCCTGGAGCGGTTTGCGCGTGTTGCGCTACAACTCGTTGCGCATGTTGTCCGGCCCGCAGGACGGGAGCCTGCGCCCCGAAGCGACCATCTACAAATTGGCGTGGTCCACCTGGCACCTTGAACTGGGCAAGCTGGCCATGGACGTACTGGGGCCACAAGCCGAGCTGCTGGCTGGCGCGCCCTATGCGCTGACACGCCTGCAGTCGCTGTTTTTATTCACCCGCGCCGACACCATCTACGGCGGCAGCAACGAAATTCAGCGCAATATCATTGCCGAACGCGCCCTCGGGATGCCCAGGGAGCGACGCTGAACCTGCCAGTCAGGGTGCGTCCTGCAGCCGTGCCAGCTCGCGACGCACCATGCTTGCGTATTCTGCCGGGCGCAGCGTGTACAACTGCCCGGCGACCCACGTAAGCCAACCATTGCCCATCTCGGGCTGCCGGGCTAACAGTTCAACAGCCTTGGCCGTTGCCTGTTCTTGATGCTGGCGATGAAATTCGCCGCGTGGCACTGTCACTCTTTGCTGGCCTTGAAGGTCAACTCACCTTTGCGCCACTTCGCCGCTTTGGCTGTGACCGCCTTCAGGGTTTTGCTCAGGCCCGTGGCCAGTTGTTCATTGGCGGCGAACACCAACATCACCCGCTGACCTTCCTTGAACACGATGCCTTCGCCTTGCGGCGAGCTGACATAGGCATAGTCGCCAATGCCATAAATGGTCATTTTGATCTCGCGGAACTTGATCTCGAACTTCCCGCCTTCACGGCTGGCAAGTACCGCCGCAGTGAAGTGATCGCCTACCTTCAACTTCAAGCCCGGTTTGTCATCGACGACCAATGCGGCTTCGGTATCGATTTCGGCCATGTAAGTATCTTCAGCCGTCTGCTCGGTGACATACACGAAACGGGATTGAAACAGTTTGACCAGACGCGCTCGCAGGTCACCCAACACAAACAACGCATGCATCTCCAGATTGCTGACTGCCAACGAAAAACCCTCGAAATATGAAGTTGTACTGCCAAAAAAGACAGGCAGCGAATAGCAAGCCTTAACTTGCCGATTTTGAAATCTGCGTTCAGCAAAACCTCCTGGACCACGGGTTCAGAAGTGACTGCAAGCCATCAGAGTGAAGGATTCCCGCCCCGACGCCACGCGCAATATGTACGGGCGTTTGTAGTACGTAGCCGCAGATTTAAACGACGAAACGGACTAGCGCAGTTAGGGGAGAAACCTGCTTTTAAAGACGTAATGTCTGACGCAGCGTTTTAAAAAAAAACCTTACAAATAGACGAACGCCGAAGGCCGACGTTTCAGTGCGTCCCAGCCTCGATACGAAAAACCTGTTGCTATGACAATTTAAACAAAGGAAGTCGTTCCATGGACAGATCAGATTTTCGTGCCTCACCCGTCAATGACGCTCATCGCACAGGCGACCCCGTTGACGGTGGGCCATTCTACCGGCTCCACACCGATTTTGGGTATACACAATCCCACCACTATCAAGTGATACCGATCAGTCACGGCTTTTTTCATGTGCGAGAAGCCCATACCGGCCAGATCAGGGGCTTTCGTTGCTCTCACCACGAAGCCTGCGCACTGGCAAGCCAGCTTGAAAGAACACAGCCCGATTTACCGGGTTCAGCCCCTCTTTGAAAACATCGCTTTCGTCAGTTCAATGACTTAACTGCGCCACTGCCTGTCAACAACTGCCATACTCGCGCAACAATCGACCCGGCCCATGCCGCCGGGTCGACCTGGCTCCATTACCTCCAAGGGAAAGTGACACGTGACGGAATTTGATATTGGCGAATTTTTTATCCGCGGTGAAGCCAGAGAAGTTGATGGCGAGTTTCAGGCAGTGATTGTGATGCGTGCCAAACCCCCTCTCAAGACCATCACCTACCACCAGGTCGAGAAAGACCGCTGGTTCAAAACTGCCGATGTTGCTGAAGTCGCAGGCAAAGAAGCTGCAAAAGCCCTGAAGGAAGCCGTGGATGCGGGCGCCTTGAACGCCTGAGCCCCGCCCTTTCGCTCAAGAAGCGCAGCAGCAGGCCGATAGCCTGGGTGAGTAGTGTTTAAGGGCATCACTGATGATTAACTTGAATTCAGCCCCTCGCCTTGCTGACTATCGTGCGGTTCTGACGGAAGACTCCGTGGCACCTGCCGCAGCGCCCAGTCTGGTGCAGCACATGCTGCGTGCTGATACACAACGCCCGGATTCGTCGGGCGACAGCCCGATAGAAGCCTTGCAAAAGCGCATCAAACTGCTGAAGAAACGCCTTGAACAGCTTCAGCAGCAACTGCGCCAGGCCAATGCGCGGATGGCCGCTGTCAAAGCCGGGCGCTATCGCAATGATGAGGCACGCATGGCCGCCATCATGAAGGCGAAAAGCCAGGTAGTCTCGCTCAACAGTGCGGCCTCTGTTGCACTCAGCTCACTCTTCGAAGCCGAAAAAGCATTGATCGGCAGCGTTAATCTCGCCATTTGAAGCCATGGTCTACAGTGCTACACGCACATCGGGTCGAACTCTCAGGGTTCAACGGCCTCAGATACCGTGTACTCACTTAGTTGCCTCAGGAGATGAACATGGACGAGACACCCATCACGCTGGAAAACCTGTTCAACCAGCTCGGCCTGGATGCAGATAGAGCTTCCATCGAGCAATTCGTTGCAGACCATTTTTTGGCTGAAGACGTGAAGCTGGTCGAGGCGCCCTTCTGGTCAACGGCGCAAGCGAGTTTTCTGAAAGAGAAGCTGGATGAAGACGGTCCGTGGGCGCTAGCGGTCGACGAACTGAATGTACGCCTGCACGAATCGGTTCACGCCTGAAGGCGTATTCCCACAGGGTTGGCGCTTAACTGCGCCAACCAGGCTGACTGACACTCTTCGGCTTCAGCGCGCGTTGAAAACGCGGTCCCGCGTTGCTCTCCATTAACCAACACCACCCAGCAGGCTTTCTGTCCGGCGTCGCGCATGCCCTTGGGCACCCCGCTCCCAATCATTACGGCGATATCGACTTGATTACGCATGATGGCCACTCCACCTGATTAGTTAGTCTCCTAACGATGTCGGCCATCTTAGTGACTAAATGCCGCAGGAAAAAGCTATGCCACGCATAGCTGAATTGCATGAGCGGTAACAATACCGTCACACGCTCAGGCTAAAAGTGGATCGTGTTGATCGTAAACCAGACGCCCGCCGTCTTGAGGCAGGTTGAAAAATGCTTGATCGACTGCGCCAATCCCGTCACCAATTGCTGCATTCCAGTTCGCAGACTGGTGAATGTAGCGCTGGCGAAGCAACCGCTCGTCTTCATGGCTCAACGCTATGCGCCCGGTCATTACGTGCATCAGAAGCTTGTCTGCAATGGGCAGCAACGCTTCAGGCAATCGCGTATCGGCCGTGTCTGACAGTGCCTTGAAAGGCACCCCTTGCTCACGGGCCAACGTGTGCATGACCCGTAAATACACCCGTGACAGATGCCCATACACACGCCGTCGCATATAAATCGCTGCCTGCACGCGCTGGAGCGGATCTTTGCGGGTGCCTAGCTGATGCGAGGCTGTGCGAATTTCCAACAGGGCCTGAGGGTCCGTATCGTCCAGTAAATCCCGCGCCTGCCACAACGGCAACTCAGCTGCAGTGGCCTTCCAGGCCTGGGTGAGCATTGGCGAAGTGCCCGGGCTCACCAGGTTGGTTTTCCACCGCGTGAGTAAGACGTCTTCCAGCATCTCCAGGGGATAGCCTCCACCGACGTCCGCATGTACGCCCGGAACGGCGACGTCCATCGGCCACTGCGGGGCAATTCGACTGAGAGCAAAATTGCGCCGCACCTCATCCCGCGCACTGAGCTGCACCACGTGGCGAGCACTGTCCGGGCCCAGATACAGATTGAGCCCGGGGTTCACGTCATCACTGATGTTGCCCACGTCTACCAGACCGCCCATGGCCGCCACTGTGTCAAATAGCCCGATGAAATTAATCTCGCAGGTGAATCCCGGGGCCAGTTCGAACAGCGTATCGAATCGGGTGGCATTCACCTCATTGGCAAAATGCCGCGCTGCCGCCGCCCCCCGGCTGAAGCCGAACAGATCCAGCTGCACACGCTGCAAGGCACGAGGCGGCAATACCTCAACAGCCTCCATCAGGCACTGCAACAGCCGTGCGTGCGCCTCTTTCGCCTTGCCCACTACACCGGTACTGCCGCGGCCGTAGGTCTGCGCCGGAAAGCGTGTATCCGCCTTGCCGGTGGTGGTCCCGATACCGCTGATATAGAGCGACGTCATCCTGATGCCATCAGCCTCAAAGGCCGACTGCACGGGGTAGTGCCGGTGAAGAAGGGCAATATTGGTGGGGACGCTGGCATAGCTGCTAGTGGGGTCTACCGTCAGGCCTTGTGCCCGACGCGCCTGCCCCAACTCGCTGTTGTACTGGTTATTGGCCGTTCCATCAAAAAAGACACCGACCCGCAACACCCTTCCTGTGTTGCTGGAATGACTCATCACACCTGTGCCCCTCTAGTAAGTGGTCCTCGTGCACACTGCGCGAGCCAATATAAGGGTGCAAAAATGCGCCAGCCAGCTCAATGTTGGACGGATGTGTACGCAGGTGTCACAAGAAAATGCCGAGTGCCAGCCAGGACGGCTGCTTGGCCAATCGCGCTACCGGGGCCGCTTGGCGCGGCCCGGCGAGGGCAGGCTCAGGCCTGACGCTGATGCTTGTCGATTTGCTCGTGACGCTCTTGAGCTTCGATGCAGTACTTGGTGGTCGGGCTGATCAACAGGCGTTTGAGGCCAATGGCGTCACCGCTGTCGTCACACCAGCCAAAGCTGTCGTCCTTGATGCGCTCCAGCGCTTGTTCCAGCTGAGGCAGCATGCGCTGGTCACGGTCAATCGCGTTGACCAGCCAGGTACGCTCTTCTTCAACCGAAGCGGCGTCTGCAGGGTCGGCCGGGGTGTCCAGGCTCTCGATCGCGATGCGATTCTGCTCAATCCGCTCGTGGGTTTCGACCTTCATGTTTTGCAACAGCTCAGTGAAAAAAGCATGTTGCTCGGCATTCATGTAGTCATCCGCCGGCATGGCCAGCAACTTATCCTTTGTCATTGATTTCTCTATAAAAAATACGTGCATTAAGGCGAATTAGGGAGCGTCCTGACCGATCTTCATCCCAACCAGTTAGGTGCTATCTATTTCAAGCGCCACCCGGCACTCAATTTACGAGGGGCGGCAGTCTACGGCCGAGTTATCGACTCAGCAACTGAAATGACAGCAATTTGTCCAGCAAAACCTGGAAAAAGACGAAAAACATGTCACGCAGAGGCTAATGGAGTGCATTGACGGCAAGAAATTCAATGCACTCACTGAAATCGCCCCCTTTTAGAGCACAAAAACCTGACCCTCGCGTGCGTTATCGCCAACGAGGGTCAGGTTTAAGAGACGGCGATTGCCGGGGACGCTACACAGCCCTGTCAGCGCTTAAGTTTGCGCTTGTTGCGGTACTGGTCGATCACCACCGCCACGACGATGATTAAGCCCTTGATGATGTCCTGAATATAGGCATCGACCCCCACAAAGGTGAAGCCGCTGGCCATGACGCCCAAGATCAGCGCGCCAATCACGGTGCCGGTAATTCGCCCTACCCCGCCTGCCAGACTGGTGCCGCCAATCACGGCCGCCGCAATGGCGTCCAGCTCATAGGACATGCCCATGCCCGCCTGGCCCGTGGCCGCGCGTGCCGAGGCGACCACGCCCGCCAACCCCGCCAGCAACCCGGCAATGCTGTAGACGATGATCAAGTGACGCTTGACGTTGATACCCGAGGTGCGCGCCGCCTGCATGTTGCCGCCGATGGCATAGGTGTATTTGCCGTATTTGGTGTAACGCAGGGCAATGTGGAAGATCAGCGCCACCACCAGAAAGATGATCACCGGCATCGCTCCATGGCCGATGGCCGTGTAGGAATCAGACAGCATGCTGACCGGTTGGCCTTCGGTGTAATAGCGCGCCAGACCGCGGGCGGACACCATCATGCCCAAGGTTGCGATAAAGGGCGGTATGCCGGTAATGGCGATGATGCTGCCGTTAATGGCACCGGCCAGCAGCCCGACCCCGAGCCCGGCGACCACCGGGATCCACACAGGCAAGTCGGTCAGCGAAGGAAACACGGCCCGGCTGAAGTCCGAGGTTTGCGCCAGACTTGCGGCCACCATGGCCGACAAGGCCAGCACCGACCCCGAAGACAGGTCAATCCCGGTCGTGATGATGACTTGGGTCACGCCAATCGCCAGCAAACCAATCACTGACACTTGCAGGATCATCAGCACCAGGCGCTGGGAGTTCATCAAAAAGCTCTGGTCACGCACGATCCAGCCGAACAATTCGAATACCAGACCGATGCCGATCAGCACCAGGAAGATGCTCAGTTCAGTCGGAAAGCGGCGACGGGATTTACTGGGTGCCATGGCAGGTTTGTTATCAGTTATTGCGTTCATGGACATGTGCCCTCTCACTCTGCGGTACGACCGGCCCAGACGCGGCCGGCGTGCTGAAACGGTTAATGAATCGCCGTGATGCCGGAGGCCAGTTGCATGACACGCTCTTGAGTGGCGTCGGCCCGATCCAGCGTGCCCATTTGCTCACCTTCATGCATGACCATGACCCGGTCACTCATGCCCAGCACTTCAGGCAGCTCCGAAGAAATCATGATCACAGCCATGCCTTCACTGGCGAGCAATGAAATCAGCCGGTAAATCTCGACCTTGGCGCCTACGTCAATGCCACGGGTCGGTTCATCCAGAATCAACAGCCGCGGGTTGGTCATCAACCAGCGCGCCAGCAAGGCTTTTTGCTGGTTGCCTCCGGACAGGGTGTCAATGCACTGCTCAAGCGACGGGGTTTTGACCCGCAGCTTCTTGCACATGTCCTCGCACAACGCGCGCAGAGCTTTTTGCTGGATGAAACCGTTGCCGGCGTAATGCGGCAGGATCGCCATTTCCATGTTTTCCAACACGGAAAGGCAAGGAAACAGGCCCGTCAACTTACGGTCTTCGGTCAACAGCGCGAAGCCCTTTTCAATCGCCAGGTTGGGGCTGGTGATGCGCAGTGCCTGACCGTCAAGCTGAACCTCACCGCCATCACTCGGGGTGATACCAAACAGGGTTTCGGCGATGTTGGTGCGGCCCGAGCCCATCAGCCCGGCGATCCCCAGGATCTCCCCGGCATGCAGATCGAACGACACACCGTCAAACACCCCGTCCAGACGCAAGTCACGCACTGACAACAGCAACTCCCCCAGCGGGTTTTCCCGCACCGGGAACAATTGCGTCAGCTCGCGGCCTACCATCATTGAAATCAGGCTGTCGCTGTCCATACTGTCGGCACGTTGCAGGCCGATGTAGGCGCCGTCACGGAACACCGCCACTTCATCGGCGATGGCGAACACTTCGTTCATTTTGTGGGTGATGTAAATGATGCCTTTGCCCTGCGCCTTGAGGTCGGCAATGATCGAAAACAGGTGGTCGACTTCTTTATCGGTAATGGCCGAGGTCGGTTCATCCATGATCAGAATGTCCGAGTCATAGGACACCGCCTTGGCGATTTCAACCATCTGGCGCTCGGCAATGCTCAGGTGGCCGACCAGCTCCTGCGGATCAAGGTTAATGCGCAAGCGCTCCAGCAGTTGCGCAGTGCAACGGTACATTTGGCGGTGATCGATCATGCGCAGACTGTTCAGCTGTTCGCGGCCGATCCAGATGTTTTCAGCGATGCTCATGTGCGGCATCAGGTTGAGCTCCTGATGAATCATGGCAATCCCGGCCTGCAAGGCCGCCAGCGGCCCATTGAAGGAGACGGGTTGGCCACGCAAGCGCAACTCCCCTGCGTCGGGCTGGTAGATACCGGCGATGATTTTCATCAGGGTGGACTTGCCGGCGCCGTTCTCGCCCATCAGCGCCAACACTGAGCCGGGGCGCACGCGCAGCTGCACGTCATCCAGGGCAATCACACCAGGGAAGCCCTTGCTGACACTCACCACTTCCAACAGGTAGGGCGCATCCTGCGCGGTGGCGTCAGGGGCAGACGCCACGGGCGGGGTCCTTGAAACAGTCGCTGACGCGAGCATAGCCAGTACTCCTCAGGCGCCCCGGTCTGTGCCGGGACAGCGGGCGAGGCCTGAGCCTCACCGCTTATTGTTGTTGTGGGGTTGAGTTGACGACTACTTTTTATACTGGTTGACGTTGTCTAGGGTGATCCGTTGGAACGGCACCCAGACCGCTTGCTCGTAGGGCTCCTTTTTGATCATTTTCAGCGCCGTCTCGACTGAGCCGTTGGCCTGCCCGGTGGCGTCCTGGAATACCGAGAGGGTTAAATTGCCCTTCTCGACCGCCCGCACACCGTCTTCAGTACCGTCGACGCCCGCAATCAAGACCTTGCCTTGCGCAACGCCTGCCTGCTTGAGCGCCATCGCGGCACCGATGGCCATTTCGTCATTGTTGGAGACTACGGCATCGAACGCCTGGCCCTGGGTGATCCAGTCATTGGTCAGGGTCATGGCTTTGTCCCGTAACCAGGCGCCGGTCTGCTCCTGAGCGATTTTGATATCGGGGTACTTGGTCAGTACCTCTTTCACACCCTTGGTGCGGTTAGTGGTGGAGTTGTTGGCCAGATCGCCGAGCAGAATCACAATATTGCCCTTGCCGCCCATCTTCTCGGCCAGGTACTGCATCTGCATGCGCCCGGCTTCAAGGTCATCGGAAGCCACTGTGGCTACGCCCTGCGGCAGGTCGGGGTTGTCGGGACGGCGGTTGACGTACACCAGCGGGATCCCTGCCGCGACGGCGGCGTTGGTAATACGGTTGGTAGTCGCCGTGTCCACCGGGTTGACGATGATCGCGTCGACCTTTTGGCTGATAAAGTTTTCGACCTGACTCAGTTGCTTGACCACGTCTGCACGGGCGTCTTCAAACTGCAACTTGACCCCTTCAGGATAGGTTTTGGCTTTGTCGTTCATCGACTCGCGCAGGTACGTCAGGTAAGTGTCATCGAACTGCGACATGCTCACGCCAATGTTGACATCGGCCAGGGCCGCGCCGCTGGCGAAGAGGATCGAGAGGGCAAGGGATGCGATACGTAAGCTGGGTTTCATTTGGGGCAGTCTCCACATTCTTGTTGATTTTATAGATGCGGTACTTGGTGGCGCTAAGCTGAAATTGACTCTATTGGAAAATAATTTCTACATCAACTGATTTTAGAATTTATAGCGTTCTATTTTCTATTTTAACCCTCAGCCAACGTCACAACTTCGCCCAGCTGCGCACTGCGTCGCGCAGCATCCAGCACCTGCAACGCTTGCACGGCTTCCAGCGGTAACACCGGTACAGGCCCTTGCCCTTGTACGGCCGCGATCATTTGCCGATAGAACTGATCCCAGCCCCCATGCTCGGACGGCACCCTTTCCCGCTCCTCGCCCTGTTCAAACCACCCCCAGCGTCGATGTTCTTCAGCCCCCCAGTGATCCCCTTCGCTTTTGGGGGTGCGACCTGCGAGCAACGCCGCTTCTTGCCCGTCCAGTCCTTCAACGCTGTAACAACCCGAAGTACCGCTCACCCGAAAACGCGGGCGCGGGCTGTTTTGCAGGACGCTGGCGCCGAGGTGGGAAACCACGCCATTGCGATGGGTCAATGCCATAAAGAAGCTGTGGTCAACGTCCGGGGCTTGAGGGCTGCTCGCCATCTCGGCGTACACCGACCTCACCGGGCCAAACAGTTGCAGCGCTTGATCCACGAGGTGACTGCCCAAATCGCGCAGCACACCGCCGCCGCTGGTAGTGCCTGCCGACGCAGGCGCATACCGCTCGATGAATGACTCCAGGCGCGTGACCGTCCCCAATGCCCCGGCATCAATCAGCTTGCGCACGGTCAGAAAGTCCGAATCCCAGCGCCGGTTTTGATACACACTCAGCAACACGTTTTGACGCTCTGCAGCGTCCATCAGCTGTTGCCCTTGCACAGTGTCGGCAGCGAATGGTTTGTCACTCACGACCGCAATGCCCAGCTCGATGGCTTGCATCACCACCTCGGCTCGCCCGTGCAGCGACGTGCTGATCACCAACAGGTCAACCCCGGCCTCTGCCAGTTGCGCCAGGCTGTCAAAGGGCCTGACTGCGGGGTAATCGTTGGCCAGTAATTGACGGCGCTCTGCTGAGCGCGTGACCACACCCGCGAAGGTCACGCCGGGCAGACTGGCGATCAACGGCGCATGAAAAAAGCGGCCACCCTGGCCAAATCCGACCAGTCCAATGCGCATGGCAATACTCCTTGATAGATCTGTGATCGGATTTGAGCAGCGCAAGGATGAGGGAAAGCTAGCAGCCTCACGCTACTCGGCAGCGACTACGCAGGGGGGGCAATAAAGAGGCGTCAGCCGTAAAAGCGCGGACGTTGCGGCAGTTCAACCTTTACGATTGCCCCGCTCTGCTGCGCTTCGATGCAGGCATCGGCTGCCACGGCGGCGGCAAAACCGTCCCATGCCGAAGGGCCACCAACGTGCCCGGCACGCACGCCGTCAATAAAGGCTTGCAGCTCGACGTCATAGGCCGCGATGAAGCGATCTTTCCAATCCATCAGAATCGCATTCGACAGTTTGGCCTCACTGCGCAGCTGCACTTGCGACGGCTCCGGGAGTTTGGCAATACCGGTTTCACCCACCACTTCGCATTGAATGTCATAGCCGTATTGGCAGTTCACGAATACTTCCACATCGATGCGCGTGCCTTTGGCGGTTTCCAGTAGCACCACTTGCGGGTCCCGCAGGTGCGCCAACGCTTTGCTGGTTTTGCGCGGGAAGACCACTTGCACCGACACATAATCGTCGTCGAGCAACCAGCGCAACACGTCCAGCTCATGGATCAAAGTATCCGTGATGGCCATGTCAGTTTTGTAGTTCTCACCCACTCGCGGGTTGCGGTGAGCACAATGGAGCATCAGCGGCTCGCCGATCTGGCCGCTGTCGATGACGGCCTTGAGCGCCTGATAACCCGCGTCGTACGGGCGCATGAAACCGACTTGCACCAACCGTGTGCCATGGGCGATTTCCGCGTCGACGATGTTGCGACAACCGGCCGCCGTTACTGCCAGCGGCTTTTCGCAAAACACCGGTTTGCCGGCCTGGATAGCCGCCAGCACATATTCTTCATGGCTCGGCCCCCAGGACGTGACCAGCACGGCCTGGACCTCAGCCGCCTGAATCAGCGCGTGCGCGTCCGGGTACACCTCGGCGCTTATGCCCAGCTCGGCAACCACCTGCGCCGCCTGTTGCAGGTTGATGTCCGTGACTGCCACCACCTGACTGCCGAGCAAGGTCTGGCTGCAACGACGAATATGATCACGGCCAATCGCGCCGGTCCCGATTACGCCCAACTTCAAGGCTTGAGTGTTCAACGACATGTGCAGACTCCTGTTGGATTTATAAGAGAGCGTTGCAATCAGTACTGCCGCACGTGGGCGAGCTGACGGTTTAGGTGCTTCGCGGCTTCGGCCGTGCGTGCGCTGGTGGACACTTGCGCCACGCCCACACGCCACCACGACAGGTAGCCGTGGATCATGGTTTTGGGAAGCACTTTGATATCAATGAGGGTGGACACCGTCTGCTGCCGGGCATCGGCCAGCGCCGCATGAAGTTGCTCAAGGGTGCTGACTTTATAGGTTTTGCAGCCGTAAGCCGCTGCACTCATGGCAAAGTCCACCGGTACCAGGCCGCCGTCCAGCTTGCCGGTCTCAGGGTTACGGAAACGGAACTCAGTGCCGAAGCTGTCCATGCCGTTGCCCATCTGCAAGTTGTTGATGCAGCCGAATGCCATGTTGTCGAGCAGCACCACGTTGATTTTCTGGCGCTCCTGAATCGAAGTGGCTAACTCGGAGTGCAGCATCATGTAGGAACCATCACCCACCAACGCATAGACCTCGCGCGCAGGCTCGGCCAGCTTGACCCCCAATGCGGCGTTGACTTCATAGCCCATGCACGAGTAGCCGTACTCCACGTGGTAAGTGTTCACGCCCTTGCTGCGCCAGGCCCGTTGTAGATCCCCGGGCAGGCTGCCTGCGGCCGCGACGATCACAGCGCTGTCGTCGAGGCTGTGATTGAGTACGCCCAACACCTGGCTTTGGGTCAGGCACGAACCGGTCAGCTCGATAAACTCACGCAGCACGGCCGGGTCCATGTGGTCACTGATTTCGGGCGTGAAGTCCGGCTGTTGGTAGTCGACCTGAAATACACGGTCCACTTCAGCCTCCAGTTGTGCCCTGGCCTGATGCGGTGCGTCACCCCATTGCGCGTGGTAGCCGCTGGCCGCCAAGCATTCACTCAGCCCTTGCAGCCCCGCCAGGGCATCGGCAACCAGTTGCACGCCATCAAGCTTGAGCGCGTCACAGGGGCTGACGTTGAGGTTCAGAAATTCGACTTCCGGGTGCTTGAACAACGATTTGGACGACGTGGTGAAATCGGTATAGCGGGTGCCGATGCCGATAATCAGGTCCGCCTGCGGCGCCAGCAGGTTGGCCGCCAAGCACCCGGTTTCACCGATACCGCCCATGTTCAGCGGGTGCGCTGACACGATGGCACTTTTACCAGCCTGCGTTTCTGCGAACGGAATCCCGAAGCGTTCGGCAAACGCCTGCAACGCGGCATTGGCGCCTGCGTATTTAACGCCGCCGCCACAGATGATCAGCGGCGTGCGCTTGCGCTGCACAATCGCCTGCGCATCGGCCAGCATCGCTACCGTCGGCACGCGTCGATCAATACGGTGCACGCGTTTTTGCAGAAAGTAATCCGGGTAATCGTAGGCTTCAGCCTGAACATCCTGCGGCAGGGCCAGGGTCACGGCACCCGTCTCGGCGGGATCGGTCAGCACACGCATCGCATGGAGAGCGGCGCTCATCAACTGTTCCGGGCGGTTGATGCGGTCCCAGTATTTGCTCACGGCTTTAAAGGCATCGTTGGTGCTGATGCTCAAGTCATGGAACTGCTCGATCTGTTGTAAAACCGGGTCGGGCTGGCGACTGGCGTACACATCCCCCGGCAACAGCAACAGCGGGATACGGTTGGCAGTGGCCGTGGCGGCGGCCGTCAGCATGTTGGCCGCGCCGGGGCCGACCGACGCGGTGCAGGCGTAGATTTTGCGCCGCAGGTGTTGCTTGGCAAACCCGATGGCCGCGTGGGCCATGCCCTGTTCGTTACGGCCTTGATGCACCACCAGGCTGCCGCTGTCTTGTTCCAGCGCCTGCCCGAGGCCCAGCACGTTGCCGTGGCCAAAAATCGTAAACACCCCGGCCACAAATTTGCTCTCGACCCCGTCCACTTCGACGTACTGGTTATCGAGAAACTTGACCAGCGCCTGGGCCATGGTCAGTCGTGTTGTCGTCATGTCTGCACCCTTGAACTTGCACAGCAGCTGCGGCAACCGGCGGTCCGGTTGCGCAGCGTTGTGAGCGATGATTATTTGGCCGTTGGCATGCTGAATTCAGGGCCTTTGGCGATGCTGTCAGGCCAGCGTTGCATCACGCTTTTGTAACGGCTGTAGAAACGAATGCCTTCTTCGCCATACGCATGATGATCGCCAAACAGCGAGCGCTTCCAGCCGCCGAACGAGTGCCAGGCCATGGGCACCGGAATGGGCACGTTAATCCCCACCATGCCGACCTTGATCGTGCGTGCAAACGCCCGCGCCACGCCGCCATCGCTGGTAAAGCAGGACACACCGTTGCCAAACTCATGAGCATTGATCAACGCCACCGCACTCGCGAAGTCCGGTACGCGAACGATGCCGAGCACCGGGCCGAAAATTTCCTGCTGATAAATGCTCATGTCGGGCGTCACCTGGTCGAACAGCGTGGCGCCGACGAAAAAGCCCTGCTCGGCACCCGGCACCTTGAGCTCACGACCATCGACGATGAGCTGTGCGCCTTGGGCCACGCCCTGATCGATAAAGCCGATCACCTTGGCCCGGTGCTCCGCCGTCACCAGCGGGCCCATTTCGCTGTCGGGCTGAAGGCCGTTGCCGACTTTGAGCCGGTCGATGCGCGGCAACAGTTTCTCGATCAACTGATCGGCCACATCACCGACTGCGACGGCAATCGAGATCGCCATGCAGCGCTCCCCGGCCGAGCCATAGGCAGCTCCCATTAATGCGTCTGCCGCTTGATCGAGGTCGGCATCGGGCATCACGATCATGTGGTTTTTGGCCCCGCCCAGCGCTTGAACCCGCTTGCCGCGCGCTGTCCCTTGCTGATAGATGTACTCGGCAATGGGGGTTGAGCCGACAAAAGAAATGGCTTCAACGTCCGGGTGTTGCAACAGTGCATCGACTGCGGCTTTGTCCCCTTGCACCACGTTGAACACGCCGTCCGGCAGGCCGGCTTCGGTCAGCAGACGTGCCATCAACAGACTGGCGGACGGGTCGCGCTCCGAGGGCTTGAGGATAAAACAGTTGCCGGTCACCAATGCCAGCGGAATCATCCACAACGGCACCATCACCGGGAAGTTGAACGGCGTTACACCTGCACAGACGCCCAGTGGCTGGCGCAGGTTCCAGTTGTCGATACCGCCGCCGATGTTGTCGCTGAAATCGGTTTTGAGCAGTGTCGGCGCGCCACAGGCGTACTCGACGATTTCGATCCCGCGGGTGACTTCACCCTTGGCGTCGGAGAAGACTTTGCCGTGTTCACGGCAGATGATTTGCGCCAGTTCGTCGTGATGCTCGTCCAGCAGTTGCTTGAACTTGAACATCACCCGGGCGCGGCGCAGTGATGACTGTTCCGACCACGCCGGGAACGCCTTGAGGGCGGACGCGACAGCGTCATCGACGGTGCGCTGGGTGGCAAGGGCCACACGCGCCTGCACGCTGCCCGTCGCCGGGTTGAAGACATCACTGAAGCGTTCGCTGCCAGCATCCTGAACGTGGCCGTCAAGGTAGTGGCCAATCACCGGGGTCGTGCTCATGCGTAGTGTTCTCCTAAAAGTTAAAGGTCCATCAGCCAGCTGTGTTGCGGGTCATTGTGGAATTGCCAGACCCGCTTGGGCCCTGCCATCACGTTCAAGTAATACGACTCATAGCCATAAGGCACGCTGACCGGGTGATAGCCCTTGGGCACCACCACCAGGTCGCTGTTCTCTACGGCCATTGCCTGATCGAGGCTGCGGTCATCGGTGTAGACCCGTTGAAACACAAAGCCCTGCGGTGGATTGATCTGGTGGTAATAGGTTTCTTCTAGAAAGCTCTGGTGCGGCAAGTCGTCGGTGTCGTGCTTGTGCGGCGGGTAGCTGGAGGAGTGTCCGGACGGCGTGCGCACCTCCACCACCAGCAGCGAATGGGCAGGCTCGGTGTCGGGCAGGATGTCGCACACATAGCGGGTATTGGCGCCCTTGCCGCGCACACTGCGTTTCATGCTCTGCGGGGTAATCAGCCGAGGCCCAAGCCCGGCCGTGCTGGCACCGGGGGCGGCGCAGACGGCGATATGGACCTCGTTAAGCGCGTGCACCTGCGCCTGACTGCCGGGTGGTAGATAAACAGCAAAGGGCGATTTGTCCTCAAACACCGACTCACGATCGCCAATACCCTCCCACTGAAACACGCCCTGCCCGGGCGCTTCACCGGAAACGTTCGCCCGCCCGCTGAGCAACACCAGGCACAGCTCTTGCTGCCCGGCCGTCACCGGCAAGGTCTCGCCCGCGTGCAGCCGATAAGCACTGAACCCCACATACTCCAGCGCACCGGAGGGCAGTTGCACCAGGGGCTGGCCCGTTTTCTGGCGCTTAATCAGTAAATTCATGCCCGCCCCCTCTCGTCCAGCAGCGCGCGCAAGGTTTGAAACCCTTTTTGCGCGTAGGCAAAACTGGGCGCCACGGCCGGGTCCTGTTCGGCTTCTACCACCAGCCAGCCGTGGTAGTCGGCGGCCAGCAGGACGTCCAACAACTCGCCAAAATCAATGTCGCCGTCCCCCGGCACCGTGAACGTGCCGTTGATGATGCAATCGGGGAAGCTCCACAGGTTGTTGCGCGCCAGTTGCACCACAGGCTTGCGCACGTCCTTGAAATGCACGTGGCAGACACGGTCAATGTGCGTGCGCAACACCTCGACCGGCTCACCGCCGCCCATGTAGCAGTGGCCGGCGTCGAACAGCAGGCCGACTTCAGGCCCGGTCAGGCGCATCAGGGTATCGATGTCCGCAGGGGACTCGACGTAAGCGCCCATATGATGGTGATACGCCAAGCGGATGCCGTGCGACAGGGTGTAGCGCGCCAGTTCATTGAGCTTGTCGGCATAGTCCTGCCAGGCCCGTTCGGTATAAAAACGCGGGCGTTCAACCAAGGGAATACGCTGGCCCTGAATCGAGTCGGCCACTTCGCCGTACACCAGCACCTTGGCGCCGTTTTGCGCCAACAGCTGCACGTGGCTGGCAATGGCGTCGATTTCTTCGGCGGCCGAACGTTGTGCCAGACGGCTGGAGTACCAGCCCGACACCAGGGCCAGGTCGTAAGGGCGCAGGACATCAGCGACGCCCTGAGCACTCTTGGGGAACTTGCCGTTGAGTTCAAACCCTTCATAGCCGATCTGCTTGCCTTCACTCAGCGCGGTGCTGAGGGGTGTCTCACCGCCCAGCGAGGGCAGGTCATCGTTGCTCCATGAAATCGGGTTGATGCCAATACGGATAGCGGGCATGGCTGCACCTATTATTGTTTTGGAAGGTTTGCGGGGCGTCGCGGCCGGATCAGCTGCGGGCCGTTCGCCACGCGTCGATCAGTTGCACAAAAGTGCCCTGTACCTGCTCGATCAGCGTCGCGTCGTCGATTTCACCGGCCAGCCAGGCGCGGCCCGGTTCCTGGAAAATCGTGCGCCCCACCGCGAAACCACGGCACGTGGTGCTCCGGGATGCCTGGCGAAAGCCTTCGGCCAGCGCACTGGCAGGCGCGTTCAGGCCCAGAAGCACAACACCGCGGCAATACGGATCACGCGCTTGGATCAAAGCATCCAGTTGCTGCCAGACCTCGGCCGGTTGGGCTTCGATTTTCCACCACGCCGGGTAAATGCCCAGGTTGTACAAGCGCTTGATGGCGCGGTAGAGCACATCCGGGTGGGTCGAAGGGTGATCCTTGGGCGGGATGATTTCCAGCAGCAGCTCATGGCCGCTGGCCAGCGAAGCCTGATACAACCCCTTGATTTGCGCTTCCTGTTCCAGCCGCAGCAAAGGCTCATCGTCCGGATGGAACTGCACCAGGCATTTGATGATTTGTTCGTGCGGCCAGGCGATGAGGTTGCTGCCAATGGAGCGCCCGTGTTCAAAGGCCAGCGGTCGCGAACCCTGCACCTCCACCGGACGGGCAATCCACCAGCCACGGCCGCTGGCGGCATTCAACGCGTCCTGGCCAAACCGTTGATCGGCCAGCAGGCCCACATCGGCTTCGATGCCCTGGCGCCGCAAATCGGTTTCAACACGCTCGACCGCCTGGATGAACAGCTGCTTCAAGGCGCATATGCTGTTCGGGTCACGGCCGTACTGCTGCGCTATTTCCAGCAGTTGCCAGCGATGATCGAAGGCAAACACAAACAGCTGTTTCCATTGCTTGCGAGGGACGCTGACTTGATGCAGACGTTGCAGCGCAGTGTCCTGATCCGGCCGGGTGATGGGCACCGGGCTGTTAAACAGGTAGTCGAGTTCAGCCCGGGTGGGCATGGCGGGCGCGCAAGCATGCCGTGACACCACCAGGCCTCCGCAGGCATTGGCTAACTGGCAGCAACGCTCGTCACTGGCGTCTTCCAGCCAACCACTGAGAAAGCCCGACATGAAGGCATCCCCTGCCCCGAGTACGTTGAGGACTTCAACGCGCACACCGGGGTAAATGGCGCCGTCTTCCAGGCGGGCCGGGATCTGGCCATGAATCACCGTGCAACCTTGCGGCCCCAGCTTGACCACCAACGTGGCGTCGGTCAGCGAACGCACCTTACGCAAGGCCGCCAGCAAATCCGTGCCGCCCCCCGCGATCAAAAATTCTTCTTCGGTGCCGACAATCAGGTCGAAACGCGGCAGGATCGATTGCACGTGGGCGCTGACTTTCTCGTCAGCGACAAAGCGCGTTTCCCCGTCAGCCTTGCCGGCCAGCCCCCACAACACCGGGCGATAGTCGATGTCCAGCACCCGTTTGACGTTGTGCTGCGCGGCGTAATCCAGGGCCTGAATACTGGCCTGATACACGCCCTCGGTAGAAAAGTGGGTCCCGGTAATCAGCAGCGCTTTGCTTGAGGCAATAAAGGCCGGGTCGATGTCGTCGGCGCGCAGTGCCATGTCGGCGCAGTTTTCGCGGTAGAACACCAGGGGAAAGGTTTCGCGGTCTTTCAGGCCCAGCAATACCAGCGCCGTCAGACGCTGCGGGTCAACCGTGATGCCGCTGACGTCACAGCCTTCACGGGCCAGCGACTCCAGCAGGAAACGCCCCATATGATCGTCCCCGACGCGGCTCAGCATGGCCGAACGCAAGCCCAGCCGTGCCGTACCGAACGCAATGTTGGCCGAAGAGCCGCCGAGGTATTTGGCAAAGCTGCTGACATCTTCCAGCCGCGCCCCGACTTGTTGCGAGTAAAGGTCGACGCCCAAACGGCCCAGGCAGATCACATCCAAATCACGGCCTGCGGCAAAACGAGTCTGTCCCATGGTGGCTCCTGTTATTTTTATCAGCCTGCACGTGGCACCCGTCAGGGCCCAAGCGCTGTAAGTGGGATGAAGACTAAAACGTCACAGCGCAATAAACAATATTTATTCCATAATTTTTTAATGTAGAATTTTTGTTCCATATTGCATGCGCCGCGATGATTTTCCCGCGTGCATCGATTCAGCCCACGCTGGATTGATCGGCTGGTCAGGATTTTATTTGCACCTACCCTGTAGACTGCGCAGCTAAAAAACCTGCCCCCGTGACCACCCAGCGCCATTGATAAGGACACCTCTATGTCATCCACCGATCAGCCGGCATCCGTCGAGCCAACGCCAGAGCGCGCATTGACCAGCCCGCCGGTGAGTGCCGAGCGCCTGTTGCAACTCATTACCGAGGAATACGAAAGCCTGCCGCGCCAGCTCAAGCGGATCGCCAGCTACATGAGCCAGCAAAGTGACCGCATCATGGTGGATCGCATCAGCGATATCGCCCGCGAGTGCGACGTGCACCCGTCGGCCATCGTGCGGTTTTCCCAACGCTTCGGGTTCAGTGGTTTCAGCGAAATGCAGGCCCTGTTCCGCGAGGCGTACACCCACAAAACCACCCCGGTGCAGAATTACCAGCAACGCATTCGCAACATGATTGCCAACAAGTCGCAGAAAGCCAGCGGCGGCGATCTGGCGCGCGAGTGCATCAATGCCACGCTGTCCGGCATCGAACGCCTGGGGCTGGAACTGGATGATCTGGCCTTCGACAAAGCCGTGGACCTTGTCGTCAATGCCGACAATATTTACGTGGTCGGCGTACGACGTTCCTTCGCAGTCGCTGACTACCTGGTCTACAATCTGCAACACACCAACAAGCGCATTCATCTGGTCTCAGGCCTGGGTGGCAGTTACCGCGAGCAAATGCGCAGCGTGCGCGCCAACGACCTGGTAATTGCCATCAGCTTCACTCCCTATGGCAAAGAGACCCAGCATTGCCTGCGCATTGCCCAGCTGCATCAGGCCAAGACCCTGATCATCACCGACAGCAACCTGTCACCGCTGGCCAAGCGCGCCAACAGTGTGTTGCTGGTCAATGAAGGCAGTTCCTTTGCGTTCCGTTCGCTCAGCGCGACGTTGTGCTTGTGTCAGGCATTGTTCATTGCAGTGGCGTATCGCCTTGAACTGAAGGTTGACGAGATCCATGAGCAGGTCGGGTTTGATGATTAATGCGATCCCGATGCAAAAGCCTGTAACCCAATAGGGCTGAGGGCGGTCGACTAGTGTTGTAAGGCTTTTGCATCAACAGGTGTCCAACCTTGGATCGAATAGCGTCAGTAAAGGGCAACCGAAAACCCTTTCTTCGATATTTGAAAGATCCTACGACTTTCTCCGTAAATCTTATCGTCAGCTACTCACTGCCTGACAACATGTCCCTCGCAAGCGGCCTTACAATCGCCCCTTTGGATCTAAGATCTCGGGCCGTGTAAACGCCGTTTGTGTCACCCGTTGTATCGCTGCCAGATCTGCCGCTGGCTGCTGCCACGCGATGTGTTCCCACCCTTAAACCGATTCGCTGAGCCCACCACCCCAGACCTGTTGTTTCAAGGGATTGCACACCTGTGTGCGGCCCTTGAATTGTCATCAAGGAAGCGCGCCCAAAGTCCCTGGATAAATGGAGTACAACATGACGAGTGAAGTTTTTTTGGCCAACGACCGTGACCTGCCCGAGCAATCCGCCCATGCACTCTGCCCCCCCCGTGAAATCGTCCGGCCATTGGCCGACAGGCGAGAAATGATGCACACACCTGAACTAAGCAGGTTGGTTAAACTTCGCGATGCTTTGCTTGTACTCAAAGGTTCAATGAGCCCCAGCGTCGACCTGCATGAATTTCTGGAACATCAATTGTTGAGCAATGACGTTCATGACCGGGTGCTTGGCAAACTGGCAGAGACGCGACCGGGCCTGGCCAGCTAAACCAAACATCAAAACCATTGCACTCAACCCTCATTATTATGAATTTGCGGATTGTATCGGCGCGGGTCAGACTACGCCGGTCCCTTCCCCCATGAAGGAACAGTTCAAGGGCTTGCCGGGTCCCCCGCCAAGCCCTTTTTTGACCTGCTGCCTGACTCTCCCGGACGTTCTCCACCATGCCAATCCGCTGGATCAGCCGCCTTTTGCCTGCGGCTACAAATACCCGCCCCATCGAATGGAGCCGCGCCGCCATTGGCGTCTCCCTGGGTACCCTGTTCAGTGTTTGGCTGTGCAGCCGTTTCTTCGGCCTGCCGGTCGCCCTGCACCTGATCGGACCGCTGGGTGCCTCCGCCATCCTGTTGTTTGCCGTCTCTTCCGGCGCCCTGGCACAGCCCTGGTCCATACTCGGCGGCTACCTGTGCGCCACAGTTGTGTCCTTGCTCGTTGCACATTATTTGGGCCGCGACCTGACCAGCGCTTGCCTGGCAGTCGGCCTCGCGCTGGTGGTGATGTGCCTGTTGCGCTGCCTGCATCCGCCCGCCGGTGCGCTGGCCTTGCTGGTGGTACTGGCCGACCCGGACAGCGCCCGCCTGGGCTGGGAGCTGCTGGCCCCGGTCATGCTCAGTGCCGTGTGCATGCTGCTGGCGGCGCTGGCCTACAACAACCTGACCCGGGTGCGCTACCCGAAAAAAACTGCCGAACCGGCGCCCAACGTGATCGCCCCTCCTGTCGACGGTGATCCGGGCATTACCGCCAAGGACCTGCAACAGGCATTGGCCGAGATGGACGCGTTTATCGACGTCACCCCGCAAGACCTCGAAACCCTGATCCGTACCAGTGAACACTATGCCCGCCGTCGCAGCGTGGGCGAGGTGCTTGCGCACGTCGATTGAGCACGCGCCTTTCTTTGGCCTGCCCCTGAACGATCCGCACGGCTAACCCTCCAACTCCTGCTAGGGTTATCGGTGCGTGGTCCGGGAGGCGTTGTCTTGGCCCCCTTGATGACTCGGACCCACGACCGCTGAACGCTCCCTTCAACGACCGTGATCAAGGCTTGCAATGCTCAAGACCCTGGAAAATGAAATCTCAAAGCACGCCGCGCCGCCCGCCTTGCAAGCTGAATTCGCTCAACACGACTTTGAAAAACTACGCACCTTTTGCCGTCTTACCTACATCTCCAGCATTGTCATCTGGCTGCTGTTTGATCTGATCGTCAGCTTTAAGGGGCTTCAGGGCTTTACCGCGCTCTCTATGCTTTTTTTCGGCACCATGGTGGTCTTGACCATCGTGCTCGGGTTTATCCGCAAGGCCCGTCACTTCGACGTTCTTAACCTGATTTATGTGCTGGTAATCACCACGGGCATCCGCCTGATCGTGTTTGGCTTGCCCAGTGACGCGCAGCCCATCTGGCTGATCCTCGCCACCTCCAGCCTGCTCTACAACGCTGCGGTGTTGCCGCTTAGCCGTTGGGGATTTTTCTCGGTCGTGGGCGTGACCTGGGTCGTACTCAACCCTTTTTGGATGACCGACGTCGAGTTCTTTGACCTGCGCGGCACGTTGATCCTGAGCTACTACGTGTTTCTCAGCGGCCTGACCATCTACAGTTTTTTCAAGCTGCGACGTATCAAACTCTACAACTACACGATGTCCAAACTGTTGCTGACCCAGGCCTACATCGACACCCTGACCGAGATTCCCAACCGACGCTCCTTCATGACCCGCGCCACTGAATTACTGACCCACACGCCGCGCGAACAGGATCATTATCTGGCGATGATCGACATCGACAATTTCAAAAAAGTGAATGACCTGTACGGGCATGACATCGGCGATGAGGTGCTCAAGCGCACCGCCGCCAGTATCAAGACCGTCATGCAGGGCTATGAATATGCGCGGTTGGGCGGCGAAGAGTTCGCGGTGTACTTGTCCGGTGTGCGGCGTGATGATGTCGAAATGTTGATGGCGGCGCTGTGCAGCCGGGTGCGTAACGACCCGGCAGCACATCCTGTGACCGTCAGCATCGGCCTGGTCAGGGTTGGGGACCTGGACACCCTTAATCAGGCGTTGGCCAAGGCCGACAAGGCGCTGTATGAATCAAAAAACGCGGGCAAGGACCGGTTTACGTTTCACCGTTAGCAGCCAATGGCGTTACGGCCTGTCAGCTTTTTCACGGGCGCTCAGATCGGTATTGCCGTCCCAGCCACCGCCCAGCGCGGCAATCAGTTTCACACTGGCGAGCAACCGATTCTGCTCCAGCGTGAGCATGGTGCGCTCCGCATTCAGGGCCGTGGCCTGAACCACCACCACATCCAGATAGGCAATCAGTCCGGCCTTGTACTGATTGCGGGTCAAACGCAACGACTCGCGGGCCGACTCCAGTGCCTGACGTTGCACCACCGCCTCGTCCTCCAGCACTTTTAGTTGCACCAGATAGTTTTCCACTTCGCGAAAACCATCGAGTACGGTCTGGCGGTATTTGGCGACCGTCTGGTCGTACACCGCTTCATTGCGATCCACCTCGGCGGATCGCTGGCCGCCATCGAATAACGGCAACGAAATTTTCGGCCCCACCGACCAGAAGCGGTTGGGCACGCTGATCCAGTCTTCGTAGGTGCTGCTGCTGTACCCACCTTGCAGGCTCAGGCTGAAATCCGGGTAATACGCAGCCTTGGCTACTCCGATATTGGCGTTGGCGGCGATGATCGCCCGCTCGGCCGACGCGATGTCAGGGCGTCGCTCCAGTAATTGCGAAGGCAGACTCAGCGGAATGCGCGGCAAGTCCGGCACGTTCTGTATTTCAGCCAGTGTGAAACCGGCTGGCGGTTGGCCGGTCAGCACAGCGATTGCGTTTTCAAACTGCGCCCGTTGCCAGATCAGGTCGATCAGGTTGGCCTGGGTATTGCGCAACTGGGTTTGCGCCTGCGCCACCGCATCTTTCCCGGAGATCCCGGCCCGGTATTGGTTTTCGCTCATTTTCAGTGAGCGCTCATAGGCCTGCACCGTGGCTTCAAGCAGACGCTTTTGCTCGTCGATTACCCGCAATTGCAGGTAGTTCTGCACCAATTCCGACTGTTGGCTCAGGCGCATGGCGGCCAGGTCGGCCAGGCTGGCTTCGGCGCTGGCCTGGTTGGCCTCCAGCCCGCGGCGCAGTTTGCCCCACACGTCAGCCTCCCAGCTCACGCCGACTTGCGCGTTGAGGGTGTCGCGGATGCCGCTGCTGGAACTGGTCAGGCTGGAATTGGAACTGCCGGTGCCCTGGCTCGAACGGGTCTTGCCCACACTCAGGTCGGCGCTGGGAAAGAACGCACCACGCGCGCTGCGCACCAGGGCTTGAGCCTGACGGAACTGCGCTTCGGACTGCGCCACGCTCTGGTTGGAACGGTTCAGGGTTTCCACCAGCGCGTTAAGCTGCGGATCGCCGTATAACTCCCACCAAGCGCCCCTCTCCAATGCGTCACTGGGATTGGCCTGGCGCCAGCCTGCGGCTTCTTTAAAGGCCACGGGTGTGGCCGCTTCGGGTCGCTGATAGTCCGGGCCTATGGCACAGGCACTGAGCAACAGCCCGGACAACACCAGCCCCAGCAGGCGCGAGCCACGGGCCAGCGCCCAACGTTGTGGCGACAGGGCCGGAGCGAGGGTAAGCAAACGAGACGTCATAGCGGAGTTTCCAGGGCTGCATCAGTGCGCACGCCGCGCCATTGATTGAAGCGACGGCGTGCACGGTCGAGATAGAGGTAAACCACCGGAGTGGTGTAAAGGGTCAAAATCTGGCTGAAAATCAGGCCGCCGATAATGGTCAGGCCCAGCGGCTGCCGCATTTCTGCGCCTTCTGCATGGCTGAGCATCAGCGGCAAGGCGCCCAGCAACGCGGCAAGCGTGGTCATCAAAATCGGCCGCAAGCGTTGCAGGCACGCACTGCGGATCGACTCCTGCGGGTTCATGCCCGAATGGCGCTCCAGTTGCAACGCCAGGTCGATCATCAGGATGGCGTTTTTCTTGACCACGCCGATCAACAAGAACAGCCCCAACAGCGATATCAGGCTGAATTCCCCGCCGGTGATGTAGATGCTCAACAGCGCACCCACCCCGGCCGAGGGCAACGTCGACAGAATGGTCAGCGGGTGAATGTAGCTTTCGTACAAAATCCCCAGCACCAGATACACCGCCACCAACGCGCCGAGAATCATGAAGGGCTGACTCTTCTGCGTGGCGGCGAAGGCATCGCCAGTGCCGGCCATTTTGGCAATCACGTCTTCGGGTAAACCGAGTTTGGCAATGGCCCGCTCGATGGCCGCCGTACCCTGTTCCAGCGATACGCCGTTGGCCAGGTCGAAGGCTATGGTTTCAGAGGCAAACTGCCCTTCGTGTTCCACCCGGTCGTCTTGCAGGCTGTTTTCATAATGAGCGATGGTGGACAGCGGAATGCGCTGCCCGTCCGCCGTGATGACCTGCACCTGATTCAGGGTTTGCGGGTCCCGGGCGTATTTGGGATTGACCTCCATGACCACCCGGTATTGGTTCAGGCTGTCATAGATGGTCGATATTTGACGCTGGCTGTAGGCGTTATTGAGCACGGCCGTGACCATGTTCATGTCCACCCCGAGGCGCTTGGCCTGATCGCGGTCGACGACCAGGGTAACTTGCTGCGCACCGCGACCTTCGCGGGCATCAATCGCAGTCAGCTCGGGCAGCGCCTTGAGGGCTTCAACCACTTTCGGGTACCAGGTGCGCAGCTCACTGAGGTCGCCACTTTGCAAGATGTACGAATACTGCGAACTGGTTTGCTCGCGACCGCCACCAAACTGCAAATCCTGATCCGCCATTAACATCAGGCGCCCACCCGGGACTTTAGGCAGGGTTTCGCGCAGACGCTCAATGACCTTTTGCGCCGAAATCTTGCGCTCCGAAATCGGCTTGAGGCGCACGATCATGATTGCGTTGTTGGTGCCGCCGTTGCCGCCGATAAAGCCCGCGACGCTTTCAACCGCCGGGTCAGCCAGCACGGCTTTGCGGAAGGTCTCCATTTTTGGCTGCATCACGCTGAACGACAGACCGTCATCCCCGCGTACGAATCCGATCAACTGCCCGGTGTCCTGCTGCGGCATGAAGGTTTTGGGCACGACCACGTACAGCGCCACGTTCACCCCAATGGTGACCAGCAAACTGAACAGCGTCAGCCGCTTGTGCCGCAGCACCCAGTCCAGACTGCGGGCATAGCCGCTGACCATGCGCTCGTTGAGCCTGTTGCTCCAGCGCTGCATGGCATTTTCAGTGCCCGGCACATGGGGCTTGAGCCAGCGGGCACAGAGCATCGGGGTCAGGGTGAGCGACACCACCAGCGACACCACGATCGAGGCCGCCAGGGTGATGGAAAACTCGCGAAACAGGCTTTCAATGATGCCGCCCATGAACAGGATCGACAGGAACACCGCCACCAGCGACACGTTCATCGACAACAATGTGAACCCGACTTCCTTCGCTCCCAGGTACGCAGCCTTCATGGGCGCGATCCCGGCATCGATGTGGCGCGAGATGTTCTCCAGCACCACAATCGCATCGTCCACCACCAACCCGGTGGCCAGAATCAGCGCCATCAGCGACAGGTTGTTCAGCGAAAACCCGTAGAGGTACATGATGGCAAAGGTGCCAACCAGCGAAACCGGTACAGCCAGTGTAGGAATCAGTGACGCGCGGAAATTGCCGAGAAACAGAAACACCACCACAATCACCAGCGCCACGGCGATCAGCAAGGTCATTTCCGCCTCATGCAAGGTGGCCTTGATCACCGGGGAGCGGTCCATGGCCAGGTTCAGCTTCACGCTGGCCGGCAACACCGCTTGCAGCGCAGGCAACTGGGCCTTGATCGCGTTTACGGTCTCGATGATGTTGGCGCCCGCTTGCCGATTGACCACCAGCAACACGGCCGCGTCATTGTTGAAGAAACCACTGTTGTAGCGGTCTTCCACACTGTCCTGAACCTTGGCCACATGGCTCAGGCGCAGCGCTGCGCCATCCTGATAGCGGATGATCAGCGGCTCGTAATCCTTGGCCTTTTCCAGTTGATCGTTGGCCTGAATCTGCCAATTGCGTTCACCATCGGACACCGCGCCCTTGGGGCGTCGCACGTTGGCGTTGGCAATGGTGTTGCGCACCTCGTCCAGCGACACGCCGTACTGGTTGAGCAACTGCGGCTCCAGCTCGATACGCACGGCGGGCAGCGAACTGCCGCCGATCTGCACTTCGCCCACCCCCGGAACTTGCGACAAGCTTTGCGACAAGATGGTTGAGGCCAGGTCGTACAGCTCGCCCTTGGACAGCACATCCGAGGTCAGCGAGAGCACCATGATCGGGGCTTGCGACGGGTTGACCTTTTTGTAGGTCGGCATACTGCGCATGCCGCTGGGTAACAAGTTGCGTGACGCGTTGATCGCTGCTTGCACTTCACGGGCGGCGCCATTGATGTCGCGGTCCTGATCAAATTGCAGAATCACCCGTGTCGAGCCCTGACTCGAACGGCTGCTCATGGTGTTAACCCCGGCAATCGCGCCGAAAGAACGCTCCAGCGGCGTGGCCACCGTGGATGCCATGACCTCGGGGCTTGCACCCGGCAAGCTGGCCGACACCACAATCACCGGGAAGTCTATCTGTGGCAGTGGCGAAACCGGCAACAACCCGAAACTCACCCCGCCCAGCAACATGATGGCGAGACTCAGCAGCATGGTGGCGACGGGCCGCCGGATGAAAGGGCCGGACAAATTCATAGCGGCGCCTGCTCAGGTTCGGCCGCGTCACCGCGCCAGCGGCGGCCCAGACGGTCGAAGTACAGGTAAATCACCGGCGTGGTGAACAGTGTCAATACCTGACTCACCAACAAACCGCCGACCATCACCAGGCCCAATGGCTGGCGCAATTCCGCACCCGAGCCAGTGGCCAGCATCAACGGCACAGCACCGAAAAGGGCCGCCAGCGTGGTCATCAGGATCGGCCTGAAACGCAGCAAGGCCGCCTGATAAATCGCCTGCTCCGGGGCCATGCCCTGATTACGCTCTGCGTCGAGGGCAAAGTCGATCATCATGATCGCGTTTTTCTTCACAATGCCGATCAGCAAGATGATGCCGATGATGGCGATCATTCCCAAGTCATTGCCACTGAGGATCAACGCCAGCAAAGCGCCGACCGCCGCCGACGGCAAGGTCGACAGAATGGTAATCGGGTGAATGTAACTCTCGTAGAGCACACCCAGCACGATGTACATGGTCACCACCGCCGCCAAAATCAGCAGCAAGGTGCTCGACAACGAGGCCTGAAACGCTTGCGCTGCGCCCTGGAACTGGGTCTGGACGCCCACCGGCATGCCGATGTCTTTCTGCACCTGATCAATCAGCTCAACCGCCTCCCCCAGTGCCACGCCGGGAGCAAGGTTGAAGGAGACCATAACGGACGGAAACTGGCCGATATGCGAGACCGCGAGTTGCGCCTGACGCTCTTCGACTTTAGTCAGGCTCGACAGGCGAACTTGCCCGCCGTCAGTGGTTTTGACATGGATCTGGTCCAACGCCTGCGGGCCGATTTTCTCGCCGTCCTGCGCTTGCAAGACCACACGGTATTGGCTGGCCTGGGTGTAGATGGTGGAAATCTGCCGCTGGCCAAATGCGTCATACAGCGCATCAGTAATGTTGGCCACCGTCACGCCGAGCCGCGAGGCGGCATCACGGTCAATCACCAGGTACACCTGCAAACCTTTGTCTTGCAGGTCGCTGGCAACGTCGGTCAATTGGGGCTGGTTGGACAGCGCGGTAACCAGCTTTTGGCTCCAGGTGCTCAGCAACTCGGCATCCGGGGATGACAGGCTGAATTGATACTGGGTACGGCTTACCCGGTCTTCAATGGTCAAGTCCTGCACCGGTTGCATGAACAACCGGATGCCCGCCAGTTTGTCGAGCTGCGGCTGCAAGCGCGCAATTACGTCCGAGGCGCTGTCGCTGCGTTCGCTGTGGGGCTTGAGGTTGATCAGCATGCGGCCGCTGTTCAGCGTGGCGTTATCGCCGTCGACACCGATGTACGACGACAGGCTTTCTACGTCCGGGTCCTGCAGGATGATGGCGCCCAACGCCTGCTGACGCTGGCTCATGGCGCTGAACGAAATGGACTGCGGCGCTTCGGAAATACCCTGAATCACCCCGGTGTCCTGCACCGGGAAGAAGCCCTTGGGCACGATCAGGTACAGGAACACGGTCAGGGCCAGCGTGCCGATGGCCACCAGTAACGTCAGCGGCTGGTGTTTGAGCACCCACTGCAACATGCGGCCGTATTGCGCAATCATCCAGTCAATCGTGGCGCCGCTGGCCCGGTAGAAACGGCCCTGCTCTTCTTCCTTGGGTTCAGGTTTGAGCAAACGGGCGCACATCATCGGCGTGAGGGTCAACGACACCACCAGCGAGATCAGGATCGCCACCGCCAGGGTAATGGCGAACTCGCGAAACAGACGCCCGACCACGTCCGCCATGAACAGCAACGGAATCAACACGGCAATCAGCGACAGCGTCAGGGAAATCAGGGTAAAGCCAATCTGTTTGGCGCCCTTGAGCGCCGCCTGCATCGGGCTGTCGCCTTCCTCGATGTAACGCGAGATGTTTTCCAGCATGACGATGGCATCGTCCACCACGAACCCGGTGGCAATGGTGAGTGCCATCAAGGTCAGGTTGTTGATGGAAAACCCCGCCAGGTACATCACGCCAAAGGTGCCGATCAATGACAGCGGCACGGCAATCGACGGAATGAGGGTGGCGCTGGCACGCCGCAGAAACAGGAACGTCACCATCACCACCAGGGCAATGGCGATCAACAGTTCGTGCTGCACGTCGCGCACCGAAGCGCGAATGGTTTGCGTGCGGTCGGTCAACACCGTGACATCAATACCCGCAGGCAAGTTGTCGGTAATGCTGGGCAGTAAGGCCTTGATGCGATCGACCACTTCAATGACGTTAGCGCCCGGCTGACGCTGGATATTGAGCAGGACCGCCTGGTTCTCGTTGGCCCAGGCCGCAAGGCGCTCGTTTTCGGCACCATCGACAATCTCGGCCACGTCCTTGAGTCGCAAAGGCGCGCCATTGTTGTAGGCGAGGATCAGCTCGGCGTACTCCTGCGGTGTTTTGAGCTGGTCGTTGGCATCCAGCATCGATACACGGGTCGGGCCGTCAAAGTTGCCTTTGGGTTGGTTGACGTTGGAGGCACCGATCAGCGAACGCACGTCCGCCAGATTCAGGCCATTGGCCGCCAGCGCCTCGGGGTTGACCTTGATCCGTACTGCCTGACGCTGACCGCCCGCAATGCTGACCATGCCCACACCGCTGATCTGGGCGATCTTTTGTGCCATGCGCGTATCGACCAGGTCATTGAGCTTGGGCAAGAGCATGGTTTTGGATGTAATGGCCAAGGTCAGTACCGGCGTGTCGGCCGGGTTGACCTTGTTGTACACCGGCGGTGCTGGCAAATCGCTCGGCAACAGGTTGCTCGCGGCATTGATCGCGGCCTGCACCTGCTGCTCGGCCACGTCCATGTTGATGTCGAGGTTGAACCGCAACGTCAGCACCGAGGCGCCGCCAGAACTGGTGGACGCCATTTGCGTCAGCCCCGGCATCTGCCCGAACTGACGCTCCAGGGGTGCCGTCACCGCACTGGTCATCACATCCGGGCTGGCGCCGGGGTACAGCGTCATGACGCGGATGGTCGGGTAATCCACCTGGGGCAAGGCCGATACCGGCAACAGGCGGTAGGCGATGATCCCGGACAGCACGATGGCCAGCATGCACAGCGTGGTTGCGACCGGGCGCAGGATAAACAGCCGCGACAGATTCATTCGTGGGCCTTGGTCTTGGCAGCGTCGGCAGCAGGCGTTGCCGCGTCACCCGCCGCCGCACCGCCTTGCAGGTGCGAAGCCGGGGTGGCGGGTACGTCGGCGCTGTCATTGACCACCTCTACCGCCCCGCCATCGCGCAGGCGGTCAGTGCCCTCAAGCACCACGCGATCGCCGGGCTCAAGCCCCTCCTCGATCACCGTCACATCACCGTCAGTGGCGCCCACTTTCACGCTACGAATCTTGACCTTATTGTCGCCGTCCATCGCATACACGAACGAGCCGTTGGTGCCGAACTGGATAGCCGCCGACGGGGCAAGGATCACATCTTTCAAGGTGTCTGCCAGCAAGCGCACGTTCACGAACTGATTGGGGAACAGCGTCTGGTCGCGGTTTTCGAACAGCGCCTTGAATTTCAAGGTGCCGGTGGTGATATCAATCTGGTTATCGATGCTGCTCAACACGCCCACTGCCAGCTCTTTGCGATCCCCGCGGTCCCACGCCTGAACCGGCAGCTTGGCACCCGAGCGATAGCGCGCAATCACCAGCGCCAGATCGTTCTCGGGCAAGGTGAAACTGACCACGATGGGCTCGGTCTGGGTGATGACCACCAGGGCCGTGGTGTCATTGGCCGCGACCAGGTTGCCGACGTCCAGTTGACGCAAGCCTACGCGGCCGCTGATGGGGGCACGGATCTTGGTGAATTCGAGGTTGAGCTTGGCATCGTTGACCGCTGCCTGATTGGTTTTCACCGTGCCCTGATATTGGCTGACCAGCGCTTCGGCCGTGTCCAGCGTCTGCTTGGCGATACTGTCTTCGGCATACAGGCCGCGATAGCGCTGCACATCGACCTGAGCATTCTTGAGTTGGGCCTGGTTCTGCAACAGCGTGCCTTCAGCCTGAAGCAAGGCGTTTTGATAGCTGCGCGGATCGATTTCAGCCAGTAACTCGCCGGCTTTAACCATCTGGCCTTCCTTGAAGTAAACCTTGACCAGTTCCCCCGCCACGCGGCTGCGCACATTGATGGTATTGAGTGCTGTCACGGTGCCCAGCGCCTTGTAGAACACCGGAAAATCCCCGCGCTTCACGTCAGACACCCGCACCGGCACAGGTTGGGTCGAACCGCCAAACCCCGGACGCATCATCCCCGACTTACTGGTACGGCCCTCAGGCTGGGCGGCCTGTTCTTTTTTCGACGAAGTCGGCCACAGCCACCAGCACAGACCGATGACGATTAACACGAGCAAAAGGCCAACCAGCCAACGACGGGATTTGTGTGAAACAGTGGATTGCATGGAATGATCAACCATTGGGCGCGAGGGCTTCTATTCAGGAAGGCTGAACGATAAGCAGTGTGGACCGTTAAGAAAAGGTTCTTTACCGGGTATTTACGTAAGCGGGACGTCTGGACGGGTTAACTGCTGCGTATTGAACGGCTTGCAGGGAGTGACGGCACCTGGCGGGACGCAAAAAAAACGGCCTGGCAGCGAGTGCCAGGCCGTTTTTTGCCGTGCAGGTTTGAACTTACTTCAGAACAGCCAAGGCTGCTTCGTAGTTCGGCTCATCAGCGATTTCTTTAACCAGCTCGCTGTGCAGCACGTTGTCGTTTTCGTCCAGCACGACAACGGCACGCGCCGTCAGGCCTTTGAGCGGGCCGTCAGCGATGGCCACGCCGTAGTTCTGGATGAACTCTGCGCCACGCAGGGTCGACAGGTTTTGAACGTTTTCCAGACCTTCCGCGCCGCAGAAACGCGCCTGCGCGAAGGGCAGGTCGGCAGAGATGCACAGCACGACCGTGTTAGCGATGTCATTGGCCTTGGCGTTGAACGTGCGCACCGAGGTCGCGCAGGTCGGGGTATCAACGCTTGGGAAGATGTTCAGCACTTTGCGCTTGCCGGCAAAGCTTGCTAGCGTTACATCGGACAAATTACCCGCTACCAGCGAAAACGCCGGTGCCTTGGAGCCTACTGCTGGCAGCTCGCCGTTAACCTGAACAGGATTGCCTTTAAGCGTCACTTGAGCCATGAACGATGTCCTTCTTGACGGTTTTTGGAGAGGCCGAAGTTAAACACGAAACCTACCCTCGACCTATGCCCTGCATGCAAATTGTCATGCAGCACTTCACAAAAAGACGAATCTTAATAGTCTGCGCATAATTGCCTACAAAACAGCCCGGCCAGGTTCAGGTGCATCGTTCAGCACCGGCCTGGCCGCACGTTCTGGACAAGGTACGTTACTTTTTAAGCTTCAAATACGATTGGTGCAGGTCGTCTGCCCAACCATCAATGACGTTTTTCACGTCGTCGGCCTTCATCACCTGGCTGTCGTTTTCCAGCGGCTTGCCGGTGCCTTTGCGCACCACCTGTGCAACCACAGCTTGCGATCCGCCGTCGATAAAGACCGCCTCGGTGGCCAGATCCGTTTCTTGATCGCGAATACCCGAGGCCGTGCTCACCGCTGCCGCGACTAACGCGACCGGGATGTACTCGTAGGGCTTAAGGCTTTGGGTCTGGCTGCTGACCGCGGTAATTGCCGGACGTACCACAATCACACCCGGGCCTGGGGCGCTGGCCAGCGGCAACGACTTGCCCAGCTCACGCTTGAGTGCCTGATCGTAATACTGGGTAATGGCCGTGAGGGTGCTTTGAGGGATCTTCGCACTGGGCTTGGGGGCCGGGTAGAACTGGCTTGGCTCGATATACACGCTGCGGTACTGACCCGCCTTCAAATGAGGATCAACCCAACGCATCACGTCCGCACCCGACGGCGATTTGGCTTGCTTGAGGCGACTGTAGTCCTTCAAAAAACCGGAGTACTCATCCGGTTGGGTCACATTGCTTGAACAACCGAGCAGCCCGATTGAGGCAAGGCACAACGTACCGATCATTAAGCCGAACTTCATGGTGAAACTCCTGTAGAAATCGCCACCGCATGCGCACGGTGTTTTAGGTATAGCCAACCCGCGCAAAACCGTCATTCATTCGTACGTATTTGCATGACAGCGGTCATCAGGCCTCCAAAAACCTGACCACGGCCTTGCCTGCGTCAATACAGCGCAGACGCAGGATAAAAACCGCCAAGTGCAAAAAAACAGATCAGATGCGCACTCAAGCCCAATAAAACGCCTTTTAATCTGATCCGTAATATTTAACTTTTTCTGGATCTGTTTTGTTCTGCGTCGGGTTCCTACAGTTCACCCTGCGCCAGACCACGGGGTCTGGCAGGACTTTGAACCGTGGAAGACTTGAGCATGAGCACAGCACTAAACGGGCAGGCCTATAACTATAAGGTCGTGCGCCAGTTCACCATCATGACCGTGGTGTGGGGCGTCATCGGCATGGCCATGGGCGTGTGGATCGCGTCGCAACTGGCCTGGCCCGCCATGAACCTCGACCTGCCCTGGACCACTTTCGGCCGCTTGCGACCGCTGCACACCAGCCTGGTGATTTTCGGCTTTGCCGGCAGCGCGCAGTTTGCCGCCAGCTACTACGCCGTGCAGCGCACCTGTCAGGTACGGCTGTTCTCCGACAAACTCGCGGCCTTCACGTTTTGGGGCTGGCAGTCGGTGATCGTGATCATGCTGGTCACCCTGCCGCTGGGTTACACCACGACCAAGGAGTATGCCGAGATCGAGTTCACCGGCGCGGTGTGGATGACGGTGGTGTGGGTGGCTTACGCCATCGTGTTTTTCACCACGGTAGTGCAGCGCAAAACCAAACATATTTATGTCGGCAACTGGTTCTTTGGCGCCTTCATCCTGGTGATCGCCATGCTGCACGTGGTCAACCACCTGGCCATCCCCGTGGACTGGTTCAAGTCTTACCCCGTGTATGCCGGTGCCACAGACGCCATGGTGCAGTGGTGGTATGGACATAACGCCGTAGGCTTCTTCCTGACAACCGGGTTCCTCGGGATGATGTACTACTTCGTTCCGAAACAGGTCGGGCGCCCTATCTACTCTTATCGCCTGTCTATCGTGCATTTCTGGGCACTGATTACGCTTTATATCTGGGCGGGCCCACACCACTTGCACTACACCGCCCTGCCGGACTGGGCTCAATCGCTGGGCATGGCGATGTCGATTATTCTGCTGGCTCCGAGCTGGGGCGGCATGATCAACGGCATGATGACCTTGTCGGGTGCCTGGCATAAATTGCGCACCGACCCGATCCTGCGTTTTCTGGTGCTGTCACTGGCGTTCTACGGCATGTCGACATTTGAGGGGCCGATGATGGCGATCAAGACCGTCAACGCCCTCTCTCACTACACTGACTGGACCATCGGCCACGTGCACGCCGGGGCCTTGGGCTGGGTGGCAATGATCACCTTTGGCGCGGTCTACCACATGATCCCCAAACTCTACGGCCGCGAGCAGATGCACAGCGTGGCGCTGATCAACCTGCACTTCTGGCTGGCCACCATCGGCACCGTGCTGTACATCGCCTCGATGTGGGTCAACGGCATTACCCAGGGGCTGATGTGGCGGGCAATCAACGATGACGGCACCTTGACCTACTCGTTTGTGGAGTCGCTGCAAGCCAGCCACCCGGGCTTCGTGGTGCGGCTGGTGGGCGGAATATTCTTCCTTACGGGGATGTTGCTGATGGCTTACAACGTGTGGCGCACCGTTCGTGTCCCTGACTTCAAAAAAGCCGAGCTCTCGGCACAAATCGCCTGACCTACGCAGCGCACACCTGCGGGTGTGCGCTGCACCAAGCACGGAGCGGTGACGATGATAGAAATAGCCCTGAACATGCTGGCGGTAACCGGCCTTTACTTCGCCATCAGCGGATGCCTGAAGCATCAGACTGAGCGTGATATCGACGACGCCAGCTTGATCCCGTTCGCCGACGACCCGGAGGTCGCGCGCCGGGTCGAACAGGCCACAGGCAAAACCATTCAGACGGTACAGGTCAGCGACGAATCAGCACGCCCACCAGGCTGGGGCACAATGAAGCTCTAAAACGGGGGTTGCGAACACCTGTAAAGGCGCTTGAGCGCAGACATTGGTTGCATAACCCGGGTCATCGGCGGCATTCTGCCAGACCTGATGTTTTGCGAACTTTTGATCGACGACGCACTCAATCTGTACAGCCATTACACTTTTTCGGACAGAGCACGCTCATGACTTCCAAGCTGGAACAACTCAAGCAGTTCACCACCGTGGTCGCAGACACCGGCGACCTCGACGCGATTACCCGCCTTAAACCCGTAGACGCCACCACCAACCCGTCCCTGCTGCTCAAAGCAGCCGCGATGCCGGGCTATGCCGAACTCTTGCAAAACGCCGTCAGCTACGCCAAGGGTGATGTCGGCCTGGCCTGCGACCAGTTTTCGGTGTCTGTGGGTAGCGGTATCTTGAAAGTGATTCCGGGCCGTATTTCGACTGAAGTCGATGCCCGCCTGTCATTCGATGAACCTGCACTGCTGCAAAAAGCCAACCAGTTGATCGAGCTGTATGACAAGGCCGGTGTGAGCCGCGACCGCGTACTGATCAAGCTGGCATCGACATGGGAAGGCATCCGCGCCGCTGAAAAACTGGAGAAAGCCGGGATCCAAACCAACCTGACCCTGCTGTTCTCGTTCGCCCAGGCGGCAGCGTGTGCCGACGCGGGGGTGTTTCTGATCTCACCATTCGTGGGCCGGATCTATGACTGGTACAAAAAATCCACCGGCATCGACTACACCGGCGCCGAAGATCCGGGCGTTCAGTCCGTGACCCGCATCTACAACTACTACAAAGCCAATGATTACGACACCGTGGTCATGGGTGCCAGCTTCCGCAACCTGAACCAGATCGAACAATTGGCCGGTTGCGACCGTTTGACCATCAGCCCTGAGCTGATTGAAAAGCTTGCCCAGGAACACGGCACGCTGGAGCGCAAACTGAGCCCTGGTAACCCCGGCGAGCCGCGCCAGATCCTCAACGAAGCGCAATTCCGCTGGGCATCCAACGAAGACGCCATGGCCACCGAGAAACTGGCCGAGGGCATCCGTCAGTTCGCCCGTGATCAGGAAAAACTGGAAGCCCTGTTGTCGGGTAAATAACCCGCGGCTGCTCCCGCTCCCGGCGTGCGGCAGCGACGACTGACCCTGCACCTTAGGTGCACGCGCATGCAGTCGCTGTTCCGCAGCCCGGGGCAACCGGACGCTAGGGTGTCAGCAATGCCTGAACATAGCGGCCCACGCCCTCCTCCAGTCCCAGCATTGGCTCGCGGTATCCCGCCTCACGCAGTTGAGTCAGGTCGGCGCAGGTGTACACCTGGTATTTGCCCTTCAAGCTGTCCGGGAATTCACAGTAATGAATCACCCCTTCCAGTAACGCCGTCTCCAACGTCAGCGGTGGACGGTCTTGTGCCGCCCGTACGCCATTAATGGTTGCTAGCGCCAACGCATTAAATGCCCTGGCCTGCCCTGTGCCCACATTGAAAATACCGCTGACATGCGGGTTATCCAGCCAGTGAAGATTGACCTTGACCACATCGTCCACAGACACAAAGTCACGCAAATGGCCGCCTGCCGGGTAGTCACCATACTCGCCGAACAACTCGACGTAGCCCCGCTCGCGGTACTGATTGAAGCAATGCCAGACCATCGACGCCATGCGGCCTTTATGCTGCTCGCGGGGGCCGTAGACATTGAAGTACCGCAACCCCACCACCTGACTGCGGACTTTGGGCAGTAACTGCCGCACGTTCTGGTCAAACAGGCTTTTGGACCACCCATAGACATTCAGTGGCCGCTCGCAGTCGCGCACTTCGCGAAAATCCCGATGGGCGCCATAGACTGCCGCCGATGACGCGTAGATCAACGGGATCGACTGGTCCTGACAGGCCTGCAATAACGCGCAGCTGTAGCGGTAGTTGTTCTCCATCATGAAACGACCGTCATTTTCCACGGTGCTGGAGCACGCGCCCTGATGCAAAACGGCACGGATCTCGCCCAACCGGCGGTCCGCAAATCGTTGCACGAAATCACGTTTGTCGAAGTAGTCCGCAATATCACAGTCGGCCAGATTGCGGCACTTGTCGCCGTCAGTCAGGTCGTCTACCGCAATAATGTCGCGCTCGCCGCGATCATTGAGTGCCTTTACCAGGTTGCTGCCGATAAAACCCGCAGCCCCGGTCACGATAATGCTCATCCAGGACCTCCTGCCGATGCATGAAAGGTTTCAGCCTAGGCGTGTTTGCAGGTCAGATATTGATGCGGGTCAAGGCTCTTTCAAGCATTGAGACCCCGAGGGGATCGACGGCGCACTGAAGGCGCCGTCGCGGTGCACGAGGGGGTGTCACTGCACACCGGCGCAGTGACAACAGCGCCCGTCAGGCGAGGAAGGTTTGCGCCAGGGAATAGACCAGCGAGGAGATGGCCACCAGACCGATAACGGTCACAAATACGTTGGAGATCTTGCCCGAGTACTGACGCATGGCTGGCACGCGGCGGATGGCATACATCGGCATCAGGAACAGGATGGCCGCGATCACCGGACCGCCCATGGTTTCGATCATGCCCAGGATGCTCGGGTTAAGGGTCGCCACCGCCCAGCACACGATCAGCATGAACGCTGCGGTCATGCGGTCCAGGGTTTTGGCCGCGGGACGCTTGCCGGTTTTCAGCACCAGGCCTTTCAAGCCTTCACTGGCACCGATGTAGTGCCCGAGGAACGACTTGGCAATGGCCACAAACGCAATCAACGGCGCAGCGAACGCAATGGTCGGGTTGCTGAAGTGATTGGCCAGGTACGACAGGATCGACAGGTTTTGCGCCTTGGCTTCGGCCAGTTGCGCCGGGGACAGGGTCAGCACGCAACTAAAGACAAAGAACAGCACCATGACCACCATCAGCAGGTGCGCACGGGACAGAATCTGCGAGCTGCGCGCATCGGCGTTGTCGCCGTAGCGGCGCTTCTGGTCGACGGCAAACGCCGAGATGATCGGTGAATGGTTAAACGAAAACACCATCACCGGAATCGCCAGCCACAGCGTGTGCAGGAACGCCGAAGGCTGCGGCACAGTGCTCGCCGTGGCGAGAATGCCTCCGTTCCAGTGCGGGATCAGGAACACCGCCAAAAACAGCAGCGCCACGATGAAGGGGTAGACCATCATGCTCATGGCCTTGACGATCACTTGCTCGCCGCAACGGACCACTACCAGCAGCCCGAGGATCAGCACCAGCGACAGAATCGCCCGTGGAGGCGGCGTGATAGACAGTTGATTGAGCATGAAACTGCCGACCGTGTTGGTCAGCGCCACGCTGTAGATGAGCAAAATGGGGAAGATGGCCAGAAAGTACAGCAGCGTAATCACTGCACCGGCCTTGAGACCGAAATGTTCCTCGACCACGTCAGTGATGTCAGAACCTTCGCGCCCGGAGAGGACGAAGCGGGTCAAGCCCCGGTGGGCGTAAAAGGTCATCGGGAATGCCAGCAACGCCAGAATCAACAACGGCCAGAAACCGCCCAGCCCGGCGTTGATCGGTAAAAACAGTGTTCCTGCGCCAATCGCTGTGCCGAACAGGCCCAGCATCCAGGTGGTGTCTTGGCGGTTCCAGCGAGTGAGCGTCGCGGGTGTCTCGTCGAAACGTACGTCGACGCTATTAGCCTGGTCATTCATCCGGTCGAATCTCCGCTAGCCGGTCGTTACCACGCGGCCGGGGCGGACAAAACACACCTTACAGACAACGCCCCAGCCATAAGAAGGGCGCGATTGTCCGGGATTAGACATAAGAAGCAAAGGTTTAGCTGAGCAAAGGTAAAAAACATTTGCTATGCCAACGCACTGTCCAGACACCTGTTGATACACTCTGACGACCCAACATACGCCCATAAGGTGTGTCCATCATGACTGTCTCGCACCGCTGCACAGCACTGCTCGGACTCTTCTGCGCCCTCGCCCTGCCCGTAGCCCTGGCCGACGCAACGCTTATCACCTGGCCCGCCGGCTGGGAGATTCAAGACGTGCCGCCTGCCCCGGACGACAACGGCCAGCGCCAGCGCGCCGTGAAGAACGACGCCAACGGCGACCCGTTGATGGTGATGGAGCTGACCCAGACCACATTGGCGCCCGAGCATCAGGTCAATATGGAGGCCGTTCTGCTGCAAATGCGCAAAACCTTGCAGCAAAATTTCGCCAAGGGCGGCTATCAAAGCGCTTGCAACAAGATCCACCCCAGCACGCTGGGGGGCCTGAACGCGCTCGAAACCACCTGCAAAATCACCCAGAACGGCAACCATGTCATCACCCAAACCCTGGTGGCCGCTACCCGGGAGGCGCACGCCTACGCGCTGTCTTACGCTGGGCCCGCCGAGGGCTATAAAGCCACCGAGCCAGAAGTGCGGGGGATTCGCGGCAGCTTGCGTTTCACTCAATGAACGCCCCACTGCACCTTGAATCCTTGGCAACCCTCCCCAACCTGACAAAACTGTCATCCAGCCATCAGTTGACTGACAGCAGGTGTCGGTCAGGCTGACATTTTTTCAAGGTTGCATGTGCGCCTTAATAAGCGAAGAGGACCCCAATGAAAACCCCACTGCGCGTTGCCGCACTCTCGGCCCTGTTACTGAGCGGCATGGCCCACGCCGCCGACCCTTTGACCATTGACGTTCACCGCGATGCCAATTGCGGCTGCTGCAAAACCTGGATTTCTCATTTGCAAGAACACGGGTTCAAGGTCAATGACCATGTCGAAGCAGACATGAGCAGCGTCAAGCAGCGCCTCGGCGTTCAGCCCCGCCTGGCTTCCTGCCACACCGGCGTGATTGATGGAAAATTCGTGGAAGGCCATGTGCCCGCAGACCAAGTGATTGCACTGACCAAACGCGACGATCTCAAAGGCATTGCCGTCCCGGGCATGCCCATAGGCTCTCCCGGTATGGAAATGGGTGATCGCAAAGACGCGTATCAGGTGATCGGCGTGAACCATCAAGGCCAGGATGTGATCGTGGCCGATTACCCGGCCAACTGACCTTCCTCACGCTAACCCGCTCCTGCCCGGGCATCTGAACCCGGCGGAGCGGTTAGCGCACCGGCTTAAACCGTCTGGTTATGAGCAATACCCAATCGTTCTAACCCGCGCTTGGCGTCGACCGACGATCCTTGCTGGAACGGCATCTATCGACAGTCGATAGGCGCATGGCTGTTACACGCTGCATGCATCGGCAGCGATCAGCCGCCATCGACCGGCATATACACGCTTAAACACCCCTTGAATGTCCGTTGGCCTGCACCTGCTTGCCTGAGGATTAGCGCTCGCCCTGTGCGCCAATAGTCGCGAGCCCGATTTTTGAGAGAAGTTTCGCCCGCTGCATGAGGCAGTCATCCGCCCTATTTTCAGCTTTTCTCCTACACTCTGAGGTCGGTAATCCGTACAGGAGTGTCGCTTTTAAAAAAAACGAACCTTCTGCGATGCCGCTGGGTCAGCTTAAAAGTAGGGTCGTTGATTTCTGGATCATTCCTTGCAACGCCCTCCTCACCCTTTGCGCATTAACCCGCGATCAACAAAGCAGTGTTGTGCCTGCCCACAGGACGTGAGTAAGAGCCCGACCATGGGTCGGGCAGATCAATAAATACAACGGGAGAACACCATGATCAGTGCTGCTGCGACAAACCCACAGAATTGCCTGAATACGCTGGTCAATGAGGTCATAACCGGTGCTGGCCGGACACCGGCTGGCAATCTAGCAGTACCGATCGCACAAGCGCTCCCGAGTAATCCGAACAAAAAGAAAGTCTTGTTTGTGACCTCCGAGCTGGCCGACTTGGTCAAGACTGGAGGTCTGGGCGATGTTTCAGCGGCGCTCCCCCGCGCCATGCGCCACCTGCACGATGTACGGGTGTTGATTCCGGGCTACCCACAGGTGATGAACAGTGACAACCCGATCCACGTGATTGGCGAGCTGGGCGGCCATGCAGCCTTACCGCCCTGCAAGATCGGGCGCATGGACCTCAAGGACGGGCTGGTGATTTATGTCCTGATCTGCCCCGAACTCTATGAGCGCGAAGGCACCCCGTACGGCGCAAACAATGGCCGTGACTGGCCGGACAATCACATCCGATTCGCGCGCCTGGGACTGGCCGCTGCCGACATCGCTGCCAACCTGGCGCAGATCCACTGGCAACCCGACCTGGTGCATGCCCACGACTGGCCCGCCGGTCTGGCCCCGGCGTACATGCACTGGCGCGGCCAGCGTACCCCGACGCTGTTCACCATTCACAACCTCGCCTATCAGGGCGTGGTCAGCCTCGCTTGCTGCCCGGAACTGGGCATCCCGTCCCACGCCTTGCAACAGGAAGGCATGGAGTTCTATGGTAAGTTGTCGTTTCTCAAGGCCGGGATGGCCTATGCAAGCCACATCACCACGGTCAGCGCCACCTACGCCCAGGAAATCACCACCCCGGCCTTTGGCTGCGGGCTGGATGGCTTTCTGGACAGCAAAACCCAGCAAGGCCTGCTCAGCGGCATTCCCAATGGCATTGATGAAAGCTGGGAGTCGTCGACCGACCCGCACCTGATGGCGCCTTTCGCCATTGGCGAATGGCAAGGCAAAGCGACCAACGCCGATCACGTGCGCACACTCTTCGGCCTGAACCCTTCCAAAGGCCCTTTATTTGCCGTGGTCTCGCGACTGGTGTACCAAAAAGGCCTGGACCTCACCGAAGGCGTGGCGGCCTACATCGTGGCCAACGGTGGGCAAATCGCAATCATTGGCCGTGGCGAACCCGAAGAAGAGCAAGCCATGCGTGATCTGGCCCTGCGCTTCCCCGGCCAGATCGGCGTGCGCATCGGTTTCAATGAAACCGATGCGCGGCGCATGTTTGCCGGCAGTGACTTCCTGCTGATGCCTTCGCGCTACGAACCCTGCGGCCTGAGCCAAATGTATGCACAACGCTATGGCTCCTTGCCCGTGGCACGCAACACCGGCGGGTTGGCCGACACCATTGAAGATGGCATCACCGGCTTTCTGTTCAACGAATCCACTGTGCACAGCTACGAGCAGGCATTGAGCCGCGCGTTCAAAGTGTTCGCCTTCCCCGATCTGCTCAACGCCATGCGCTGCCGCGCCATGTCAGCGCCTTTCAACTGGTGCCAGGCCGTGGAACCCTATGCCCATCTTTATGAACAACTGGTGGTGAAATCCCTGAACAGAGCCGGCAGACCCTGAACCGAGGCTTGTACCGATGCCTTTAAAAACCGTGGAACACGGCTCCCATGGTGCTCAGCGACTGGACGCGCACCACACGCGCTTCACCCTGTGGGCGCCCGATGCTTTTTACGTCAGCCTGGAGCTGCGCGACGGACGCTCTTTGCCGTTGATTCCTCAGGCCGATGGTTGGTTCGCGCTGGAGGTTGCGTGCCCGGCTGGCACCCGTTACCGCTTCAACATAGATGGTGATATTGAGGTCCCCGACCCGGCCTCACGCGCCCAGGACGGCGGTTTGACGGGCTGGAGCGTGGTGGTCGATCCGCAGGCCTATCACTGGCGCCACCCACACTGGAAAGGACGCCCATGGCAGGAAGCCGTCATCTACGAGCTGCATGTCGGCGCCCTGGGCGGTTATGCCCACGTCGCCCGGCAACTGCCGCGACTGGCTGAAATGGGAATTACCGCCATTGAGTTAATGCCGCTCGCGCAATGCCAGGGCGAACGCAATTGGGGGTATGACGGCGCGCTGCTGTATGCGCCGCACGACACCTATGGCTCGCCGCAGGCGCTCAAGCAGCTAATTGACGAGGCACATGGCTTGGGGTTGATGGTGATTCTGGACGTGGTCTACAACCACTTCGGCCCTGAAGGCAATTTCCTGTCGCACTATGCCAGCTCTTTTTTTCGCAAGGACAGCCACACCCCGTGGGGCGCCAGCATTGACTATGAGCGCCCGGCCGTGCGCGAGTTCTTTATCGACAATGCGTTGATGTGGCTGCTCGAATACCGCGTTGATGGCTTGCGTCTGGATGCCGTACACGCCATTGGCGACCCGGACTTTCTGCATGAACTCGCGTATCAGGTGCGGCGCCACACAGCCCCCGATCGCCATGTATGGCTGACCCTTGAGAACGAATTCAACCAGGCCAGCCTGCTGGAAAAATCCTTTGACGCGCAGTGGAATGATGATGCCCATAACGCCTTGCACGTATTGTTGACTGGCGAAACCGACGCGTATTACGCCGAATTCGCTGACAACCCGACGCACAAGCTGGCGCGCTGCCTGAGTGAGGGTTTTGCGTTTCAGGGCGAGGCCAATCGCCATGGCGCGGCGCGGGGCGAACCCAGCGCACATCTGCCGCCCAGCGCCTTTGTGCTGTTCCTGCAAAACCACGATCAGATCGGTAACCGTGCACACGGCGAACGCTTGCACCATTTATGTGCACCGCAAGCCCTGCGGGCCGCCACCGTTTTGCTGCTCTTGTCGCCGATGATCCCCTTGTTGTTCATGGGGGATGAAAGTGCCGCGCCCGAGCCGTTTCTGTTTTTCACCGATTACCGCGGCGAATTGGCCGATGCCGTGCGTGAAGGCAGGCGCAAGGAATTTGCCGAATTCAGCACCTTCAACGCGCAAGACGCGGACTCGCTGATTGCCGACCCAAATGACCCCGAGACCTTTGCCCGCTCGCGCCCGGACTTGCGTGTGCCCGAACGTGGCCCGCGCCGCGAGATGCTCACGCTGTACCAACACCTGCTCGCGGTGCGTCGCCAACAGATCATTGCGCGCCTGGAAGGTTCCCAGGCGTTGGGCTGCAAAGTGCTGGCCGACGGCGCCTTCACCGCCAGCTGGCGGCTGGGCGATGCCAGTGTCCTGCACATCACCCTGAACCTGAGCGGGCAGTACGTGCCCTTCGCGCCAGCCCCTGACCAACCTGTCCTGTTCCAGACCCCACCCGATATGACCCTCGACGTGCAGCAGCATCAGCGGCTGGCGCCTTACAGCGCGCTGGTCAGTCTGGTGCCGCCACCGACCCTTTCGCCCTTGATGGAGAGCGCTTATGAGTGACGCGCAACTGGAAATACTGGCGAGCCGTGCCGGACTGGCCGTGGACTGGGTGGATGCCAACGGCAACCCGCAGCGCGTGTCACCCCACGTGTTACAAGCCGTGCTCGCCGGGTTGGGCTTGCCCGCCGACAGCGACGAGGCCATCGAGACCAGCCTGCTGAACCTGCAACTGGAGCAACAAAACAAACGCCTGCCGCCCCTGCTGACCGCCGACGTGGGCAGAAGCCTGGACCTGACTCGCTATTTCTCCCCCCACAGTCAATGCATGGTTCACCTCGAAACCGGGGGTTCACTGGAGATTGAACTGGATGCCGATGCTTACCTGCCCGGCATGATCCCGGTGGGCTATCACCGCGCCCACGTCGGCGAACAGCATTTCACACTGGCGGTCGCGCCTGCACGTTGCTTCAGCATGGCCGATGCGCTGGACAACGACACGCCGCGCACCTGGGGCTTAAGCGCGCAGCTGTACAGCCTGTTCCGCCCGGGCGACGGCGGGCTGGGAGACACGCAAGCGCTGGAAACTTTCGCCAAGGCCGCCGGGGAACGCGGGGCTGACGCTCTGGCCATCAGCCCGATGCACGCCATGTTCAGTTGCGACCCAGACCGCTACAGCCCGTATTCACCCTCCAGCCGTTTGTTCCTCAACTATTTATATGCCGCCCCGGCCAGCGTGCTGGGCGACAGCGTGGTGCAGCAGGCCATTGATGACAGCGGCCTGCGCGAGGAATGGCAGCGTCTGGAACAGTTGCCCCTGATCGACTGGCCCGCTGCCACCCGCGTGCGGCACACCTTGCTGCGCAACCTCTACGAAGATTTCGTGGTCGGCGAACAGCCGTTGCGAGAGGATTTCAACGAATTTTGCGACAACGGCGGCGAATCGCTGGAAAACCATTGCCGGTTTGAAGCCTTGCAGGTTCAACGCCGCACCGAGCACTTAAGCCAGGACTGGCGTGACTGGCCTGAGCAGTGGCGTGACCCCAACAGTCCAGCACTGCTGCTGTTTGCTGAAGAACACCGCCACGACATCGGCTTTTACGCATTTTGCCAATGGTTGATCGCCCGCTGCCTGGCCAAGGCCCAAAAAGCTGCACGGGATGCAGGCATGGCCATTGGCCTGATCGCGGACCTGGCAGTCGGTGCCGACGGCGCGGGGAGCCAGGCCTGGTGCCGACAGGATGAGTTGCTGTCGCAGCTTACCGTCGGCGCGCCGCCCGACCTGCTCAACCGCAAAGGTCAAGGTTGGGGCATTTCGGCATTTTCACCGGATGGCCTCAAGCGCAATGGCTTTCGCGCATTCATCGAAATGCTACGCGCCAACTTTGCCCATGCGGGCGGCCTGCGCATCGACCACGTGATGGGCCTGCAACGGCTGTGGGTGATTCCGCGGGGTGCGTCACCCAGCGAAGGCGCCTATTTGTATTACCCGGTCGATGACCTGCTGCGCTTGATGGCGCTCGAATCCCTGCGCCATCGCGCCATCGTCCTGGGTGAGGACTTGGGCACAGTGCCTGACGGGCTGCGCGACAAACTCAGCGAACGCGCCATCCTCGGTATGCGCATTCTGTTGTTCGAACAAGATTATGGCGCCCGCTTCAGGCCGGTGCTGGAGTGGCCCGACACGGCGCTGGCCACCACCAGTACCCACGACCTGCCCACCCTCAATGGCTGGTGGCAGGAACGCGATATCGACTGGAATGCACAGCTGGGGCTGGTGGACGCCGAAACCGAAGACCATTGGCGGGATAACCGCGCCCACGAGCGCAACGGCCTGCACCAGGCGCTGAGCCTGGATCCGCAAAATTTTCAGGAGGAAGCCACCGGCGCCGATCAAGTGCTCAACGCCAGTGCGCGCTTCCTCGGCCATACCCGTTCGCCCTTGGTGTTGCTGCCCGTGGAAGATGCGCTGGGGGTGGTCGAGCAGGCCAATCTGCCGGGCACCGTGAGCACCCACCCCAACTGGCGACGACGTTTGCACATACCCTGCTCGACCCTGCTCGACCGTCCTGAAGTTGCCCGCCGCCTTGAGCTGCTGGCCTGTGCGCGCCTGCAAGCGCAGGAGCGTGATGAATGCAGACGTTGAGTTCCCCGGTTTTGCGCGCCACTCAGCGCCTGCAATTTCATGCGGGCTTCACCCTGGACGATGCGCGCGCGCAAGTACCTTACTTTGCCCGAATGGGCATCAGCCACCTGTACGCGTCGCCGCTGCTCACGGCCCGCGAAGGTTCGATGCACGGCTATGATGTGGTGGACCCCACGCAAGTCAGCCCGGCGCTTGGCGGCGAGGCGGCCTTGCGGCGTCTGGTGGCCGACTTGCGCACCCATGGCATGGGCCTGATTCTGGATGTGGTGTCCAATCACATGGCCGTGGGCGGCGCTGATAACCCGTGGTGGCTCGACCTGCTGGCCTGGGGCCGCGCCAGCCCGTATGCCGAGTTTTTCGACATCCAGTGGCACTCGCCCGACCCGCTGCTCGAAGGGCAATTGCTGCTGCCCTTTTTAGGTAACGACTACGGCGCCACGTTAAAAGCCGGCGAGCTGCCCCTGCGCTTCGACGCGCAACAGGGTCGCTTCTACGCCGAGCACGGCCATCACCACTTCCCGATTTGCCCGCTGGATTACGGCTTTTTGTTGCAGATCAGCGGCCAGCCCGACCTGCAGTTCCTCGGTGAACGGTTCACAGCGCTGCAACCCTTGGCCAACCCCCGGGAGCGGGCGGCGCCGCTGCATGCCGAGCTGGCCGTGCTCAGTGCCCAACCTGAAGTGCGGGCCGCCATCGAGCAGCAGCTGGCGTGTTTCGACGCCCGCCAATCCAGCGGCCTGGAACGCCTGCATGCGCTGCTCGAACGTCAGTCCTATCGACTGGCCAGTTGGCGCACGGCAGCCGACGACATCAACTGGCGGCGGTTTTTCGATGTCAACGAATTGGCCGGGCTGCGTGTCGAGCGGGCCACCGTTTTTGAAGCCACCCATGAAAAAATCTTCGCGCTGATCCGCGACGGGCTGGTGGACGGGCTGCGCATCGACCACGTAGACGGTCTGGCCGATCCCAGGGGCTATTGCCGCAAGTTAAGACGCCGCGTGGACGCGCTCTCACCGGATCGCCACCTGCCGATTTATGTCGAAAAAATCCTTGGCCCGCACGAATCCCTGCCCGATGACTGGCGCGTAGACGGCACCACCGGCTACGAGTTCATGGATCAGGTGTCGCTGTTGCAACACGACCCCGCTGGCGCCGTGCCGCTGGCCAGCCTTTGGGCCGAGCACAGCGAACGGCCCGGTGACTTCCGCGAGCAAGCGCTGCTGGCCCGGCAACAAATTCTCAAGGGTTCGCTGGCGGGCGATTGCGACCGCGTCGCCCTGGCCCTGCGTGACGTGGCCCGTGATGACCTGATGACCCGCGACCTGACGCTGGGTGCCATTACCCGAGCGTTGCACGCGCTGGTGGTGCATTTCAGTGTGTACCGCACCTACATCAACGCCGCCGGGCGCAGTGCCGCAGATGACGAGGTGTTTCGCCGCGCCATGGAGGGCGCACGCAATGACCTGAGCGAAGCCGACTGGCCGGTGCTCGACTCCCTGCAACGCTGGTTGGGTGGCGATAACTGGCGCACCCGGCCCTACGGTCGCTCGCGCAAATTACTCAAGCGCGCCTGCATACGGTTTCAACAGCTCACCTCGCCTACGGCTGCCAAGGCGGTGGAAGACACAGCCTTCTACCGCTACGGGGCCCTGCTGTCGCGTAATGATGTGGGTTTCCACGCCGAACGCTTCAGCGCCCCGCCGCAGGTTTTTCATCAAGCCTGCGCAGATCGCTTGCAGCATTTCCCGGACAATCTGCTGGCCACGGCGACCCACGACCATAAGCGCGGCGAAGACTGCCGCGCACGATTGGCCGTCCTCAGCGAGCGCAGCGACGACTACGCGCAGTGCATTGCCCGCTGGCGCCCGCTGGCCCGTCAACTGCGCGGCCAACGCGAAGGGCCTTCAGCGGGCGATGAGCTGCTGCTGTATCAGATTGTGCTCTCCACCTGGCCGCTGGCGCTCACGCTCGACGATCAACCCGGGTTGGCGCGTTACAACGAACGCCTGTGGCAATGGCAGCTCAAGGCCCTGCGTGAGGCCAAACTCGACAGCCAGTGGGCCGCACCCAATGAAGCATACGAGCACGCAGTGCAGCATTTTATTGAGCAACTGCTGTTAGACCCCGCCGGTGCTGCCCTGCGGGCCGACATTCATGCAGCCAGTGAACGTCTGGCCCCGGCGGGCGCGTTGAACAGCCTGGCGCAATGCCTGCTCAAGCTCACCACACCGGGAGTGCCGGACATCTACCAGGGCACCGAGTTCTGGGACTTCAGCCTGGTGGACCCGGATAACCGACGCGCCGTGGACTTCGCCCTGCGTCAGCAATGCCTGGACGTCAACGCACAGGCACCTGCCCTGCTCAACGACTGGCGCAGCGGCTCGATCAAACAGGCCCTCATCGCCAAAGCCCTGGCCCGGCGTGCCGAGCATCCCCTGCTGTTTGCACGCGGCAGCTATGAGCCGTTGAACGTGACGGGCGAGCTTGCCGGTCACGTGCTGGCCTTCGCACGCCGTTGGCAAGACCAATGGGCCGTGGTGGTGGTGCCCCGCTTAAGCGCAAAAATCACTCAAAAAAATGGGCAGCCATTTATAGATCCACTCATATGGGCAGATACCCGCATCGAATTACCGTTCGACGGAACTCAGCGCAAATTAAATGGATTTTTTGCGCAGCCCGTAGTCATTACCAATAAGACGATAAGGGTCAGCGACGCTCTCGGTTCCTTCCCCGTCAACCTCATGATCACCACTTGATTCCAGGAGCTTTGCGATGAATAACGACGACAAACGCATTCGTGAATTTGCCTACCAGATCTGGGAATCCGAAGGCAAACCTGATGGCCAGGATGCCCGGCACTGGGAAATGGCCCACAAGCTGGCCCAGGCCGAAGCACTGGCGCCCCAAAAAGCCGACGCGAGTAAAGCCAAACCCAAGGCAGCCGCAGCTGCAAGCGGTAAACCGGCTAGCAAAGAGCCCGCGGCGAAAAAACCCCGGGCACCCCGCAAACTCGCTTCTTGACACCCGGGTGCGTCACGCCCTGACGCACCGCACCGTAAACCGTTTTTAACAGGACAGTAATGCCTGACGGCCGCGCTTTGCCTGCCGTTTGTGAAGGCCTTCGATACAGCCAGGAGTCACCATGACCAAGCGCAAGTCAGCCCCACCCGTTACACCGGACGTTGAACCCTCGCGCCTGAGGGAGGGCCTGCCCTTCCCGCTCGGCGCCACTTGGGACGGGCTAGGTGTTAACTTCGCGATTTTTTCGGCCAACGCCACCAAAGTTGAGCTGTGCCTGTTTGATGAAACAGGCGACGTGGAGCTCGAACGCATCGAATTGCCCGAGTACACCGACGAGACGTACCACGGCTATTTGCCCGACGCGCACCCGGGGCAGATTTATGGCTATCGGGTTTACGGCCCGTATGACCCGCAAAACGGCCACCGTTTTAACCACAACAAATTGCTCATCGACCCGTACGCCAAACAATTGGTCGGTGAACTGAAGTGGTCCGAAGCCCTGTTCGGTTACACCATCGGCCACCCGGACGGCGATTTGAGCTTCGATGAACGCGACAGCGCCCCGTTCGTGCCCAAATGCAAGGTCATCGACCCTGCCCATACGTGGGGCCACGATCACCGCCTGATCGTGCCGTGGGACAAAACCATCTTTTATGAAACCCACGTACGCGGCATCAGCATGCGCCACCCCGACGTGCCGGAGGCCGTGCGCGGCACGTTTGCCGGGCTGATGGTGGACGAGGTCATCGAGCACATTCGCAAACTCGGGGTGACCAGTGTCGAGCTGCTGCCGGTGCATGCGTTCGTCAACGACCAGCACCTGCTGCAAAAAGGCATGACCAACTACTGGGGCTACAACAGCATTGCGTTCTTCGCCCCGGACCCGCGCTACCTGGCCAGCGGCAAGATCGCGGAGTTCAAGGAAATGGTCGCCCACCTGCACGAAGCCGGGCTGGAAGTGATTCTGGACGTGGTCTACAACCACACCGCCGAAGGCAATGAGCAAGGCCCGACGCTGTCCATGCGTGGCATCGACAACGCCTCCTACTACCGCCTGATGCCTGACGACAAGCGCTACTACATCAACGATTCAGGCACCGGCAACACGCTGGACCTGAGCCACCCCTGCGTGCTGCAAATGGTCACCGACTCGCTACGCTATTGGGCCCACGAGATGCATGTCGACGGCTTCCGTTTCGACTTGGCCACCATTCTGGGCCGTTACCACGAAGGGTTTAACGAGCGCCACAGCTTCCTCGTGGCCTGCCGTCAGGACCCTCTGCTGCGCCAAGTGAAAATGATTGCCGAACCCTGGGACTGCGGCCCCGGCGGCTATCAGGTGGGGGGCTTCCCGCCGGGCTGGGCCGAGTGGAACGACCGGTTTCGCGACACCGTACGCGCTTTCTGGAAAGGCGATGACGGGCAACTGGCCGACTTTGCGGCGCGCATGACCGGCTCGGGCGAGCTGTACAACCAGCGCGGGCGGCGGCCTTATTCCTCAGTCAATTTCATTACCGCCCACGATGGTTTCACGTTGCACGACCTGGTGTCCTACAACGACAAGCACAATGAAGCCAACGACGAGAACAATCAGGACGGCAGCAACAACAACCTGTCGTGGAACCACGGCGTCGAAGGCCCGACCGACGACCCTCAAATCAATGCCCTGCGCTTGCGCCAGATGCGCAACTTCTTTGCCACCCTGCTGCTGGCTCAAGGCACGCCGATGATCGTCGCCGGGGATGAATTCGCCCGCACCCAGCACGGCAATAACAACGCCTACTGCCAGGACAGCGAAATCGGCTGGATCAACTGGGACCTGGACGAGGATGGCAAATCGCTGCTCAAGTTCGTCAAGCGCCTGATCAAACTGCGCAACAACTACCCGATCCTTCGGCGCGGGCGCTTCCTGGTGGGGCATTACAACGAGGAGCTGGGGGTCAAGGACGTGACCTGGCTGGCGCCTGATGGCAGCGAAATGTCCATCGAACAGTGGGAAGACCCGCAAAGCCGCAGTTTCGGCATGCTGCTTGACGGCCGGGCGCAGGTCTCCGGCGTGCAGCGTTCGGGCGCCGATGCCACCTTGCTGATTGCCTTCAACGCGCAGCATGACGGTGTGGACTTCATCCTGCCGCAAGTGCCCGAAGGCACTGGCTGGATCTGCAAGTTCGACACCTTCGATCCGGACTTCAAAAGCCCGCACACCTTGGCGTTTGGCAGCACCTACGGGGTGAATGGCCGCTCGGTGGCGCTGTTCGAACTGGAGCATCACAAGGACGCGGGCTAACCATGACTCTGCATGATTTTCTTGAAGACTGCGCATCGCCGGTGAACACGCCGCAGGCGCTGGGCCAGTGCTTGCAGCGCATGGTCGAAGCCGGGCTGGATCAATTGCCGTTGCCCGGCAGCGGGATGACCCTGCAACGCTGGCAACAATTGGCACTGGTGGCCGGGCATGACTTGGGGCTGTGCAAGGTGTACGAAGGCCACACCGATGCGCTGGCCACGATGCGCGAGCTGGGCGCCAAACCGGTCCCGCCGGGCAGTACTTGGGGCCTGTGGGCCGCCGAGCCGCCCAACGCCCGGGTTCTCCTGCGCGTTGTTGACGGCCGCTCGCTCATTAGCGGGCGCAAAGCCTGGTGTTCGGGTGCGGGCGTGGTCAGCCACGGGTTGCTCACGGCTTGGGATGAACAAGGCGGCCAGCAACTGGTGGCGGTCGACATGCAGCAGCCAGGGGTCAGCATATCCCGTGAAGGCTGGGAAGCGGTGGGCATGGCCGCAACGGCCAGCGTCGACATTCTGTTTGAGCACGTACCATGCACCCGCGTGGGCCAACCCGGCGACTATTTGCGTCGCCCCGGTTTTTGGCAAGGCGCGATTGGCATTGCCGCGTGCTGGTATGGCGCTGCGTACCGGCTGGCCGAGTTCCTGCGACAGCAATGCGCAAAGCGCGCCGAACCCCATGCACTGGCGCATTTGGGGGCGGCGCAGGCTGCGCTGTTCGGGGCCCGCAATACCCTGATCGTCTGCGCAGGGCTGCTGGATGAAGCGCCCACTGCCGACCGCCAGGCACTGGCCCGACAAACCCGGGCCCAGATCGAAGAGTGCGCCGAACAGGTGCTTCGCCACGTAGGCCGCGCACTGGGCGCCGGGCCTTTTTGCAAAGACCCGCACTTTGCCCGCCTGAGCGCCGACCTGCCGGTTTATTTGCGCCAAAGTCATGCTGAACGCGACCTCGAAGCCTTGGGCGAATGGGCCGCGCAAACACCCGGGAGGCACTGGCCCCTATGAAAGAAAACCTGATTGTGGGCAGCGGCACCCCGCTGCAACACTGGCGCGACTCTCAACGGCTGGCAAACTTGCCGGCCGTGGACGTCACTGAGCTGCTGCCAGAAGGCTCACGTGCAGTCATCGTCGCCCCCCATCCGGACGACGAAGTCCTGGGTACCGGCGGCTTGCTGCAACTGATCAATACCCTTAACCGCCCGCTGTTGTTGATCTCTGTCACTGACGGCACCGCCAGCCACCCCGGCTCCAGCTTATGGCCAGCGTGCGATTTGGCGTATCAACGCGCCCTCGAATCTGAAGAGGCCCTGAGCCGACTCGGCCTGCCGGTGCCTGAGCTGCACTGGGTCAGGGGCGGTTTCCTCGACAGCCAGGTGGCTGCCGATGAAGCGCTACTCACGGCCTTCATCGAACAGCACCTCAAGCCCGGCGACGTGGTGTTCAGTACTTGGTGCCGGGATGGTCACTGCGATCACGACGCCGTCGGCCGCGCCAGCGTCAAGGCGGCTGCGAACGTGGGCGCCCGCGTGCACGAACTGCCGATCTGGACGTGGCACTGGGCCCACGATGACGACCCGCGCGTGCCGTGGGCGCGCGCCCGGCGCATCGACCTCAGCGCCCAGGCGGTGGCACGCAAACGCTATGCAGCCAAGGCCTTCACCAGCCAGATCCACAACGACCCAAGCACGGGTGCCGAACCGGTGCTCAGCGAACACGCACTGGAACGGTTGCTACAACCCTATGAAGTTGTTTTTGTACAGGGATGAATCATGAGTGTCTCGACTGCTTTTTTTGATCAGCTCTACGCCCACAACAACGATCCGTGGGCCTTTCGCGAACGCTGGTACGAACAGCGCAAACGGGCCATCACCCTGGCCAGCCTGCCGCGCCAGCATTACCCGGCGATTTTTGAAGTGGGCTGCGCCAATGGCGAATTAAGCGCCGGGCTCGCCCAGCGAACCGATTGGCTACTGGCCTGTGACACCTCAGCCAAGGCCGTGCAACTGGCACGCCAGCGGCTGAGCGACTGCGCCAACGTGGAGGTGCGGCAAAACCGCGTGCCGGAACAATGGCCCGAGCGTAGCTTCGACCTGATTGTCATCAGCGAGGTGGCTTATTACCTGGACCCCAAAGCACTGGAAGAAATGCTCGAACTGGCGCTGCTTAGCCTAGCCCCTGATGGCCAGTTGCTCGCGTGCCACTGGCGACCGGCTATCGAAGGCTGTGCCCTGACCGGCGACGAGGTGCACGCGCGGGTGCACGACACCTTGGGCTGGCCGCGCCTGGTACAGCACCTGGAAGACGATTTCATCCTTGAAGTGTGGGGCCGCGACCCTATTTCTGTAGCCAGCCTGGAGGGATTGCGATGATCGGCGTGCTGATTCCCGCACATAACGAAGAGGCGCTGATTGCCCACTGCCTGCATGCCGTGCTCAGCGCCAGCCGTCATCCGCAGCTTAAGGCAGAGCCGGTGCGCGTGCTGGTGGTGCTCGACAGTTGCGACGACCTGTCAGCCGACATTGCTGCGCAATACGACGTCGACGTGCTGGCGATCAATGCCCGCAACGTGGGCGCTGCCCGTGGCGCCGGGGCGCAATGGTTGCTGGAACGCGGGGCGCGCTGGATCTCGTGCACCGATGCCGACAGCCGCGTGGCCGAAGATTGGCTGGTGGCGCAATTGGCGTTGGGCAAAGACGCCGTGTGCGGCACGGTGACCGTCGATGACTGGGGCAACGGCATTGATGAAGCCGCCCGCTCCCGTTACCAGGCGGCCTACGAAGCACGGGACGGCCACCGGCATATCCACGGTGCCAACCTTGGCTTCAGCGCCAAAGCCTACCGCCGTGCCGGGGGCTTTCAGCCGCTGGCTTGCCACGAAGACGTGCACTTGGTGAAGCAACTGGAGGCCTGCGGCGCGTCTATCGCCTGGAGCCACCGCCCACAGGTCATCACCAGCGCCCGGCTCGACTGCCGCGCCTCTGGTGGCTTTGGTGATTACTTAAGGTCACTGCTTAGCGTGGCCGAACATGACCAACATCAAGGGGGATCACGCCCCGACGCGCTATAAAAAAGGCAGTGCCGATACTGAACGCGCTGTCTCGGCATGCGTCGAACCCACGTGACCCCACGCACAGGAGAGACCATGAGCCTCGATATAGCCGGTAACAACCTTGAGCCCCCTGCCCCGGTCGCCGCGCCCGCCGTGCACCGGATGAAGGTGCTGACTGTCAACACGCACAAGGGGTTCACCGCCTTCAATCGACGTTTCATTCTGCCGGAACTGCGCGAAGCGGTGCGCAGCACCGGGGCCGATCTGGTGTTTTTGCAGGAAGTGCTCGGTGAGCATGAAAAACACGCTTCGCGCTACGACAAGTGGCCGGCCATGTCGCAGTACGAGTTTTTGGCCGACAGCATGTGGAATGATTTTGCCTACGGCCGTAATGCGGTCTACCCGGACGGCCACCACGGCAATGCCGTGTTGTCCAAATACCCGATCAAATCGTGGCGCAACCTCGACGTTTCCATCACCGGCCCCGAGCGGCGCGGGCTGCTGCATTGTGTGCTGGACGTACCCGGTCATGAACAGGTGCATGCGATCTGCGTGCATTTGAGCCTGCTGGAAAGTCATCGCCAGCTACAGATCGTGTTGCTCAACCAATTGCTCAAATCCTTGCCGCCACAAGACCCGGTGATCATCGCCGGGGACTTCAACGACTGGAAACTGCAAGGCAACGCTGCCCTCAGGCAGCGCGATGACCTGCATGAGGCCTTCGAGCGCCATCACGGCAAGCTGGCGAAAACCTACCCGGCGCGCTGGCCATTGCTGAGGCTGGACCGGATCTATTTGCGCAATGCGAGCAGTCGCAACCCGAAAATCCTCGACGGCAAGCCCTGGACCCACCTCTCGGACCATTTGCCCTTAGCCGTCGATGTGCATTTGTAGTCACTGCCCAGGCGCACCCCGGCAGTGGCAGGTCAGTTCGGTTTAAGGATCAAAACCCCCAACGGCGGCAGGTTCAGCGCCAGTGAATGGGTTTGCCCGTGGCTGGGCAGCGGGTCGGTGTCCACGCCTCCGCCGTTGCCGTAATTGGAGCCCGCGTAGGTGTCGGCATCGCTGTTGAGCACCTCCTGCCAAGTGCCCGCAGACGGCACGCCAATCCGGTATCCCTCACGCGGAACGGGGGTAAAGTTGGCAACCACCAGCAGCGGTTGGCCGTCCTTGCTCCAGCGCAACCACGCGAACACGCTGTTGGTGGCGTCATCGCCGATCAGCCATTGAAAGCCTTGGGGTACATCATCCTGATCGTGCAAAGCCGGGTAATCGCGGTACAGGCGGTTCAGGTCGCCCACCAGCTTCTGCACGCCCTTGTGTTCCGGGTATTGGAGCAAGTACCAGTCCAACTGCTGATCGTGGTTCCACTCGCGCCATTGGCCAAACTCACAGCCCATGAACAGCAGCTTTTTGCCTGGATGGGTCCACATGAAGCTCAGGTAGGCCCGCAAGTTGGCAAATTTCTGCCAGCGATCGCCGGGCATTTTGTCGATCAGCGAGTGTTTGCCGTGCACCACTTCGTCGTGGGAAATCGGCAGGACAAAGCGCTCGGTCCATGCATAGACCAGCCCGAAACTCAGTTCGTTATGGTGGTGCGCCCGGTAAACCGGGTCTTGCTGAATGTAATGCAGCGAATCATGCATCCAGCCCATGTTCCATTTGTAGGCAAAGCCCAACCCGCCTTCATCGGTGCGCTGGCTGACGCCCGGCCAGGCGGTGGACTCTTCGGCAATCATCAGCGCGCCAGGGGCTTGCAGTGCAACCACATCGTTGAGGTGGCGCAAAAAGTCGATGGCTTCGAGGTTCTCCCGCCCGCCATGCCGGTTCGGAATCCACTCACCGGGTTGGCGCGAGTAATCGCGGTACAACATGGACGCCACCGCATCGACCCGCAGCCCGTCGATGTGGAAATCTTTGAGCCAGTGCAAGGCTGACGCCAGCATGAAACCGTGGACTTCTGTGCGGCCCAGGTTGTAGATCAGGGTATTCCAGTCTTTGTGGAAGCCTTCCAGCGGGTTGGCGTATTCATACAGCGCGGTGCCATCAAACTGGGCCAGACCGTGCTCGTCATTGGGGAAATGCGCAGGCACCCAGTCCAGAATGACGCCGATGTGCGCGACGTGACAGGCGTTAACAAACGCGGCGAAATCATCCGGCGAGCCATAGCGCGCACTCGGGGCGAATTGCGACAGCGGCTGATAGCCCCACGACCCCCCGAACGGGTGCTCCATGATCGGCATCAGTTCGATGTGGGTGAAGCCCATTTCTTTTACATAGGGGATGAGCCGTTGCGCCAGTTCCTGCCACGTGTATTGACGGGCCACTTCGCCCACCTCGTCCACTTCGCACTGCCACGACCCCACGTGCAACTCGTAGATCGACAGCGGCGCATCAGGGCGTTGCACGTGGCCGCGTTCCTGCATCCACTGCTGGTCCTGCCAGTCCACCGCCAGCGGCGAGGCCACTTTGGACGCGGTCAGCGGCGGCAGCTGCGTGGCCAGCGCCATGGGGTCGGCCTTAAGCGGCAAAATCCCGTGTTCACCGAGAATCTCGTACTTGTAGGCTTCACCCGCCTGTAGACGCGGAATGAAGATTTCCCACACCCCGCTCGGGTGGCGCAGGCGCATCGGGTGGCGGCGACCGTCCCAGATATTGAAATCGCCGACCACCGACACGCGTCGGGCATTGGGGGCCCACACGGCAAAGCGCACGCCGGGCACGCCGTCCACGCTCATCACCTGTGCGCCCAGGCAATGGCTGAGGTCTCGGTGATTGCCTTCGGCAAACAGGTACAGGTCCATTTCACCCAGTAGCGGACCAAAGCTATAGGGGTCTTCGCTGGTTTGCTCACCCCCGGCCCACTGGATGCGCAGTGCGTAGGCACGCGGCTCGGCAAAATGGCCGACGAACAACCCCGGTACGTCGGGACACGACAACGGCCCCAGCACATCGCCGGTGTCGCGTGCGATTACGCTGACGCTCAACGCCTGTGGCAGAAACGCCCGAATGTATTGCCCGCCCTGGCCGTCCGCATGGGGGCCCAACACCGAAAAGGGATCGCGGTGCTCGGCGTTAATCAACGCTTCAATGTCTTGCCGAGTGGGCAATAAACCACCACGTCCTTCACCCAGATCCTTGCCAGCACTCATTGTTTCTCTCCGTTCAAAGGCTTGGACATGCCCGGCACCTGACTGAGCAAGGCACTCAGCCCGCGCAGTGGAACCTGTAACCAGGCAGGTCGGTTGGCCGCTTCATAGATCACTTCATAGGCCGCCTTTTCCAGACTGAAGAGGGTCAGTGCAGCCTGCGGGCCACTCTCCACTTCCCAGCCTGAAGCCAGCGTAGCCGTTGCATGGGAATACGCCTGCGTCAAGGCACCGCGGGCTTCCTCTAGGTAACGCTCCACCACACGTTGACGGGCCACATCGGCCTCGGGCGAATGGTCCGCCTGTTGCACCTGCGCCACCGCCATGGCTGCGGCGTAATCAAAGGAACGCAGCAGCCCGCTAAGGTCTTTGTAAGGGCTGTGGCGGCTGCGTCTCTCTTGCAAGGGCCGCGCCGGTTCTCCTTCGAAGTCGATGAAATAGGCATCGCCCTGTACCACCAGCACCTGCCCCAGGTGGAGGTCGCCATGCACGCGGATCCGTGGGCCGCCGAGGGTGCGGTCGGCCAGCGCCTTGATGTAAGCGCTGATGTCACGCCCGTGCTTGAGCCAGTGTTTGACCTGCGCCTGATCTTCAACCGACAACAGCGACAGGTGCCCGTGGAGTTGCTGCAACGCCGCGTTGACCTGCTGACTGATGACCGTCGACCAATGGCGCACGTCTTTCGCGCTGGTGGTCTGCGGGGTGAAATCCGGGTTGTCGGTCTCGCTGGCCAGCACCTGATGCAGCTCACCCAGGCGGCGGCCCAGCACAGCGGCAAAGTCCGCCAGCTCACCCAGTGCGTTGTAGTGCTGATCGTGTTCGGACATGGCATCTGCCAGTTCGTCGCGAATGGCACGTTCCAGGTTGTTTTGAGTCCAGGTCCACGCATCGCCCTGATTGCTCAGATAGCCTTGGGCAATCATCAGCAACGTGCTTTCGCCGTCGCTGCCATGACGCTCCACGGCGCCCAGCAAGGGGGAAATATTGGGGTAGCCCGCGGCCGTCAGGTAAGCGCCCATTTCCAGCTCGGGGTGGATGCCGCTGCTGAGCTGACGAATGAGTTTGAGCACCAAGGTGCCGCCGACCACCACCGAGCTGTTGGATTGCTCGGCCGACAGGTAACGAATCTCGCTGTTTTCATCCAGCCCCAGTTCGGCCAGTTGCGCGGTCGGGGTGAAACGAATGGGCCCTGCGCTGCTGTCCAGCGCCGTGCCCGCGTGTAAGTGACCCAGCACAGCGCGCACAAAGGGTTCAAGGCTGAAGGCATCCGTGATAAAGCCCACCTGACGCACCCGTCGCGCCCGGCACAGTACCAATTGCTGAGCCAACGCGCTGACGGGCTGGTCTTCACCCACAACCCCGAGCGGCAGTTGGTAGCGGTACTGCTGGCCGCCTGCGGTGACCAGCACCTCCGTCAGCAACATCGGCGTATCGGCGTGCCCCAAGCGTGTGCCATACAGCCACTCCACCTGTTCGATCGGCGCGCCTTTTTGCCCGAACCAGCGCTGCTTGGGCAGCCAGGCCGGCAAGGTCACGCGCTCCAGTGTGGTGCGTGCGGGTCCGTGCAGCACATCTTCGAGGCTTTTTTTGATCACCAGCGTGACCAGCTCGGGCAAGCTTTGTACGGGCTCGGCGTGCCAACCCGGCATTTGGCTTTCAGGTGCCAGCAGGAACCAGTAGAAGCCATATGGCGCCAGCGTCAGCATGAACGGCAACTGGCCAACCGGCGGGAAGGCATTGCCGCCCAGCATTTCCACAGGCACCCGCCCACCGTACTCGGACAGGTCCAGCTCCACGGCCTGTGCGCTGCGCGACACGTTGGCCACGCAAAGAATGGTTTCGTTCTTACCTTCGCTGTCGGTGTAGTCGCGAATATAGGCCAGCACCCTGCGGTTGCTCGGTGACAGCATTTTCAGGCTACCGCGGCCGAACGCTTGCTGTTGCTTGCGCACGGCCAACAACCGGCGGGTCCAGTTGAGCAACGAATGCGGGTCACCGGACTGAGCCTCCACGTTGACGGACGGGTAGCCGTAGAGCGGGTCCATGATCGGCGGCAGCACCAGGCTTGCCGGGTTGGCACGTGAAAAACCGCCGTTGCGGTCAATCGACCACTGCATGGGGGTGCGCACGCCGTCGCGATCGCCCAGGTAGATGTTGTCACCCATGCCGATTTCGTCGCCGTAATACAACGTGGGCGTACCGGGCATCGACAGCAACAAACTGTTGAGCAGTTCAATGCGCCGACGGTCGCGTTCCATCAAGGGCGCCAGACGCCGACGAATGCCCAGGTTGATGCGCGCGCGGCGGTCCGCAGCGTAGTAATTCCACAGGTAATCACGCTCTTTGTCGGTGACCATTTCCAGGGTCAGCTCATCGTGGTTGCGCAAAAAGATCGCCCACTGACAATTGGCCGGAATTTCTGGGGTCTGGCGAAGAATGTCGGTGATCGGGAAACGATCTTCCTGTGCCAACGCCATGTACATGCGCGGCATCAGGGGGAAATGAAACGCCATATGGCATTCGTCGCCATTGATGCCGTCGCTGTCACCGAAATACTGTTGGGTGTCTTCCGGCCATTGGTTGGCTTCGGCCAGCAGCATGCGGTCCGGGTAATGGGCGTCAATTTCGGCACGAATCTGTTTCAGTATCTGATGGGTTTCGGGCAGGTTTTCGTTGTTGGTGCCGTCGCGTTCGATCAAATACGGAATGGCATCCAGGCGCAGGCCGTCGATGCCCATGTCCAGCCAGTAGCGCATCACCGACAACACTTCTTTCATCACCTGCGGATTGTCGAAGTTGAGGTCGGGTTGATGGGAATAGAAACGGTGCCAGTAGTACTGACCAGCAACCGGGTCCCACGTCCAGTTGGAGCTTTCGGTGTCGAGAAAGATGATGCGCGTGCCATCGTACTTCTGATCGGTATCAGACCACACGTAATAATCCCGGGCCTTGGAGCCGGGTTTGGCGTGCCGCGCTTTTTGAAACCAGGGGTGTTGGTCGGACGTGTGGTTGATGACCAGCTCGGTGATGACCCGCAGGCCGCGTTTGTGGGCTTCGGCGATGAAGCGCTTCACATCGGCCAGGGTGCCGTAATCCGGGTGTACGCCGCGATAATCAGCGATGTCGTAGCCATCGTCGCGGCGGGGTGACGGGTAGAACGGCAAAAGCCACAGGGTATTGACCCCCAGCTCCGCGATGTAATCGAGCTTGCTGATCAGGCCCGGAAAATCCCCGATACCGTCATTGTTGGAGTCGAAAAACGATTTCACGTGGACCTGATAAATCACCGCGTCTTTGTACCAGAGCGGGTCGTTGATAAAACTTGCGGTTGCGGCGTTCTTTGCCATGGGTAATACCTGCTGATTCGCACGCGCGAGGCCGCCTGAGCAGCGGCTCAAGGCTCGGTTAAAGAGGTTTGATGCGCCAGATGCCGAAGGGCTGAACCTGAGGGTCGAGGCGGGTCCACTGGGTTTTCCCGTGCCAGGTCCAGCGGTGGCCACTCATCAGGTCTTCACCTGCGGTCGCGGCATCGTCGGGCAAGCCCAGTTCCCACAAGGGCAATTCAAAGTGGGCTTCCTGCACGTGGTGCGGGTCGAGATTGATCGCCACCAGTACAAAGTTGCTGCCATCGGCGCTGCGCTTGCCGAAATACAGAATGTTGTCGTTCCAGGCGTTGTAGAACGTCAGGCCCAAATGCGTGTGCAAGGCCGGGTTTTGGCGGCGGATGCGATTGAGTTGCGCGATCTCGGGCACGATGTTGTCGGGCGCCGTGAAATCCCGTGGTCGAATCTGGTATTTCTCGGAGTCGAGATATTCCTCGCGCCCCGGCAAGGCCGCGGATTCGCACAATTCAAACCCCGAATACATGCCCCACAAACCCGAGCCCATGGTTGCCAGCGCGGCACGGATGAGGAACCCGGCGCGCCCTGACTCTTGTAAAAAGCGTGGGTTGATGTCCGGGGTGTTAACGAAAAAATTCGGGCGAAAGCACTCGCGCAACGGGCTCTGGTTGAGCTCGGTAAAGTACTGGGTCAGTTCGGCCTTGGTGTTGCGCCAGGTGAAATAGGTGTAGCTCTGGGAATAACCCACCTTGCCCAGCCGCGCCATCATCGCCGGGGTGGTAAAGGCTTCAGCCAGAAAAATCACGTCGGGGTGGGTGCTTCTGATGTCGGCAATCAGCCATTGCCAGAATGGCAGCGGCTTGGTGTGCGGGTTGTCCACACGGAACAGCTTGACCCCCTCTTCAACCCAGCCCAGCACGATGTCACGCAATGCCAGCCACAGTGACGGGATCGCATCCGGGGCATAAAAATCGACGTTGACGATGTCCTGGTATTTCTTCGGCGGGTTCTGCGCGTAGCGAATCGTGCCGTCGGGGCGCCAATTAAACCAGCCGGGATGCTGGGTAAGCCACGGATGGTCCTGCGAACACTGGATGGCGAAATCCAGCGCAATCTCCAGCCCGTGTGAAGCGGCGGCCTGCACCAGACGGCGAAAATCCTCACGCGTGCCCAATTGCGGGTGAATCGCATCGTGCCCGCCCTCTTCGCTGCCGATGGCATACGGACTGCCAGGGTCGTCGGGGCCGGCTTGCAGGGCATTGTTCGGCCCCTTGCGATGACGGCGGCCGATGGGGTGGATCGGCGGAAAATACAGCACGTCAAAGCCCATGTCGTGGATCATCGGCAGCCGATCAATCACGTCATTAAACGTTCCGTGCCGGGCGGGATCGTTGGTCATCGAACGCGGGAACAGTTCGTACCAGCTGGCAAACTCGGCCAACGGGCGCTCCACGTCCACCGGGTACTCAGGGCTGAGGCTGACGTAGGCATGGTATTGCGCCTGCGCCATGAGATGGGCGCTGCTTTCATGGAGGAACAGCGCCACTTGTTCGGTTTCAAGCAAGCCGGCGAGTTGAACCAATAAAGCCTGCAACTGCGCCTTAAGCGCATCCTGCGTGCGCTCGATCGCTTGTTGGACCAGCACCCGTCCTTCTTGCAGCTCAAGGCTGACGGGGACCCCGGCCTGATGCTTTTTCTCCAGTTCATGGCAAAAGCTGGCAAAGCGATCAATCCAGGCTTCAATGCAGAACACATAGCGCCCTTGCAATGGCACGCCGAACTGACCCCGCCAGCTATCATTGCCAAGAAATGTCATGGGCGTGGTTGACCACACGTCCTCTTCGGCCCGACGCCAATGCAGCCTCACGGCCAGTTGATCGTGTCCATCGGTAAAGACGTTGGTGGTGACCTCAACCGTCCGCCCTTGGGTCGCCTTGACGGCGAACTGGCCGTTATCCAGCACCGGGGAGGTGCTTTCAATGACGATGCGCGGCAGCAACAACGCATGGGACAGAGGCAATACAGCGGTTGAATCTGAATCCGGGAAATCAGCAGTCATCGAGCATCACTCCTCACGCCCATGGACGCTAACGTGTGTCGTTTTGAAGCACTTTCCGGCATTGGCACCGGGCACTTAGCTTGGGAGGCAGCATCCGGTTTAAAAGTTCAGACTGTTTTGCGACGACCCGCTGGTCGTAATGCGGGAGTTTTTTACCGGGGTACGGGGTCAACCGTCTTGAAGACCTGCCGTTAAGCCGCGGCGCTAGCCAATCGAGAGGCCCACTGATGACGATTCCGATGCCTGCACACACACCGGACCCGAACATTGATGATCCGGTGATCCCACCCACTGATACACCGCCCATCCCCGAGCAGGATCCTTTGCCCGAGGCCCCAGAGCCAATGGGCGATCCACCCACTAAAGTCCCGCCAATTAAAGCGTCAGCCATCCTTTGACCTGCTGATTCAGGAGATTGCCCCATGAGCTTAGTTATTGACCGAACCCATAGCACCTGTGTCTTTACCTTGCCCGCCGGCACGCTGCAGGTAGACCTGCCCAAGGTCGTCATTATTAACAGTGACCCTTCTGGCCTGTCACAGGCGTTGGTGGGGGAAGAGAAAATTGCAGTTACCGAGGAACAAGCGGAGGAGTTGGTCAGCGCTGGCGCGATCGATCAACGAGAGATGCTGCATGCCACCACCGACGGCTCACCCATATAAGCCATGCGCACGGTGAGCGACGTTAAGGCGACGCTCACCGCAGCTGTCAACGAACTACGTACAGCGGGTATTCCGGGCTCAGGGTCAGGCAAGTGCGCAATTGGGTGTCACGCATCAGCGCTTTGGTGGTTTCACTCATTAACAACGTGATTTGCGCTGGCGGCGGCAAAAGGCTCAGTCGCTGGTGAAGTTCGATCAATGGCTGTTGCCGCGACGCGTCACAGTGTTCATACGCCCGAAAAATGTGAGCCAGCCCCAGGTCGATCAGCTCGGCGGGCGATGTGTCTGCCTGCATCGCTTTCTCCAGCGTCAGGCAATACCCGGCGTAACTGTCAATCCATGCGTCAATACAAAACACATGTGGCCCGGGTTGTGCGAACAGAATCTGCCCGTACCACACACGGTTACCCAGCGTATGCATGTACTGACTCTCGCCATCGCAGCTGTCAACGTGCCGCCATCGGACAATGACGGCCAATGGCCCGGAGGTGAGGCAATAGACGTTGCTCGTGACCTTGAACAATTGGCCGACAATCGCTTTGGCCGGCTTATGGCCGTAACTGACTACTGGCATAACCTTTTCAATCACGATTCGCGGTGTTTCCATGCCGAATGCGGATCTTTCAGCACCTGAATCTGGCTCAAACCTTGCCCCAGCGGCCATCTAAAGTAACCCCACTTCAATCATGTGTTTGCGCAAATGTCCGGTTGCAATCCGGACTCACTCATCAGGTGAGTCGCTGTTTCATTGATCCTTGTCAGCATCTGCCAAGACACAATGAGTTACAAGTCGCGACCCAATAAATACAACGGCGTTACCCGGTGCAGCAGGTTGTCGCAGGTGTTCGAAATATGGCATCTGATACGCTTTTAAAACAGATAGCTGAGCCTGTTATGCAAACAGTTCGCTGGTCATAGTGCACGGGCCTGATGGAGGCTGATGAGCGATAGACCATGAGCGAACATATTCCCGTCCAGATAATTGAATCCTTTGAGGCTTCTCGACCCAAAGCCGCAACAGTCAAATCCACACACCGTGATAACGCAATCCATACCCGCAGCTTTACCGGGCTGTTTCGAACCCTGCGATTAGTCGGCGCCGGTTTTCTGTTTCTACTGTTCTTCGGCACTGTCTGGCTCAGTTGGGACGGACGCCAAGCAGTGCTGTGGGACCTGTCTGAAAGCAAGTTTCACATTTTCGGCGCAACCTTTTGGCCTCAAGACTTCATTTTGCTGTCAGGGCTATTGATTATCGCCGCGTTCGGTTTGTTCACTATCACTGTGTTTGCCGGACGTGTGTGGTGCGGCTACACCTGCCCGCAAAGCACCTGGACGTGGCTTTTCATGTGGTGCGAAAAGGTCACCGAAGGCGACCGCAACCAGCGCATCAAGCTCAAAGCCGCGCCCTGGGGCATCAACAAAATCGCGCGCCGCACCGCCAAACATGCGCTGTGGCTGGCTATCAGCGTGATGACAGCCTTGACCTTTGTCGGTTATTTCACGCCGATTCGTCCGCTGGCCACTGAACTGCTGACCCTCGAGATGGCTGGCGTCAGTTTGTTCTGGGTGCTGTTTTTCACCGGTGCCACTTACCTCAACGCCGGGTGGTTGCGTGAAGCCGTGTGCATGCACATGTGCCCGTATGCGCGGTTCCAGAGCGTGATGTTCGACAAGGACACACTGGCTATTTCCTATGACGTGGCCCGTGGCGAAGCCCGTGGACCGCGCAAACGCGGCGCCGATCCCAAACAGGCCGGGCTGGGCGATTGCATCGATTGCCATATGTGCGTGCAGGTGTGCCCGACGGGCATCGACATTCGCGACGGCTTGCAGATGGAATGTATTGGCTGTGCAGCCTGTATCGACGCCTGTGATTCGGTCATGGACAAAATGGGCTATGACCGCGGGCTGGTGCGCTATACCTCCGAACACGAGTTGCAGGGTGGCAAGACCCACCTGCTGCGCCCGCGCCTGATTGGCTATGCCGTGGTGCTGTTGGCGATGATCGGCGCGCTGGTGGTGGCGTTGAACCAACGCAGCATGGTGTCACTGGATGTGATCAAGGACCGGGGCCTGTTCCGTGAGAACAGTCAGGGCCAGATCGAAAACATCTACAGCCTGAAAATCATCAACAAAACCCAGGAGACCCAGCACTATCGGGTGTCGCTCAAGGACGGCGAGGGTTACCAGTTGCAAGGCAAAACCGAGTTGACGCTTGCTCCCGGGGAAATCACCGACCTGCCGGTGTCGGTGGCCCTGCTGGCCGATCGCCCGACCAGCAGCTCGCAAACCATAACGTTCGTGGTCACTGACACCGATCAGCCCAGCGTGCGTGGCGTCGCTGATAGCCGTTTCGTGGCGCCGCTCAATCGCTGAGTGCACACCGGCCCTGTTTGCGCTGCGATAACCGGCGGCGACAGGTAGAGTGTCGGCGCTGAAACTTTTTGAATAATGCCGGACCGAGCCTTGCCTAGATGAAACGTTACGAAAAATTTGCCGACGATATTGCCGAACTGATCCGCTCCGGGGTGCTCGGCCCCGGCCAACGGGTGCCTTCGGTGCGCTACGCCAGCCAGACGTACGGCGTGAGCCCGTCCACCGTGTTTCAAGCGTATTACCTGCTGGAGCGCCGCGGTTTGATTCGTGCCAAGCCGCGCTCCGGGTACTTTGTAAACGCCCATACACCCAGCCCGTTTTGTGAACCGGCGTTCAGCAGCCACGTCACCGAATCCACGGAAGTGGACGTCAGCGCACTGGTGTTTTCGGTGCTCGACTCGATCAAAGACCCGCACACCGTGCCCTTTGGCTCGGCGTTCCCGAGCCCGACGTTATTCCCCCTGCAGCGCCTGGCCCGTTCCATGGCCACTGCCAGCCGCGAAATGGACCCGCGCATGGTGGTAACCGACATGTCCCCCGGCAACCCGCAACTCAGGCGGCAAATTGCGCTGCGTTACATGGTGGGCGGGCTGATGCTGCCCATGGAGGAGTTGCTGATTACCAACGGTGCGCTGGAAGCCTTGAACCTGTGCCTGCAAGCGGTGACCGAACCCGGCGATCTGGTGGCCATTGAAGCGCCTGCGTTTTACGCCTGCCTGCAAGTGCTTGAGCGGCTCAAGCTCAAGGCCGTGGAAATCCCCGTGCACCCGCGCGAAGGCATTGACCTGGGCGTGCTGGCACAAACCCTGGAACGCCATCCGATCAAAGCAGTCTGGTGCATGACCACCTTCCAGAACCCGATTGGCGCGAGCATGCCGGATGCCAAGAAACAGGCACTGGTCGACCTGTTGCGCACCCATCAGGTGCCGTTAATCGAAGATGACGTGTATGCCGAACTGTATTACGGCCAACACGCCCCTAAACCGGCCAAAGCCTTCGATACCGAGGGGTTGGTGATGCACTGCGGCTCGTTTGCCAAAAGCCTGGCGCCCGGCTACCGGATCGGCTGGGTGGCAGCGGGCCGCTACGCGCAAAAAGTCGAACGCCTGAAACTGATGACCTCGTTGTGCGCTTCCATGCCAGCCCAGGCCGCCATCGCTGACTACCTGCAGCATGGCGGTTACGATCGCCACCTGCGCAAATTGCGTTACGCGCTGGAGGAACAGCAAAGCGCCATGCTGGCCGCGATTGGCCGTTACTTCCCGGCTCAAACCCGTGTCAGCCAGCCAACGGGCGGTTACTTCCTGTGGCTGGAACTGCCCGAACAAATGGACTCGCTCAAACTGTTCCAGATGGCGCTGGCGCAAGGCATCAGCATCGCACCGGGCCCGATCTTCTCAGCGACCCAGCGGTTCCGCAATTGCATCCGCCTCAACTATGGCAGCCCGTGGGATGAAGCGAGTGAAAAGGCCATGGAAACCTTGGGGAAAATCGTGCGCTCGTTTTAGCGCTCCCGCCAACCGAGGCGTCACGCTATCCCGGCATGCAAGTGAAGTCCGCCGTGTGTGCCACTTCCTTGCCCTGCCCATCCACCAGCCGGGCCTTGATGTGCGAGCCCAGGCTCGACTCGATCAGTTGGTAACGGGCGCCAGCCTCGAAGCCCTGGTAGCTGACGTCACCTTGGCAATCAATCTGATTTTGATCACCGCTTGCCCCTTCAAACAACGTGACGTCCAGCCGGTGCGCGCCCGGTGTCACCTCAAAAAAACGCCCATCACGGGTGTTCTTGCCATCCACACGTTCGGCCATCAGGTCGTTGCTGCCCTCTTCCTTGAGGCCAATCCATGCCTCGCTCGGGTCTTGTCTGGGCATTGGCCCGGCACAGGCCGACAGGAACAGGGCAAGGCTCAGGCCAGGAATCAACAGCAAGGGTTTGAAAATCATCGCAACGTGCCTCGCAAAACAGACCATCGAAATGACGGGGCTGACCTTCTCCCGTCGAACAGGCCTTCAGCTTGGCCGCCTTCGAACACAGCGCCAAATGAAGGTCAATGAAGGGATTTTCAGCCGTTACTTAAAGGATCCTTCATGTGCCTGAAAGCGCCGCGTTAGGTGCCAGCGGCAACACTGCCGGGGTTTGCAATTCCACTCCCCGGAGGTTCAGGCATGCTCGGGCTGGTAAAGACCGCACTGCACAAGCCCTACACGTTTATCGTGTTGGCGATTTTCATCTGCATCATTGGCCCTCTGGCTGCTGTGCGAACGCCCACGGATGTGTTCCCGGACATCGGTATTCCGGTGGTCGCCGTGGTGTGGCAATACACCGGGCTGGCACCCGCCGACATGGCGGGACGGGTGATTTACACCTATGAGCGCTCACTCAGCACGACCGTGAATGACATCGAACACATCGAGTCGCAGTCACTGCCGGGCATGGGCATTGTGAAAATTTTCTTCCAGCCCGGCGTCGATATTCGTACGGCCAATGCGCAAGTCACCGCAGTATCCCAGACCGTGCTCAAACAAATGCCGCCCGGCATTACGCCGCCGCTGATCCTTAACTACAGCGCCTCCACCGTGCCGATTTTGCAGTTGGCATTCTCCAGCCCCACGCTGTCCGAAGCGCACATTCGCGACCTGGTGCAGAACAGCATCCGCTTGCCCCTCAGCGCCCTGCCCGGTCTGGCCATGCCGACGCCCATGGGCGGCAAACAGCGCCAGATAACCCTCGACCTTGATCCGCAAGCGCTGGCCGCCAAAGGCCTGTCGGCACAGGACGTGGGCAATGCGCTGGCGGCACAAAATCAGATCATCCCCGTGGGCACGGCAAAGCTCGGCAGCTATGAATACACGGTGATGCTCAACAACAGCCCCAAGGCTATCGACGCACTCAACGACTTGCCGATCAAGACCGTGAACGGCGCGCTAATCACCATTGGCCAAGTGGCCCACGTGCGTGACGGATCGCCGCCGCAAACCAATATCGTGCGGGTCGATGGCCACCGTGCGGTGCTGATGCCAGCGCTGAAAAACGGCAACATTTCGACCCTTTCGATTGTCGACGGCATTCGCGCGATGTTGCCGCGCATCAATGAAACCCTGCCGCCGTCACTCAAAACCTCGTTGCTGGGCGACGCCTCGGTGTTCGTCAAACAGTCGGTGGGCAGCGTGGCGCAGGAAGGTGTGATTGCAGCCTTGCTGACCAGCGCCATGATTCTGCTGTTTCTCGGCAGTTGGCGTTCGACGCTGATCATTGCGGTATCGATCCCGCTGGCGGTGCTGTCGGCCATTGCCTTGCTGGCCCTGAGCGGGCAAACCCTGAACGTGATGACACTGGGTGGGCTGGCCCTTGCGGTGGGGGTTCTGGTAGACGACGCCACGGTCACCATCGAGAACATCAACTGGCACCTTGAACAGGGCAAATCGGTGCGCGATGCAATTCTGGACGGTGCGAAACAGATCGTCGGCCCTGCGTTTGTTTCGCTGCTGTGCATCTGCATCGTGTTTGTGCCGATGTTCATGCTGCAAGGCATTGCCGGTTACCTGTTCCGCCCGATGGCGCTGGCGGTGATGTTCGCCATGGGCAGCTCCTTTCTTCTGTCGCGCACGCTGGTGCCGACGCTGGCGATGTTTCTGCTTAAACCCCACGTGCCTGAGCAAGGCCTCGGCCATCATCCCGAAGACCGCTACATCAATCATCACGAAGGCCAACAGCACGCGCAGCCACATTCGCCGCCCGTGCGGGCGTTGCTGCGTTTTCAGCAAGGGTTTGAGCGCCGCTTTTCTGCTGTGCGCGACGGCTACTACGGGTTACTGACGCTGGCGCTGACGTGGCGCAAGGGATTCCTGCTGGTGTTTATGGGGGGTGTATTGGCCTCGTTCGCGTTGCTGCCCAGCCTTGGGCAAGACTTTTTCCCCGCTACCGATGCGGGCGCGCTGGCTTTGCACGTGCGCTTGCCGTTGGGCACACGCATTGAGGAAAGTGCCGCAGCGTTCGACCGCATCGAGTCGCGCATCCGCGAGGTGATCCCGGCAGATCAAGTCGACAGCATCATCGACAACATCGGCATTGCGCTGAGCGGGATCGACATGGCCTACAGCAGCAGCGGCACCATCGGGCCGCAGGACGGCGATATTCAGATCACCCTCAATGCCCGTCATGGGCCAACGGCGGGGTACGTGAAAACATTGCGCGAAACCCTGCCCGACAGTTTCCCCGGCAGCCAATTTGCGTTTATGCCCGCCGACATCAGCAGCCAGATCCTTAACTTTGGCGCCCCCGCGCCGCTGGACGTGAAGATTTCCGGGCGTGATGACACGGCCAATCGCGCCTATGCCCAGGTATTGATGCGCCGTTTGCAGCATGTGCCGGGTATCGCTGACCTGCGCATTCAGCAGTCGCAGGGGTATCCCTCTTTGCAAGTGAATGTGGACCGTCAACGCGCCAACGGGTTGGGAATTACCGAGCGCGATGTGACCAATAGCATGGTGGCATCCCTTGCGGGCAGTTCGCAGGTGGCGCCAACGTTCTGGCTTAACCCGCAGAACGGCGTCTCCTACGGGGTGGTCGCGGCCACGCCACAATACCGCCTGGACAGCCTGCCGGCTCTGCAAGCGCTGCCAGTAACAGGGAGTAACGGCCAGTCACACGTCCTTGGTGGCCTGGCGACTATCCGCCGCGTGCAAAGCCCGGCGGTGGTGACGCACTACAACATTCAGCCGACCCTGGACCTGTACGCCAACCTTCAGGGGCGCGATTTGGGCGCCGTGGCCAGCGACGTGCAAAAGGTTATTGATGGCGCCGCCGACCTGCGGCCCAAAGGCGCGGTTATCCGCCTGCACGGGCAGATCGACGCCTTGCATGAAGCCTTTAGCGGTTTGAGCTATGGATTGCTGGGCGCGGTGGTGCTGATTTACCTGCTGATCGTCGTCAACTTTCAGTCCTGGCTGGACCCGTTCGTCATCATCACCGCCCTGCCCGCCGCGCTGGCCGGGATCGTGTGGATGCTCTTCCTGAGCGGCACCTCATTGTCTGTACCCGCACTGACCGGCGCCATCTTGTGCATGGGGGTGGCGACCGCCAACTCGATTCTGGTGGTGAGCTTCTGTCGCGAACGCCTGGCTGAGCATGGCGACGCGTTGAAGGCTGCGCTGGAAGCAGGCTACAGCCGATTCCGTCCCGTCTGCATGACGGCGCTGGCCATGATGTTCGGGATGCTGCCGCTGGCGCTCTCGGAAGAACAAAACGCGCCGCTGGGCCGCGCCGTGATTGGCGGCCTGATGTTGGCCACCGTTGCCACCCTGTTATTCGTGCCCGTGGTGTTTAGCCTGGTACACGGTCGTAACAACACTCGCGCTGCTGGAGAAACGCCCCATGTCGTCTGATCAAAACCCCTCGCGCAAGCGCTTGATGTACCTGGGCATCGGCGGCCTTGCGCTAGTCGCCCTGCTGGTAGCCAACGGGCTGGCGGCCCGCAGCCGGCATGAGCACGCGGTCAGCCAGTGGACAGAAGCGGCTGCCCTGCCGGTAGTGAGCGTGTTGCAGCCCCAGCAAAACGCCCGGGGCGACACCCTGCGCTTGCCCGCCCACCTTGAGGCCTGGAGCAAAGCGCCCATTCATGCCCGCGTGAACGGCTACTTGAACAGTTGGCAAACCGATATCGGCAGCAAAGTGCAAGCCGGTCAGGTGCTGGCGCTGATCGACAGCCCCGACCTGGACCAGCAATTGGCCCAAACCCGCGCCCATATGCTGCAAGCGCACGCCAATGCCAGGCTGGCGGCGACTACCGCCGCGCGCTGGCAACACTTGCTGGCGTCGCATTCGGTCTCGCGTCAGGAAGCCGATGAAAAGCAATCGAATGCGGCCGCCGCCCAGGCCAATGCGCAAGCGGCCGAAGCTGATTTCGCACGGCTTTGCTCACTGGAGGCCTACAAGACCATTCGCGCGCCTTTCACCGGGACCATCACTGCGCGCCATACGGACATTGGCCAGTTGATCAAGGCCGATACGGACAGCGACACCGAACTGTTTGACATCGCTGACACCCACCAACTACGCCTGTACGTACCGGTGCCGCAGAATTACGCCAGCGTGATCCGCCCCGGCATGCAAGCTCAACTTTCGGTGCCGGAACACCCGGGGCACACTTTCAGCGCGCGTCTGATTGGCAACTCAACCTCGGTTGACCCGCGCTCGGGCACGCTGCTGGCGCAATTTGTTGTACCCAATCTCAACGGCGCGCTGATGCCCGGCGACTATGCCGAAGCCGTTCTGGCAGTTGCGCCTGACACCCAGGGCGTCAGCATTCCCGCCAGCGCGCTGATTTTTCGCGCTCAAGGTACGCAAGTGGCGCTGCTGGATGCCACGCAGCACGTGCACTTGCGCACCATCCACATCGGCCTGGACCTGGGTGATAGGTTGGTGGTCGATCAAGGGTTGAAACGTACCGACGCTGTCATCGACAACCCACCGGACGCCTTGCGCGAGGGTGATGCCGTAAGGCTCGCGAACCAGGGGGCGTCCCATGCTGCCAAGGCTTAAGTTCGCGCTATTACTGGGGGTCCTGGTGTTGCAGGGCTGTTCGTTGGCACCCACCTACAGCGTGCCGACGATCGCACTGCCCGCACACTATCGAGAACAAAGCCGTGTTGGCCCCTGGCATCCTGCGCGCCCTGCAGATCAACGCCCGCGGCAGTGGTGGTGGGTGTATCAGGACGCACGCCTGAACGCCCTGCAACAACAATTATTGAACGCCAATCCCGATCTGGCAGCGGCGCTGGCGCATTTTGATGCGGCCCAGGCGTATGCCAGCCAACTGCACGCCGGACTGTTCCCACAACTCACGGCCAGCGCCCAACCGTTGCGTGAACGTCAATCAGAGAGCCGCCCGTTGCGGGGTGCGACTCAACCGTCGGTGTACAACAGCAATACGGCTGGCTTCGCGCTGAATGTCGACCTCGATTTGTGGGGCAAAATCCGCAATCAGGTGGCGGCCGGTGATGCACAAGCGCAGGCGGCGGCCGATGATCTGGCGGTCGCGCGCTTGAGTTTGCAACGGCAGTTGACCGATTTGTATGTGCAGCTCGACGGTCTGGATGCACAACAGCGCATTTTGTCCCGCTCGCTGCAAGATTACAGCCAGGCCCTGCAACTGACCCGTGCCCGTTATCAGGGCCAGATTGCCTCAGAAGTTGACCTCACCCGCGCTCAGACCCAACTGGCCGAGGCACAGGCGCAACTGGATGAGGTGCGCGGGCAACGCAACCTGACTGAGCACGCCATTGGCGAACTGGTGGGCGAACCCGCCAGCACGTTTGAACTGGCCGCCCGCGAGCCGACCCTGTGCCTGCCGGAGCAACCCGACACCTTGCCTGGCGCACTGCTGCAACGTCGCCCCGACATCGCCGCGGCGGAGCGCCGGGTATTTGCCGCCAATGCACAGATCGGCGTAGCGAAAGCGGCGTGGTACCCCGACTTCAGCTTGAGCGGATTGATCGGCGGGCAAACCCAGGGCGCTGGCAACCTGTTGGCGGCCAGCAACCGATTTTGGGCGCTAGGGCCGTTGGTCAACTTGCCCATTTTTGACGGCGGCCGTCTAGATGCTCAGGCGCGTCAGGCCAGGGCAGAATTCGAAGAAGCCAGCGCGTTGTACCGCAGCACGGTACTGCACGCTGTACGGGAGGTGGAAGACAACCTGGCTCAGTTGCGCGACCTGCGCCAGCAACAATTGGACGAACAGGCCGCTGCCAATGCGGCACAGAACACCCAGGCGCTGGCCGTGCACAGCTATGAAGCGGGGGCGGTCAGTTATCTGGATGTCGTCACCGCGCAAACCGCTGCGTTGCAAACGCAACGTCAGGTACAGGCGCTGCGCACCCGCCAATTGCAGGCCAGCGTGGCGCTGTTGACATCATTGGGTGGAGGCTGGGGCAGGCGTTGACACAAGGCAAAACGCATAACGGCGCCGCTGCAAAAAAAATAATTGCACGGTGCCGTCCAAGTCCGCTGGTTGACGCTACGCTTAGGCAGCAAAGCAGCGCACTGATTCGTTAATGGGTGAGTTGATCGGCTGGCAACTCGATAACCTTGGCTTGCAGGTTGTCGAGTTTAGTGGTCAATCGGGTCAACATCGCCTGCGCCTCATCCCGGGTGTTGAAAGGTCCGAGCAGGACGCGCTGAACGCCATCAATGACCGCAATATAAGAGCTATAACCATGTTCCAACAGCCTGGCTGTCAGATCACTGAGCGCTTGAGTCTCGCCCAATTTGACCTCAACCGCCCATTGAGCCATCGGCGCCTGGACAGTCGATGTTTCAGAAGCTGCTTTAGCCCGTTGAATTTTATCGTTAGACTCCTGACCGCAAGCCGTCAGGGCCAATATTGCTGTCATTACGATGACTTTACGCACTGCGTATCCCCTATCTTTTTGAGTGGGTCGATTTTATCACTGGGACAGCGGCCTTTGCTCTCCTTGAACAAATCCAATCTGCCCTTATCTAAGACACATAGGCGAGAGCTTTCCTCGTACAGGGAATTGCCCCTCTGGCTATGACGTCTGTAATGAGCGGCGCATTTATATGCAGTTAGCAGTATTCTGTAGCCATGAACGAAGCCGCACCGTCTCAGAGACGTGCCATACAAAGCCATCAAGGAGAAAAAAATGCTGATACTCACCCGTAAAGTTGGTGAAAGCATAAACATCGGTGACGATATTACGATCACTATTTTAGGTGTCAGCGGCCAACAGGTCAGAATTGGCATCAATGCACCCAAAGACGTAGCCGTTCACCGTGAAGAAATTTACCAGCGTATCCAGGCAGGCCTGACAGCTTCGGACAAGAACGATCAGCAATAAATCTCCGAGGTATCAGCCCTTGGAGTAAGTGTCAGGGCTGCTCAGCCAGCCCTCCTCTTTCCTTTCTCACACACCTTGTTCACCCCTTCGTTAATCCCCTGCTGCGCCCTCCTGCGACAACCTGAACGGTGTATCGACTTGACGGTTTCGAGGTCTGCGACCACGCTCATTGCTCGCAGCTGCTGATGAACTGCTGCATCGCTGCGTAACAAGGTGTTAACCGTGTAGTCACGCCTTGAGGCATACCTCTTGATTCAGCCCCCTCCGGGTTGGAACTGTACAGTCAAGGAATGAAAGACATGTCTGATTTAATCGTAGTGGGATTTGACGATACTGAAAAAGCTGACCGCGCCTTGACCAAAATGGTGTCGTTGAGCAAAGAGCATCTGGTGGAACTGGAAGATGCGGTCATTGTTGTGCGCAACAACGAGGGCAAGGTACACATCAAGCAGAGCGTCAATCTCACCGCCCTTGGCGCGACTTCCGGTCTGGTCACAGGCGGTTTGTGGGGCGCTCTGGTTGGGCTGTTGTTTCTCAACCCGCTGGCAGGCTTTGCCATCGGCGGCGCGCTGGGTGCGGGCACTGGCGCGCTATCGGGGTCGTTGAGTGATTACGGTATTGATGACGATTTCATCAAGTCGCTGAGCGAAACCATTCCCAATAACTCTTCAGCCTTGTTCGTGCTGTTGCGTAAGTTCCAGCCAGAGAAAGTGTTGAAGGAACTTGAAGATTCAAACTTCAAGGGCAAAGTATTACGCACTTCTCTTTCGCCCGAACAAGAAGAAAAGCTTCAGGCTGCACTCTCTCAAACCAGCCTGACGAAGTCGTAAAGCCAGCCAGCCGCTCAATCGACCGCCTCACAGGGCGGTCGATCGGTTTGGGCCCACCTCAATCGGTGGGGTTGTTGTCCGCAAACGATTTATTGAGCAGCTTTTTAATCGTTTCATCCGGCATGCCCAGAAACTGCTGATCAAACTCTTCAGCGTTTTCGGCGCGAACTGAGAGCAAACCCCACGCCTGTTTACCATCGGGACTAAACACCACATTCAACTGATTGGCTGCACAATCGTGGGGTTTACACATCTGGCCGACGGTGTAGGTTTTGCCGTCCATGACCACCTTCTCTACGGGGGCCGCTGTGCCCTGACCGGTTGTCACCCACTGCGGGTAAGCCAGCATGGCCTGATATGCCTTTTTATAAGGCGCTTGTGTTGTCAGCTCAGGCAGACGGCTTTCAGCGCAGACGCCCGTTGCAATACCCGCCACAACTAAGCCCAACAACACACGGTTTAAAAATCCAGTCATCCGGTAGCTCCTTCTTATTCCCAAAACCTTACGGCGTGATAAGTGCCACAGGTTTAGCGCAGTTTCAGTTCAAGCGCACGGCAGTACCGGTAGCAAATACCACCAGCATCCCCCCGCGACCTGACGGCATACTGATTTCAAAATTCAATCCCACAATCGCATCGGCCCGCAGCACGCCCGCACGCTCACGAATTTCGTCCGTGACTTCTGCCCGGGCTTCTTTCAATGCACGTTCCAGGGTCTGCGAACGCCCGCCGAAAAAATCCCGCATACCGGTAAAAAAATCCCGCACCACGTTGATACCGTGTACGGACTCCGCACTGACTACACCCAGATACTCCGTAATTTGACGGCCTTCAATTCGGTGAGTGGTGGTAATGATCATTAAAACTTCCTTAGGGCATGTGAGGTCGTACAGCAGGCCTCATCGAAGGACAGGTTACCTCAGACCATGAGGACACAACCGGGTTCATCATCACTCCCCTGCAGCTCTGGTCTTATGAGCAAGCAGTGTTACTGTAGAGGCCGACTGAAAAACAGCCGGCATGAAAAAGGACATGCACCCCGCGCTGGTAGGTTTGAAGGTAAAAACTGCGTCAGGTAATTTTTTGACCCGCTCAAGGAAGTTCTCAATGGTCCAAAGACACGTCATCAATGCTTCGGTCAGCCCCAAAGGCAGCCTGGAGACGTTATCGCAACGTGAAGTGCAGCAACTGAGCGAAGTGGGCTCAGGCACCAGTTACACCCTGTTCCGCCAATGTGTGTTGGCCATTCTCAACACCGGCGCTCATGTCGACAATGCCAAAACCATCCTTGAAGCTTATAAAGACTTCGAAGTCCGTATTCATCAGCAAGACCGTGGTGTTCGCCTTGAGCTGTTGAACGCTCCGGCAGATGCGTTCGTGGATGGCGAAATGATCGCCAGCACGCGTGAAATGCTGTTCAGCGCCCTGCGTGACATCGTGTACACCCAAAGTGGTCTCGACAGCCCGCGCATGGACCTGAGCACCTCCGCAGGCATTACCGACTATGTGTTCCACCTGCTGCGCAATGCGCGCACTTTGCGCCCCGGCGTAGAGCCCAAAATCGTGGTGTGCTGGGGCGGCCACTCGATCAATACCGAAGAGTACAAATACACCAAGAAAGTCGGTCACGAATTGGGTTTGCGGCTGCTGGACATCTGCACCGGTTGCGGTCCTGGCGTCATGAAAGGCCCAATGAAAGGGGCCACGATTTCCCACGCCAAACAACGCCTTACGGGCGGCCGGTATCTCGGGCTGACCGAGCCCGGGATCATTGCTGCCGAAGCACCCAACCCGATCGTTAACGAACTGGTGATCTTGCCGGACATCGAAAAACGCCTTGAAGCCTTTGTGCGCGTAGGCCACGGCATCATCATCTTCCCGGGTGGCGCAGGCACGGCAGAAGAATTCCTTTATTTGCTCGGCATTCTGATGCATCCGGACAACAGCGACGTACCGTTCCCGGTGATTTTGACCGGTCCTAAAGAAGCCGAACCTTACCTGCAACAACTCCACGAGTTTGTGGGCGCCACACTGGGCGAAGCGGCGCAAAAGCACTACCAGATCATCATCGATAACCCGGCCGAAGTGGCTCGCCAGATGACGGCCGGTCTCAAAGAGGTCAAACAGTTCCGTCGCGAACGCAACGACGCGTTCCACTTCAACTGGCTACTGAAGATTGATGAGGGTTTTCAGCGCCCGTTTGATCCGACCCATGCCAACATGGCCAGCCTGCAATTGCGCAAGGACCTGCCACCCCACGAATTGGCTATCAACCTGCGGCAGGCTTTTTCAGGCATTGTGGCCGGTAACGTGAAAGAAAAAGGCATTCATCTGATTGAGCAACATGGCCCTTACGAGATTCATGGCGATGCGGCCGTGATGAAGCCGCTGGACAAATTGTTGCAGGCTTTCGTAGAGCAACACCGCATGAAACTTCCCGGTGGCGCAGCGTATGTGCCGTGTTATCGCGTGGTGAGCTAACCCACGGCGTCATGGCTGGCCGGGCTAAAGGTGCACACGGCGGCACCCATGGCCTGGCCGGCCTTACTGTCTTATTTCAACGGCGTGAACGTTTTAACCTGCTCGATCCACGCAGGGTCCAATCGCGTTTGCTCAGTGTCGATGCTCAACGCTTCAAGCCGCGCCTTATGCAGGTCAATCTCCCGCACCATCTGGCTCAACGCACTGGAATTAGCATCCAACTGATACATCTGGGTGATCCCCAAGTGATAGAAGCGCAACAGTTTGAGCGCGCTGACATCCCCGGCCATGACACCCGCCGTAACGTGATGCATGGCGTTTGTGACCCGCATGAGGCTGCGTTTGAGTTGCCACCCGTATACCGCAGCCGCCATCCAGGGTTGTGACCAGAACACGTAACGTACCAGCATTAAGGTGACGATCAGTGCGGCGATTACCCCTGCCAGATTCAACCTGAAGTTATCCCCGCCCGGTGCGCCTGCCAGCATCACCGCCAGGCCAGAAATCACCAGCGCCAACAGGGCAAACAGTAATGCGATATAAAGCGTGCTGCGCCGGGTTTGCTGACGATAAGCCTCGGGACTCATCGGCTTGATTTCAAACATCACGGTTTAAATACCCCTGCATGGCTGGAAAACAGGCGCGCATTATGGCACCTAACCCGGCCGAGCTGAGCGTTCGCCCCTTTTATAACTCACGTTAACGTCCGGGGGCCTGACTCATCAGGTCCAGGGCTTGTTCATATAACGCTACGCGCTGAGCGTGCCCGTTAAGTCCCCCATTAATAGCGCGTGTCACACGCTCAAAATCATCGCCATCTGCCAGCTCATTGAGGTGTCGAGAACTCCAATACCAACCTGCCGACTCTACTGCCCAGCGCCATTGTTCTAGCAATTGTGGCGTGGTCAGTAAACGCTCATCCCCAAACAGGCCCAAGCTGCATCGTTGATAGTTACTCTTGCCGGTCATTTGAATCAGCCCCCTGCCGCGGTAAAGCCAACCCTCTCCTGACGCCTCATCCCCATTACCCAGACGATTGCTGTATACCCGGTTTGCAATGGCTTCAGGCTTGCGATGCAACGTCTGCGCCTCACTATTGGGAACACGTCGTAAACGACCACCCTCCATGACCGTTACGTACGCGCCCTCGGCATTTTTCTCGGCAAAACGTGAACCCCACGTTGCGGCCAAACCACCCGCACTGTAATTAAGGTTCTCAACCAACACCGTAAAACCTCCACTCTCATGACCCACCTGGGACAAAAAAGCCGCCATACGGCGCGGGGTGTTGATCTCACGCTGCTCCGCCACCCGTAGTAAAAATGGCAGGTAGTCATTCAGGAAGGGGACGCTTTTGGGGAATAACGTCGTCATTAATGCTGGCGTCAACATAGTAAACTCTTTTAGCTATTAAAAATAAAAGCTAAGCATCCGCCTGATACTCACGCACACGACCACCTTATAAATAGATACGCCTTACCACACACAGTAAATTTACCGACAATATTCAACCAAACCTAACGAACCAGCTCGTGACCCCTTATGTAATGTACCTGCTTAAGCGGAGTGAACACCGGTGTGTTACACCATATAAACTTCAGCCCACACGTCTGAAAAACTCACCATACTCCAACTAACAAACACCTCATCACTGCCTAACCCACAACAACAGGAGTTCACTCTATGAACAGGCACCCTGACGATACGATGTCTATACACATGCGCTTCATAAACAAAACGGGCTACCGACTGGACTTGGTGTCAGCTCACCACACGGCCCTAGAAGGTGCCTTTCCTCCCGAGTTATCTGACAGCAACCTTGCTGTGCGCGTGGATGCCATTCAATTCATAACCCTACCCAAACTGAGGGGGGATATTCTGATTGACTATGACGTCAAAAAATCTATATTCGAGTCGCGTGCGTCTTATGCCTTCGACAATAAAACCGTTATTTTCGAAAGCAGTTTTTTATATGCTTATGAGAAAAGGCTTAATCATCGCGCGCCCAAAATCCAGTTTTACTGGACGCATCGCATTACTTGCCCCGACCACCCCGACGTGGCCTGCCAATCGCAACTCGTCAAATGCAACACCTCTAGACCCTTTAGCTACAGCGTTGACTTCTATCTCGGGTAACAACCTTATTAAAGTGCCAAGGGCATCTTGCGCAGCGGCTTTACTGACTTGAAAGAGAAACTTGAATAGATTTCCTTTACCGCCGGTAAAGTTTGCAGTACTTCACGCGCAAACTCACCAAACGACTCAAGGTCTTTAGCCACCACTTCGAGCAAAAAATCATAACGGCCCGAGATGTTATGGCATGCCACGATCTCAGGAATATCCAGTAGGCATTGCTCGAACTTTCTGGCAGTTTCCTGAGAATGGGAAGCCATCATGACACTGACAAACGCCGTAACGCCGTAGCCCAAATGCTTGGGCGACAGGATGGCTTGATAGCCGGTAATCAGCCCTTGCTCTTCGAGGATTTTGACCCGTCTCCAACAGGGTGAGGTGGTCAGCGATACCTTTTCCGCCAGTTCGGCAACTGTTAATCGCGCATTGTTTTGCAAGGCTGCTAACAGGGCTTTATCGGTTCTATCCAGCGGACTGGGCATACTGTGCCTCTCAATCTCAGCGTGAAGGGTATTTATTCCAATAACACGCGTTTCATCCCCTGGATTTGGAATTTATCGTGTCGAATATGAGCATAGCATTGTAGGAAATATCGGAGCGCTCAGCATGAACGACAAAAAAAATGAGTTCGGCTTTTCTACCCGCGCGATTCACCACGGCTACAACGCGCTTGAAAATAATGGGGCCTTGATTCCTCCCATTTATCTCACTTCCACCTTCGCATTTCCCTCCACTGAATACGGTGCAGCCTGTTTTGCCGGAGAAGAAAGCGGGCATTTTTATACCCGTATTTCCAATCCAACCCTGGCCCTGCTCGAATCCCGCATGGCAACGCTGGAAAATGGTGAAGCCGGTATCGCTTTCAGCTCTGGCATGGGCGCCATTGCAACGACCTTCTGGACCTTACTGCGCCCGGGGGATGAGTTGATTGTGAGCCGCACCCTGTATGGCTGCACGTTTGCTTTGCTACACCACGGCATTGGCGAGTTCGGGATCAAGGTCAAGCACGTCGACATGGCTGACATGCAAGCACTTGAAGCCGCCATCACCCCCGCCACGCGCATGGTCTACTTTGAAACCCCCCGCCAACCCCAACATGCAATTGGTGGATATCGCAGCGGTAGCTCGTATCGCCCACGCCTACCCCGACATTACCGTGGTTATCGACAACACCTACTGCACTCCTTATTTGCAGCGACCGTTGGAATCAGGCGCTGATATCGTTGTGCATTCGGCAACCAAATACCTGAGCGGCCACAGCGACATCACGGCTGGCATTGTGGTCACGTCACAGGCACTGGCCTCGCGCATTCGCTTGCAAGGCTTAAAGGACCTCACCGGGGCCGTGTTGTCGCCCCACGATGCATACCTGCTCATGCGCGGGCTCAAGACCCTGGCTTTACGTATGGACCGCCATTGCAGCAGTGCTCAGTTGATTGCGCAGTATTTGGAGCAACACCCGGCAGTGAAGTCGGTGTCGTATCCGGGGCTACCCTCGTTCGCACAACATGAGCTGGCTAAATCCCAAATGCGCCAGCCCGGAGGGATGATTGCTTTCGAGCTAAAGGGAGGCCTGGAAGCCGGCAGGTATTTCATGAATGCCCTGCAACTGATCAGCCGAGCCGTCAGTCTGGGCGGTGCTGAATCCTTGGCGCAACACCCTGCCAGCATGACCCATTCGGCTTACACCCGGGAGGAACGTGCACGTCACGACATCAGCGAAGGCCTGGTGCGCCTGGCAATAGGCCTTGAAGATGTGGAAGACCTGCTGGCTGATGTTGAACAAGCCCTCACTTACTGCGTCTGAATGCCCTTGCCCAACAGAAAAGGCCGCTGGTTTAGCAGCGGCCTTTTGATGTTCGGGGGATCAACCCGGCGGAATAGTGGCAAGGATACCGATCCCAATGGTCAACAGCAGAAATCCTCCCAAAAACCAACCCATCTTAGCCATATCAGTTCCTACCGTAAGTGTGTCGAAAACCAGAACGTGAGCATCAACGGACGGCATCCCTGCACCGTTCAAGGTTCGATGCCTACTTGAGCTATCTGACTGAGTGTAATTTTCTGCCGATTGTGAGCTGCAATACAGGCGCAGTTGATTCATAAAAATACGGATCAGATGACAAGCTGTACTAGTCGAGGGGCTTGGGCAATATCAGGTGACCCGGTTTAACGGCGCGCTGGTAGTCGGCCACAACCGCTTGGGCGAGGCTGACAACCGCTTCATTGAGTTCAAGGCCTGCGCCGACGCGCCAACTGGCATAGACCGAAAAGCCGGGGCCGGCGCACATCGGCAACTCAACCAGGCTGCCATGACGTAATTCGCGGCTGACCAGCACCGGCGGCAGGACACCAATACCAAACCCATCAGCCACCAGCTTGATAATGGCTGCCACCGAATTGATGCAACTGATGCGTGGCGCGCTAATGCCTTGCTGATGCAGGTAATTGAGCACATCCTGATGCGGCCGGGACAACCGCGAGAAGGTCAGCAACCGTTCCTGACAGAGCGCTTCGAGCCCGTCATAAGGGCGATCAAGAGGGGTTCCTCTGGCCACCACCCAGCGCAACGGATAGCACGCCAGATGCCTGTTACGCACACCGTCGGCCCGTAATAAATCTGTCTGGAATATCAGATCCAGTTGCCCTTTGAGTAATTGCTCATTCAAGTTCAGGGCTGTATCAGCCGTCAGCTCTACTTCAACCAACGGATAGTCGCGACTAAGAGCGTTAATCAGCTCGCTCAGCCAGCTATGGATGACTGTATCCATGACACCAATGCGTAAACGGCCCGAAAACGTATCGGCCTTGCCCAACGACTGGAGCATGCGCTGCTGGGTCGCCAGCATTTCTTCCGCGTAACTCAGCACGTTGTGCCCTTCACGCGTCAGGTTCACACCCCGCGAGTCACGTTGAAACAACTGCACGCCAAGTTCGGCTTCCAGCACCGAGATACGGCTTGAAATGGCCGCTTGCGTACTGGATAGCTTTTCGGCAGTTAGTCGGAAACTGCCGAGCCGGGCCACCCATACAAAGGTCAAAAGGAATCTCATGTTCATGAAGGTTGCCCGTTCACGCTAAACAAGGTCGCCACTGTAAACCCTTGCAACAACTGCAAGCCAGCCCGATCCCGCGTGCAATTGGCCAAACTTTTTTGTTCAGCGGTGACAACTTTTTTTGACTGGACGCAGTGGGTAAAGCGCCCAAAGATATCGCTCAATGACGCCCGCTCATGGGACGCCAACAATAAAAAAACACGCTGAGTCCGGCAGCGAATCAATTTTGCGAAAGTGAGCCCGACCGCTTTCGCCTTGCGCGCACACCAGCCTGCCCTGGCGTTGCGGCAACCAGCCAAGGGATTCACTCCCCATGCAAACCGTCGTCAATCTATGGCCCTTATTGGGCGTATTCGTGATCATCGCGGGCTTCGTGCTGCGCTTCAACCCACTGCTCGTGGTGAGCCTGGCAGCAATCGTGACCGGCCTTGCAGCCCACTTTTCTCTGGAGCACATCATTACGCTGATGGGGGAAGGATTTCTTGAAACCCGTGCCTTGCAATTAATCCTGCTGCTACCGCTCGCAGTGATTGGTTTGCTGGAACGTCATGGCTTGCGTTTGCACGCACAGAACTGGATAGCCACCTTTCAACGCGCGACAGTCGGCCGTTTATTGATCATGTACCTCTTCGTGAGAGAAACCACCGCAGCGATTGGGCTGACCAGCCTTGGCGGTCACCCGCAGATGGTGCGCCCGCTCCTGGCGCCGATGGCCGAAGGCGCGGCTGAAAATAAATACGGGAAATTGCCCGAGGCCGTGCGTCATAAGGTACTGGCGATGTGCGCCGCCACCGACAATGTCGGCTTGTTCTTTGGCGAAGATGTGTTCGTGGCATTTGGCGCAATCGCCTTGATGCATACGTTCTTATTGGGCTCTGGCCTCGATGTAGAACCTTTACACATCGCTTTTTGGGGAATTCCCACAGCAATCTGCGCCTTTATCGTGCATGCGCTGCGCTTGTATCGCTTCGACTCGCAGCTGACGCGCCAACTGACCCCACGTGAATCTTCCATCGAGCCGACCTCACCGGAGGTTGCACGATGATCATCTCCATTGAGTACTTTTACTGGCTGGCAGGCGTGTTGTTAATGGTCACTGCCGGCATGATCGCTTGCGATCAAAACCACCCCAAACGATGGAGCAGCAGCCTGTTCTGGGCGCTGTTTGCCATCGTGTTTCTGGTAGGCGATCGCATACCTCCGTTCGTTGTAGGTGCAGGCGTGCTGGTCATGGCGTTGATTGCAGGCTTTGGCGGCATAGGCCGCGGGACGCATGCCGAGTTGCACGTCAAGGCAGCACGCGCCAGCGCCGGGAGACTGGGGCACAAGCTGTTCCTCCCTGCCCTGTCGATTCCATTGGTGACGGTTATCGGCTCCATGCTGCTCAAAAACACGCAAATCGAGGGCGTCCCGCTGCTAGACCCGAAAAACACCACGTTCGTGTCCTTGGGACTGGGCTGTATTGTGGCGTTGATTCTGGCATGCCTTCTGACCCGTGATTCCCCCCTGCAAAGCCTGCGCGAATCGCGTCGTCTGACAGAGGCACTGGGTTGGACCATGGTGCTGCCGCAAATGCTCGCCATGCTCGGGCTGTTGTTTAACGACGCCGGGGTGGGCTCTGCCGTCGCCCATGTCGCAACGTCCTACATCAATATGGACTTCCGCTTGATCGCAGTGATGGTCTATGTGCTGGGGATGGCATTGTTTACCGTGATCATGGGCAACGGCTTTGCCGCGTTCCCGGTCATGACAGGTGGTGTAGGTGTTCCGGTGCTGGTAGGCATTTACGATGCCAACCCGGCAGTGATGGCCGCCATCGGCATGTTCTCTGGCTACTGCGGCACACTCATGACACCGATGGCGGCCAACTTCAATATCGTGCCGGTCGCCCTGCTGGAAATCCCGGACAAATACGCCGTGATCAAAGCGCAAATGCCTACGGCATTGATGATGTTGGTCGTCAATATCGTCCTGCTCTATCTGCTGATGTGAGGTGCCCATGCGTACCGTATTACTGACAGGTTTCGAACCGTTCGATCAAGACCCGATCAACCCTTCATGGGAGGCCGTAAAAGCGCTGGATCAAACCCTGATCAAGGAGGACGTCCGGATCGTCTCGCGGCAGTTACCCTGCGTATTTTCCCAGGCCCCGACGCGCTTGCTTGAGCTACTCGTGTCATTCCAGCCAGAACTGGTGATTGCCGTTGGATTGGGCCCGGGACGAACCGATATTTCGATCGAGCGCGTGGCAATCAATCTCAATGATGCGCGAATCCCCGATAACCTGGGCGAGCAACCTATCGACACGCCTGTGGTCTGCGGCGGCCCCGCAGCCTACTTCAGCACATTGCCCATCAAGGCAATGGCGCGGGCGCTAAAGGCCGAAGGCATACCCGCGTCAGTGTCGCAAACGGCCGGAACTTTTGTCTGTAATCAGGTGTTCTACTGTTTGCAACACGCCTTGACGGGCTCTGGGGTGCGCAGCGGTTTCATTCACGTGCCCTATTTACCACAACAAGCCGGGCTCGCCCCGCAACCCGTGGCGTCCATGAGCCTTGCTACACAGGTTCAAGGGTTGCGCGTGGCAATCATCACGGCACTTGAGACTGTGGATGACCTCCACGAAACAGGGGGACAAGTGAGCTGAAGGCTAACGGTGCAATAATGTGAACCTTCAGGCGCCCTGAAACTGAAAAGGTGCCGCCTTTTCAAAATCTGCGGAAACCTCGCCCGAGTAAATCGTGCTTTGATTCGGCCCCAGATCCAACTTTTTGACTACCCCTGTGGCCTGGGTGAAATCCAGCTTTTTAAGGTCGACCCAAAATGTATTGGGGGTCATGGCGGACTCAAAAAAATACAGCTGTTGTTTATGGTCAATCACGGACCGCCACCGCGTGGACGATATGTTCGGCTCTCCGGGGGTGGTGATGCCATAGGGTACTGACACATTACGAATCACACTGAAAACGCTAGCCAGCGCGAGACGCGGGTCCTGGGATTTAGGCACGGCATTCACGTAGAACGAAGCACGGGCAAAACGATCCGCAGACCGGTTGGTGCCCGGTAGCATGACGGTGCCGCCGATAGCCTGCCAATACGCATTCATCGCCAGCTGTGCGTCAAAAGCCGGCGAGTTGGTCATCACCTGATAGGCCCGGTCATGATGGATGACTTGTTTGCCGTCAATGTATTCGATGATTGCACTGTCGCCCGATGCATCCGACATCGATAAATGCAAAGTGGCCAGGCGTCCTTCGCCGGGTACATCAGCGGTAATCACATTAAAGGGCTCGGTTTTGAGCACGTCCACAGCTTCTGACACGCTACTGAAGTTATCCAGTACGTACTGAGCCCAGGCAGCAATACTCAAGCCTGGCCGGGTTTTATCGAAAGGTGGGTAGTGTGACTCCACCAGCCACAACAAATTGGCAGACAGGCCTGCCTCGTTCACGCCGTCGGTGGTTGCAATGTCATAACCCGAAGCGATGACGCTGCCATATTTCGATGTCCACTCAAGCGAGTTGGGTCCCACCTCGCCATTGCGCTTCATACCTTGGGGAAACACCCACAGGTTAGTGGCCACGTCGGTTTTCCAGTCCATGGAGCGGGCGGTAATCACCTGCTGGTTGTCACCCAGGTACACCAACCGTGTACAGGCCTGCACCACAGGAACCGCGCTGATAAAAGCTGCCAGTGACAGCACACATGCTCTGGTGATGCATGCAGTTTTCATTTCTATGATCCTCAAATAATCACCCGTGCCCGGGGCTGGCACAAAGACACATCACGCTGGTGTCAACACAGCAAGGCCCAGCACCAAGACCTGTCAGCCAAGGATTAAAAGCGCATGGAAAGGCCAATTACCGGTCCGCGCTGGGTCACATCATATTTGAACGTATTGCCAGTAAAATCTCGGGTTCGATAGTCCTGCGCCAAGACTCTGTAGCCCACGCGCACGAGCGTGGGATGCTCAAAAACATAGGTTCTGTAGCCCAAATAGGCTTGAGCGTTGTAGGTTTGCTTGGCAGAGGTATCAAGACCTCCGGCATCGGCTTCGCCTGAAAGCGTCCACCGGTCTGTCAGATCCGCCTGCATGCGCACGCCAATAAACGGGTCTGTCCAATGGGTTTTCTTCTTCGTACTGAAGCCCAGCGAGTCAATATTCACTTTGGTAGACAACTGACTCCAGCGCACGCCTACCGTAGGCTCAACGCGCCATGTGCGCGGTTCGCCGAAAACTGTCGAGCCACCCAATGCCTGCTCATACACACGGTAATAGACGCCCGCCGCGAATGTGGACTGAGTGATTGAAAGACCAATCTTTTGCCCATAGAGCCGTTCTGACTGACGGGTTTTAGCGTACACACCATCCACATAAAAGCCGACCGTGCGATTGGTGATTTCAAGGTTGCCCATGAAAACAGAATTCAGGTTATTGAAGACCTCACGAAAACCCACGTCAGCCTTGGTATCAATGCCCGCCAGTGAGACCTGCCCATTACTGGAGGGTGCCCAAACAAACGGACTCGCCAAAACCAACCACTCGCCGCTGCCTGCCCTACTGTCTCGGTCCCCGGGACGGGTATTTTCACCCATGACCAAGGACGGCATGAGCAGCAAACCGCACACTAACTGCCATTGCACGCGCTTCAAAACCATGTCGACTGTCACCTCCCCTGACCGCTTTTGCTCTCAGCGCTTAGGTATAGGCGTTAATCCACAAGGGCGCGTACAAGCTTGAAGAAAAAGATGAAACGTTTGTCATGCAAACGTCACCTCGGCGACCACAGGGGTAACTAACCTTACAGATCAACAAAGTGACTACAGGAGTTACCCACGATGTTTGCCCACGAAAGTACCGGACTGATCACCTTGAGCGTCATCATACTGGCCTGTGTATCTGCCCTAGGCCTTCATGGTGCGCATGCGCTATGGAATACGTACATCAGAACCAGACGTTGAGTGTGGCTGAGCACTCAAGCCATCCCCCCCGGATATCCTCTATCACCGTGCCAGCACCACAGCCCGGCCCGGCCCTTGCGCGCCCTCAATCAAACGCTCCATTGAGCACTTCATAGATGAGACCGCTGGCTATAGAAACCAAAACTAAATCCGCCCCCGCTTGTTGCCACTCATAACCCTCGTAGCGAGGTAATTGATTTAACAACCTGCCATCCAGCTTTTTAGCAATACCGGGAGGAAGTGGTTTACCTCTGGCCAGATTCTTTTGAATACCAGGTGGCAGGGCTGGACCGGGTCTCCAATAATCGCGATGACCTCCCAACACCCCTAATATATTGTCCCGGTCAATATGAGGTGAACGCCCCCAATTGCCCTCCTTGCCGCCCTGACCTTTGCCCCCTTCATTACCATGCCCCTTGCCACCTTGAGCATGGCCTTTATCAGGCCCTTTACCGTTACCGGGGTCGCTGAATGCTGGGAGCGAACTCAATGCAAAAGAACAGCAAATAGCAGCAGTTGCAAACACACGTAAAGTAAACATGACCATCCTCTCGGGTTAGGGAGTGCTCGACTTGCCCTGATTGAAAGTAGCTCAATCATTACATGAGTGTAAAACTACCCCCACTCAACACAGCGCGCCAAGGATTACTTTTTTATTTCCTCAAAAGGTAAAGCAGCACAATTTGGCAAGCATGCCAAAGGCGAAGATATCCTGAATTAAAATCAGCGTGCCTATACAGCAATGGCGTCACAGGCACGCGGATATTTTATATAAAGAACAACACACCAAGTGTTAGGATTCAAATAAATCTAATCTTATGGCCACCGGTCCCCCATGTTGGAAGATTTGGATCGTGTGGTGCGAAATCCACAGAACCGCCGCATATAGCGTACGCTTCTTTTGGCCAGCCTGTATAAGCCTCCTTTGGCACCCGCATCACGTACTTCGCTTCCGGGGATGCGTCATAACGTTGAATAGTCGAATAAAGAATGGTATAGACATCGTCGATGACTGTCATAACTACCCAGCTTAAGGCCACAATGCTTGGAAACGCTATATTTTTAATCGGCTGAAGCTCGACATCAAGTCCATCCGGATAGTTGCCCACAATAATGTCGCCGTTTTCCAACCCTTCGACAACGGGTTTATCGTAGGTAAGCCGTGTCGTTACACGAACGGGCAATTCTAATGAGGCAGTAGAATCATCGTCCAGGTGAACGTTATAACTAATCGTGAGTTTTTTACCTTCAAATTGCTTTAAATCGCTGGGTGGTATTTTGAATAAAAGCTCATCGGGTGGCGACACTCTCTCACGTGTGGTCTTGTAAACGGCGGGGCCTTCAACCTCCTTAAAATAGACATCAACAAGCGATGATATGGGCAGGTCAGTCGTTGGAACACCTACTGAAAGCTCATAGTTCCACTCTGTTAACTCATAGGGAAAAATGATGCCCTCTGTTGAGTGGGATAAAAAAGGCAAGCCTACCCGATATAGAGTAGGACTGACGAACGCACGACCACCGACGGGTCTATGGAGGGTGCTGTTAAATCCTTCAAAATCACTTCTTGCCGCCTGTATTTTATTCACCTTAGTCATCATTAACTTCACCAGTATGTAGATAAATCCAAAGGACAAAGATCCGTGTCAAAGACATGGTCTTAACAGAGAAGCGGCCAAACTAAAGCGCAGGAAATTTCAGATCATTAACCAACTCATCACTTTTAGATAAACCCAACGAGTCCCCTAACAAAGATGAGCAACCCACACCTTCACGCGCCTAAGGGAATACTCCGCCACATCTTTATTACTATTAATGAATAGCCTGAAACACGTGACGAAGCCAAATTACGCCCGGCATTTAACCTTGTCCACTGTCAAAAGTGACAGGTTTATTTACCGTTAGTCGTACTTATCACTGCTCACTGTAGAGAGATGTAATGGAGGCACAAAATGAGAGGCTCTGTCCGAAATTAGCCGAAAAGAGTGTGAAATACACGACCGCCCTGACTCACTAAGGAATCTCCGAACAAGTTTTCAAATGTGCTGAAATACGCCTGACCACCTGATCCGAGCCGCCCATGAGCCAGATGAGCCAGATGAGCCAGATGAGCCAGATGAGCCAGATGAGCTTTTCCGATTTCG